>CBIHQM010000017.1:0-31806 GCA_966211885.1 uncultured Chryseolinea sp.
CTCTTTTTTTCTTTTACGTCGAGCGGTGGCTCCGCCCGCCGACGCTTTAGCGATGGGGGGCGAAGCTTCAACAAAGTAGGACCACAAAGCCAAAATCATCCTTAAATTCAACCAACAAAATTCACCGTTTCATGAAGAACCTTCTCCCCAACACCCTCCTCACCCTCCTGTTGTTCTGCATGGGCACAAACGCCTTGCAAGCCCAACTCACACCCTCCACAGCCCTGCAAGGCTACCTGAACAATGGCGACAAAACCTACCGCTGGGAAGTAAAAGATACCTACACACTAGGCGATGTAAAAACCTATAGCCTGCTCCTGGTCTCCCAACAATGGCACGAGTTCGTGTGGAGTCATCAGCTTACAATCTTGGTTCCGGCAGAGAACAAATACGATGGCGCGCTCCTGTTCATCACCGGCGGAAGCAACAACAAAGGCCTCCCCAACATGAAAGGCCGCGACGATGGCTTCAATAAATCGATGGCCGACATGGCCACCAAGAACAAGGCCATCGTGGCTGTGTTGCGCCAGACACCCAATCAACCCCTCTTCAACGACCTCGAAGAAGACGCCTTGATCTCTTTCACGCTCCACAATTTTAAAGAAGACGGCGACTATTCCTGGCCGCTGCTTTTCCCCATGGTGAAGAGCGCCGTCAGGGCGATGGACGCCGTGCAGGAGTTTTCTAAAACTACTTTGCAACATGACGTGAATCGTTTTTTGGTGTCGGGTGCTTCGAAGCGTGGCTGGACCACGTGGCTCACGGGTGCCAGCGATCCGCGGGTGGCCGCTATTGCGCCGATGGTGATCGATGTGCTCAACATGCCCGTCAACCTCGACTACCAGATCAAAATGTGGAAGGCCTATAGTGAGCAGATCGAAGACTATGTAAAGCTGGGCATCCCGCAAACGGCGCGTTCCGAAAAGGGAGAGGCCATCAACACGATGGTCGATCCTTATTCTTATCGCAAGAAACTGACCATGCCCAAGATGCTCTTCATGGGGACTAACGACGAGTACTGGACCGTAGACGCCATCAAGCACTACATCGACAGCATCCCAGGCCAGAACTTTGTGCACTACGTTCCCAATGTCGGGCATGACCTGGGCGACAAGAAACAAGCACTCACCGCATTGAGCGCCTTTTTTGGAGAGACCCTGATGCATACACCCTACCCGTTGTGCACGCCCACGTTAACGTATTCCAAGAAAGGCATCATCCTCAGCGTGAAGGCGACACCCGACCAATTGATAGATGCCATCCTGTGGACCACCGAATCGCCCGATACAGATTTCCGCAACGACAAGTGGACGGGCAAAAGCCTGATGCTGAAAAAGAAGACCCCCGTGATCACGTCAACCCAACCCTTTCCGCCCACGGGCTACAGGGCATTCTATCTCGATCTGAAATACAAAGACCCCAACGGTGGAGAATACACAGAAAGCACCCGCATGTATGTGGCCGATAACGATGAAGTGTTTGTAAAATAGGTGGCCATGCAAAAACGTTTTGCCCTTTTCTTTTTCTTCCTGTGGATCTGTGGAGCCGGCCATGCGCAGCAAAATGCCGATGCCATTCGCCATACCCTGCTCGATCCGTCGGGTAGTGTATTGGTAGCGGCCCACCGCGCAGAACATCACCGCTACCCCGAGAATTCGCTGAAGGCGATTCAGGCTGCGATCGATTTGGGCGTCGACATTGTGGAAGTGGATGTAAAGGTTTCCAAGGATGGTGTGCCCTTTCTTATGCACGACAAAACCGTGGACCGCACGACGAACGGAAAGGGTGATCCCGAAGCCATGACCTGGAGCGAGTTGCAACAACTTTTCCTGGTGGATAAAGGAAAGCGAACGTCATTAAAAATTCCGTCACTCGAAGAGGCGTTGAACGTGGCAGCCGGAAAAATATTGGTGGACCTGGACCTGAAGACCGATCGCATCGACAACGTTCTCCGGATCGTTCGCAAAACGGAAACCAAGGACATCGTTTTCTTTTTCGACAGCGACTATGCGTTGCTCGCTGCCATTCGCGCAGCCGACACCAATTTTATGATCATGCCACGGGCTTATCGCTACACGCAAGCCGATTCGGCCATCGCGTTGTTCGATCCGCCGGTGGTTCATATCGACGACTCGTTCTACACACCGGATTGTATTCAAATGATCAAAGGCAGCTATGCCCGTGCCTGGATCAACGCGCTCGGTGAGCCGGATGAAGAAATCCGGAATGGAAAGGAAAAACATGCGTTAAAGAAATTGTTGAAACATGGGGCCAGCATCATTCAAACAGACGAACCTCAGAAAGTGATCCAGGCTTTGAAAGCGGGCGGCTGGCGTTAAGGGTAGAATGATGACGATCATAAAAAGAATAAAAGGATGGAGAATTGGAGCGATCGCCGTTGCTGCTGCAATGCTGCTTTCCTTTGCGATAAGAAAATCAGAAAGCCATCTTCCCCTGGTGTCGGCGCACCGGGGTGCATCGCGCCAGGCACCTGAAAACACATTGGCCGCGTTCCGGCAGGCCATGGAAATAAAAGCGGATTTTATCGAAGTCGACATCCGCACAACTTCCGACGGCACACAGGTCTGCCTCCACGACCGTTCACTGAAGCGAACAACGGGTATTGATAAGCCCGTGAAAGATGTGGCGATCGGCGAGCTTCAAAGTCTCTCGGCTGGCCAATGGTTTGACCGGAAATTCGAAAACGAAAAAGTGCCGGTCTTGGATGAGGTATGCGCCCTCGTTGTCCAGAATAACAAGGTGTCGTCGCACTATTGCCGGCTCTATGTGGATTGCAAAGACATTGTCGCGGGCACGGTGGTGAAGACACTCGGTCGCTATGCCTTGTTGGATTCTGCGGTTTTCTATGGTGACGAAGCGACGTTGTTAAAGATCCGTCACGAATATGCCGCTGCCCGTCTCATGCCGTCGTATCCGGGTGCCGACAAAGTGCGCGCGACAACGCAGTCGCTCAAACCCTATGCTTTCGATGTGGCCTGGCGTGAGATAACGCCGGACCTGGTGACTCAATGTCATGCCGCCGGCATTCGCGTGTTCACCGATCTGCTGGGTGAACACGATACCTTGCCAAACTATGAGAAAGCAATCGACCTGAACGTCGACCTCATACAAACCGACGACGTCACGGCGGTGCGTGGGGTGATGTTGCAAAAACGAAAACAATGATGATCACATCTCTGAAGAAGGCGATCCTTCTGTTCCTTATTTTGTTGGTGAGCAACGGTTGTCGGCCCCCAAGCGAAAAACCCCCCGGACAATCGTTGCGAACCAACCTCATTTTTCCATTGCAGGACGAACACGTCCATGGATCGACGCTCGTGGAGCTGCCCAACGGCGATTTGTTGTCGGCGTGGTTTCAAGGGTCGGGCGAGCGATGGGCCGACGATGTGCGGATCATAGGTTCGCGATTGATAAAAGGAGACACCGCGTGGTCGACTCCTTTCGTGATGGCGGATGCGCCCGGTTTTCCCGACATCAATCCCATCCTGTTCATGGACAAGCAGCAACGCCTTTGGCTGATGTGGTATACTGTGCTGGCCAACCAATGGGAGACGTCATTGTTGATGTATGCGCGAAGCGAAAACTATACTTCACCCGGCGTACCCCAATGGAAAACGCAAAATGTCTTGTTGGTAAAGGCCGGCGACAAAACCGAACGCGGCATTCAACCCAACGATAAGTTCGTGGTGCAGGTAGACGATCAGTTGCGTCAATACGAAGACTATATGAAATCCACGTTATTGCCCCAGGCTCCCGATAGTCTCAAGCAAGTGCTGATGACCGATTGGAAAGCTTATCGTCATAAAATGGATAGCCTCTCAAAAGGCCATAACATGCTGCGCAGCGGCCGGATCACCGACGATGCACACGACACCCCGGCAAAACTTGGGTATCCGCTCACCCGCAGGCTCGGCTGGCAAACCAAGAACAAAACCGTTTATGCCGGCAACCGCCTGATCCTTCCGCTATACAGCGATGGATTCGACGGCTCCCTTTTCGCAGTCTCGGACGATGATGGAGAGCACTGGCAATTCAGCAACCCCGTGTTGGGCGGCGCCGGCATCCAACCCACGGTCGCTATAAAAAAGGATAGCTCGCTGGTGGCTTACCTTCGGGACAATGGTCCGCCACCTCAACGGATGCAACGCACTACTTCGGACGACAAAGGCATGACCTGGAGCATCGCCAAAGACGATATACTTCCCAACCCGGGTGCCGGCTTCGACATGGTGACGCTTCCCAATGGCGAATGGCTCATGGTGTTCAACGACACCGAAGCAGGGCGCTTCAATCTTTCCGTTGCCATCTCCGACGATGAGGGCAAAAACTGGCGCTGGAAACGCAGTCTCGAAAATGACACCCGCGCCAAAGACGCCACGTCAAGCCACTACCCCTCGGTGATCGCAGGCGCCGACGGCACTATACACGTGGTGTACAGCTATCATCGCGACGATATCAAACCGGGAAAGACGATCAAGTATGCTTCCTTTCCGGTGGCCTGGGTAAAAGAGAAACAGTAAGACTTTAAGGCGATCCAGGTTGGAGCAGCCCGGAATTATCGGGGTTTGGATGATTTGTGTGCGCAGGGTGTGGATTACACAGGCTGCTTGGTCACCATATACTTTTTGCGATACTCGACGGGTGTCAATCCTTTTATCTGCTTGAATTGCCGGGCGATGTTTTTGCTATCCGTAAGCCCCAGGTCGAGTGCAATCTCGAAGATGGTCATGTCCGTCTCCAATAATTTTTGAGTGAATTTTTCGATGCGCTGGTTATAGATGTATTCGTAGACGGGATAGCCGGTGGTTTGCATAAAGCGCTTCTCCAGCGAACGACGGGAGAGGGGAACTTCGCGCAGCACCTGGTCAACCTTTAAATTTTTGTCCAGGTTTTCGTGAATGTATTTCAGCGCGTTCACGATATATTTATCCTTGCTGGCAAAGATGTCGGTGGATTGCCGGGTGATCACGTGTGTGGCTTTCACGACAATGTCGCGGGCAGTGCAGGTTTTTTGGGCGATCATTTTCTCCATAAGCCGCGCGGCTTCATAGCCACATTTTTCGGCGTCGAGGTTGATGCTGGAGAGGGGAGGGTCGGAGAGGTTGCACAGCATTTCATCGTTGTCCACCCCGAGCACGGCCACTTCGTCGGGCATGCGGATGTTGGCGTGACTTGCCGCTTCGGTGATGTGATGCCCCTGGTTGTCGTCGCACGTCATCAGGGCAACGGGCTTGGGCAGCGACTGGAGCCAGCGGCTGAGTTCGGAGGGTTTATAATACCAAAGATCGCGGCTGCGCTGCTCCTTGTGTTCATAGTAGTGCACGGTATAGCCCGCTTCTCTCACCCGCTCTTCAAAGCCTTCGGCCCGTTCGCGCGACCACACAATGTTGTTGAATCCGTAGAAAGCAAAATTTTTGAATCCTTTTTTAAGAAAGTAATCCGCGCCTAGCCTCCCCGTATCATGATAGGCCCCGGTGATGTTGGGAATGCTGGTGAACCGTTCTTTGAAGTCCTGGGCAATGACCGGGATCTTTGCCGCGGTGAATTTATTCACTTCCTCATCATTATAGAATTGCCCGATAATGCCATCGGCGCCCCACTCATGAACCCACTCCAGGATGCCGTCGATGCCGATGGTCTCGCGATAGTAGGGAGGCATCCGGCAAAACGTCCAGGGACCGTGATCTTTCGAGTACCGCGTAATGCCACGCAACAGGTTCTTATAATATTCTTCGGAAAAATCACTGAGTAAAATAATTCTGATCATAGCCGTATCCTTAGCGTGAATGCACAATCTTTTTTCTACGTATTACTGAATAACCCCCGGGCTGGGCAACGCGAGGGCAAGTCCCTCTAAACTCGGAATTTTCCACATCACTTCCTTGTAAAACATGCGAACGTTTTTCAGAAATAAATTCAATCGTCACCATTCATGGCTGGCATCGGCTGGATGTTCAATGAAGGAATTTGCCATCGATGCCGCGCGAGACTACCTATTCCCTCGTGCAGACAACAATGATCGAGAGAACTTTTTGAAGAGTCTTCCCTGTATAGTTAAAAGCAAACTTTGAATCAACCATCCTGTTCCTTCCTGCTCCCGTCTTGGTTATCGTTGACGTCGCGAAGAACGACATTTGAGCATTTGTAGTTTTACGATGCTGTGAAGTATGTGTTATAAAATAACATGGAGGGATCAATGAAGGAGAAGAAGACTTTCTGATGCGTTAATGATCGTTTCCGGACAAAGATGCGTCAGGCAAAATGCGCCAAATTTATTTCAATCGATGGATCTGCCGCACCCGGTTATTTTGATCTGCTCGCGATGGATCAGGCATCCCAGCTCACGCGTATACCGGTCGAGCTCATCAAGACAGGTTCTGAAGTCGACGATCGCCTGCTCGTGTTCATGTTCTTTCAGGAGGTCAAGCCGGATCAGCTCGAGCAGCCCCAGCATGGTGGCGATGGGTCTTCGAAACCGGTGCGATATCGAGAAGGCCAGGTGATTCAAAGCTTTTTGATAATCTTCATTTTGAGAGGGGTTCAACATACGTTGGCGCCAAAGCGCTTTTTAAATGTTCGGCATGGAAAGAAATATTAAAAATGATTGACATGATAATAACCCGACGTGCATCACACGATCGGGTCAAAATGCCGGGGCGATCCCCAGCCGCTAGTTGGTAGCGCCTCCGTTGACCAACAGGTGCTGGCCGTTCACAAACGAGGAAAGATCACTGGCAAAGAACTCCGCCACATTGGCGACATCCTCCACTTCGGCAAGCCTTCCCATCGGGCAACTGTCCAGCAGTTGTTTGCGCAGCGCCGGATAGCCATCGGCCTCCGCGAAAATTCCCGAATGGTCCACCGCAAAAGGTATGATCGAGTTCACCGTCACCCCCCGGTGTCCGATCTCCTTGGACAAAATGTCCACCAGGTATCGAGGTGTGGTCTTGCTTCCACCATAGACAGCCATGCCGGGAACAGGAAAGGAAGTCGTGCTGGAAGCGATGTAAATGATGCGTCCATTGTCCTCAATGTTACGCGCGGCTTGCTGCAGCGTGAAATAAGAACCCTTGGTATTAATAGAGAAAACGCGATCAAACTGAGCCTCCGTAAACTCCGTCACCGGCGTCTCCACCAACTCGATCCCCGCATTGGCCACCACAATATCGACCTTACCAAAAGCTTTCTTAGCCTCACCAAAGAGCCGCTCAATGTCAGCCACTTTACTGACATCCGCCTGCACCGCGATCACCCGCACCCCCATCGCCTTGATGTTACTCACCACCTCATCGGCCGATGCCTTATCCTTCGAATAATTGATCACCAAATCCGCCCCCAACGCAGCATACCGCTCAGCAATAGCTTTACCCAGACCCCTGGCAGATCCCGTAACAATGGCAACTTTATTTTTTAAACTGTTCATAAAACAAATGGATTTAAAGTTTTTAAAGTTTTCTGATTTGACTAAAAGACTAATGACTACTAAAGATTAATGACTAATTACTGAATACTGATTACTGACTCCTGGCTTCTGGCTCCTGGCTTCTGGCTCCTGACTATCAAGCCATCCCCCCATTGAGCCCAATATTCTGCGCCGAGATCCACTTCGCATCATCGCTCGCCAAAAAGCTCACCACCTTGGCAATATCATCCGGCTGTCCTATGCGATTGAAAGCCGACAAAGAAGCGAGCCGCGCAATGGTCTCGTCTGTTTTTCCCTTGGTGAACAACTCGGTGTTCGTAGGTCCCGGCGAAACCGAGTTCACATTAATGCCCCGGCCGCCGACTTCTTTTGCAAACACGCGCGTTAATTGTTCGACGGCAGCTTTGGTGGCCACATACGTGGAATAGGTCGGCAACATGATACGGTTCACGGACGTGGAGAAGTTGATGATGGTGCCATGATCGGCCAAACGGGTGGCCGCTTCGCGCAGGGTGTTGAACACACCTCTCACATTGATGTCGAACTGGCGGGTGAAATCTTCATCGGTGGTGTCCTTCAATAATTTGGTGATCATCACGCCGGCGTTGTTCACCAGCACGTCGATCCGGCCAAAGTGCGCCAGGGCGGTGTCGAACATTTGTTTTACTTCGGCGGGCTTGCTCACATCGGCTTGCACGGCGATGGCGTTGGTGCCTTTTGCTTTTAGTTCGGCCACCAGCGTGTCGGCACCGGCTTTGTCGCCGGCATAGTTCACAATGAGGCTGGCACCATCGGCGGCCAGTTGACGGGCAACGGCTGCGCCAATTCCTTTGGAGGCGCCGGTTACCAGGATTACTTTTTCTTTCAGGGTTCTCATACGATTTTGTGTTTTGTTGATGACACAAAGGTGGGCTACAGACCCGCCCCGGAACGTATGAGAATTACAGAATTGCTTATGAAATCTAAAGATCGGCCTTTGCCGACTCCTTGCGGTACAGGGCCGGCGTGGTGCCCGTGTTCTTTTTGAAATAGTTGCTCAGGTGGGTGGCCTCCGCGAAACCCAGCAGGTAGGCAATTTCCTTGATGGAAAGCGAAGAATTTTGCAACAACGATTTTGCCTCCGTAATGGTCTTCTCCATGATCCAGATGCTCACCGTCTTCCCGGTCTTGCTTTTGATGACGTTGCTCAGGTAGTTGGGGTGCAGCCCTTGCAACGAGGCGTATTCCTGCACGCGATAGACTTTGTTGGCCTTGCCCTGCACCAACTGGCGGTAGTGCGCCTCCAGGTTTCTGCGAAAAGTTTTCACGATCTGTGAGCTGCGGTTGCCTTCATAGATGGGATTGTAGTCGCTCCAGAAATATTCCTTGATCTTCAACAAAAGGATGACAAAGAGATTCCCGATGATCTTCTGTTTATAGCTGGAACGCCCGTGAAATTCCTTGTCAATCTGCTCATAGAGCAGTTCAAACTCCTTAAACGCATCGGGCGCCAGCACCCGCGGCGAAACGGTTTCCGATAATAGGAATGGAAATTCCTGGAACACGTCGTGGTGTACATTTTTTTTCAGGAAGGCTTCGGTGAACGTAATCAGCGTAACGTCTTCGATGGAGCGCCATTCAAACGATTTAAAATGACCCGGGTTGGTAAAGTAGATGGTGCCCGGTACCGTGGTGAACGTGGAGTCGTCGGTGGTGTATTTCCCATGGGCATTCTTTACAAAGAGGAACGAAAAATAAACCGGTCTGTAACCCACCGACGTGAAGGGCAACTTCGGGTGGAGATTTTTTAAATTGTTGATGGTGAAATCGCCCGCTGTAGCAATGTCGTCCACGGGCAGTCCCATGGCCTGGTAGGTCTCAAAAAGAGTGGTGAACGAAACGATATTTTTATCCATTTTACGAGCTTCAGGCAAATGTATTGGAATTTCGGCAAACGATCCTTTGTTCTGCCGGCCACATTCAAACGATGATGATAAAATTTGTAACCCCATGCGGGGCGTGACCGTTTTTACTACATTTGTAATCATCAGATGATATGATGACTATGCCAGACACGCTCAGCCGAAAATCGCTTTCCGACGAAGTCGCCTCCCGCCTGCAGGAGAAGATCTCCCTGGGCCAGTATAAGCCCGGCGACAAGCTGCCCATCGAACCGGAGCTGATGAAGCTCTTTGGTGTGGGCCGGTCCACCATTCGCGAAGCCATCCGGATCCTGGTCAACGCCGGGTTTCTGAATGTCCGCCAGGGACTGGGAACGTTTGTGGAAAGTGCGGCGGCCAGCAACGAACCGTTCGATCAGCGTCTCAAACGCGCGCGCATCCAGGAAGTGGACGACGTGCGCGAACTGCTGGAATTAAAGATCGCGGAAAAAGCCGCCCGCAACCGAACGGAAAAAGATCTCCGTACCATGGAAAAACACCTTGCCAACCGAAAGAAAGCCGCGGCCGAGGGAAGGTTGGAAGACTGTGTGGAAGCCGATATCCATTTTCACGTTTCAGTGGCCGAGGCCACCAAGAACCAGATCCTGGCCGACCTGTACCGCGTGATCTCGGTGCACCTGAAAAAAGGATTCCTTCGCCTCTATAAAGATACCGAAGCGTTCAAGGGAAGTCATTCCCTCCACGAGAAACTTTTCAAAGCCATCGTAGCGCAAAATGCCGCCCAGGCCGGCGACACCGCCGAGAAGATCATCGGCTACAAGTATGGCCACAATCCAAAATGAATTCATAAATCACAGCATACTATTTCAAGATGAAAGCAGCGTCAGAGATGTCCCTCGCGGTCGAGCCGGCCGCCGTTCAGAAAACGGTTTATCCCATATTGTTCACCATCGCGTTTACGCATTTGCTCAACGACATGATGCAGTCGGTCATTCCAGCGGTGTATCCCTTGATCAAAGAGCAGTTTAGTCTTTCCTTCACCGAAATCGGATTGACCACGCTCACGTTTCAATTGACCGCTTCGTTGCTTCAACCGGTGGTTGGATTTTATACAGACAAAAAGCCGTTGCCCATGTCGCTGGCCATTGGCATGAGCTTCACGTTGGTGGGACTTATTTTGCTTTCGATGGCCAATAGTTTTGGAATGTTGCTTGCCTCGGTGGCCCTGGTCGGCATGGGGTCGTCGGTGTTTCACCCGGAATCGTCGCGGGTGGCGCAGTTGGCTTCGGGTGGACGGAAAGGACTCGCGCAATCGATCTTCCAGGTGGGTGGCAATGCCGGCAGTGCACTCGGTCCTTTGCTCGCGGCGTTGATCGTCATGCCCTACGGTATGCACAGTGTGAGTTGGATCTCGGTGGCGGCTGTGCTGGGCATCACGCTGTTGTGGCAGGTGGGGAAGTGGTATCAGAAACACTTGTATCTCAAGAAATCGAAAGCCGTTGTCCACGACGCGCGCCCGGCTTTGCCGAAAGGAAAGATCGTGGCCGCGATCGGCATTCTTTTGTTGCTGATCTTCTCCAAGTATTTCTACATGGCCAGCATGACCAGCTATTTCACATTTTTCCTCATCGATAAATTTCACATCGACGCGCAACAATCGCAGCTGTACTTGTTTGCCTTCCTGGCTGCGGTGGCCGTGGGCACCATCGCCGGCGGCCCGCTCGGCGATCGCTTTGGCAGAAAGGTGGTCATCTGGTTTTCCATCTTAGGGGTGGCACCGTTCACGTTGTTGCTGCCGTATGTGAGTTTGTTCTGGACCGTCGTGCTCGCCGTCATTGTGGGCGCCATCATTGCGTCGGCATTCTCGGCCATACTGGTGTATGCGACCGACCTGGTGCCCGGCAAAGTGGGGACCATCGCGGGTCTTTTCTTCGGTCTGGCCTTTGGCATGGGGGGACTCGGTTCCGCGGTTTTGGGAAACCTGGCCGATCACACGAGCATTGGTTTTGTTTTCAAACTCTGTGCCTTCCTGCCCCTGATCGGCATTGTCACCGGCTTGCTCCCGAATGTTGAGCACAAGAAGGTCTGACCGGGCTTTTTGGTTTGGGGTGCTCGGCTTTTATCCCCAGCCCAAACCAACTCACCGTAATCGTTTTTGGAGACCTGACTTTTTCTTTCAATATTAGGTGAACACAGAAGCGCAGGGGGGTGTAGCGCCTTTCACCACGCCTGTGCAACGTCGCCATGGATAATCCTGCTTTTTTGGAAAACATGAACAGGTTGGTCTCTCCAACAGGAGAGTTGCTCTTCTGCCTTCACCCCGTGCACGACGAGACCATGGCGGTGCCGGGTCAACACTCCCTCTACACCGTTCTCTTTCTTGAAGAAGGGGAGGGAACGTACCACGCAGATTTTGGCGTCTTTCCTTTTAAGGGTCCGATGTTGTTGTTCTCAACACCACTGCAAGTGATCTACATGCAGGAGTGTCATGGCCTGAAGGGGACCATGATCCAATTTCACGGTGATTTCTATTGCATCGAATATCACAAAACGCAAGTAGGCTGCAACGGGCTGTTGTTTAACAATATTTATATCGAGCCGTCGATTGTGCTCACAACATCCGAAGTCAAAGGTTTCAAAAAGATTGTCACTGACATGCAGGAGGAATTTGCTGCGCAGGTTCCCGATGAAATGGTTTTGCAATCCTACCTGCAACTTTTCCTGGCCCGGTCGAGCAGCGCAAAACTCCATGCCCTTTCGGCGAGCGACCCCAAAGAAAGGGACGAACAAATGGAGCAGTTCATGCAACTGCTGGAAAAAAACTTTCTCACGCTTCACAAGCCGAACGACTACGCCAGTTTGCTGGCCATGTCGCCCAATACGTTCAGCAAGCGGTGTGTACGTTATTTTAAAAAAACGCCGTCAACCCTCATCCAGGAACGCCTGATCCTGGAGGCCAAAAAGAAGCTGCACCTCACCCGGCAAAGCATCAAGGAAATCGCGCATGCTTTGAACTTTGAGGACGAATCCTATTTCAGCCGCTTCTTCAAGAAGTTCACCCACGTCTCACCCCAAACCTTCCGCGACAAAACGGGGATCTCCGTGATGGCTGACGTCGCCCCGTGACGCAATCGTTTGCCGGGATTAGGTTGGTCGACCCCTGTCGAATTTTTCCGGTACTCTTCCCGTTTTGTCCATGCAATGGTGTGGACGCCCACACTACTTTTGACGTATAACTCCCTGCGACGAAGAAGCAATTCATCAACCCGAGTCGCTTGTCAACCCATACTTATGAAAACCATTACCGTTCCCTCAGCAGACCAGGTCAGCGATGAGTCGCGCGTGCTATTTGATCAATTGAAAAAACGCCTGGGCAAAGTGCCCAACCTGTATGCCACGATGGGCTATTCGTCCCACGCATTAAAAGGATTTCTGGATTTTGAAGCTGGCCTCAACGGCGGGCAATTTTCTGCGAAGGAAAGAGAAGCCATTGCCCTGGTCGTATCGGAAGTGAACCAATGTGCCTATTGCCTGGCAGCCCACACGAGGCTCGCCATCTTGAGGGGTTTCTCAAACGCGGAGACGCTGGATGTCCGGCGGGGCCACGTGAGCGATGTGAAACTGAATGCCATTGTGCAACTGGCAAAGTCCATCGCCGAAACCAAAGGGCACGCAGACGAGCGTTTGCTGAACAACTTTTATGAACAAGGCTACACCGAAGCGGCGTTGATGGAGCTGACCGGTCTGGTGGCTGTGCGGGTGTATACGAACTACGTCTACGCGCTCACGGCGATCCCCGTTGATTTTCCTGCCGCAGAATCTTTGCAATAAAAACCCATATGAAAAAAACCACACTCACCATGCACGCCATGGTCCTTGAAAAGTACAACGAAGAACTGGAGTTCCGGGTGATGTCGCGCCCCACACCGGGCAAAGGCCAGGTCCTGGTAAAAGTAATGGCCAGCGGTCTGAACCCACTCGATCTAAAGGTCATGGCCGGCAAGGCCGCACACGCCCGCGTTACTCTGCCGGCCATACTCGGCATCGATGGAGCCGGCATGGTTGAAGAGGTGGGAGAGGGCGTCACCGACTTCAAGCCGCTCGATGAGGTATATGGCATGATGGGCGGCATTGGAGGACACCAGGGAACACTCGCCGAATACATCGTGGTCGATGCCGACCTGTTGGCGCGCAAGCCGCAAAATCTTTCCATGAAAGAAGCCGCAGCATTGCCATTGGTTTTTATAACAGCGTGGGAAGGCTTAGTGGACCGCGCAAGAGTTCGCGCCGGACAGAAGGTGCTCATTCACGGCGGTTCGGGTGGCGTAGGGCATATTGCCGTTCAGATCGCCAAAGCTTTTGGTGCCGAAGTGTTCGCGACCGGTTCTGCCAAAGGACTGAGCTACCTCGCCACGCTAAACGCCGAAGGGATCGATTACACCACAAAGACACCGGAAGAATACTTGAAACAATATACCGACTCCGAAGGGTTTGATATCGTCTTCGACACCATTGGTGGTGAAACGCTGGACAACTCCTTCAAATCGATCAAGCCTTATCACGGCCATGTGGTAAGCGCGTTGGGTTGGGGTACGCACAGCATTGCCCCCCTGTCTTTCCGGGGTGCCACGTATTCGGGTATTTTTACTTTGCTGCCCTTGCTCACCGGCAAAAACCGGCCGCATCATGGCAAGATCCTCCAGGAGGCCACGAAACTTGTTGAAGCGGGAAAGATAAAACCGTTGATCCACCCCGAGAAGTTTTCGTTGGTAGATGCCAATCGTGCCTATCGTGTTATGGAGAGCCGGAAGAGTTTGGGAAAAGTGGTTGTGGGGATTCGGGAATCTATCCTGTAATTTTTTTGCGGACAAAGACTTTGCAGGTTTAGGGTGATACACGTGTGAACATCGATTTGTTCATGCAGAAAAGCTCTTGAAAATCTCGGATAAATTGTTATTTTCGATAGACAAGTCGTTGGCAGGAAACCGTTTTCGTTGACCATCATCTCAAGGTATTCCGGTACACGTTTGTCATCGAACCTAACCTGAATCCTATGGCTTTCGCTTGGTACAAAAGTTATCCGGCCGGCATTCCGCATGAAATCGGTGCCGTCGAACACTACTCCATGATCGACTACTTCGATCACTACAGCCTGGTGTATACCGACGCGATCGCAGCCGACAACATGGGTGTCACCATGACCTTTGCCGACGTGCATCGCCAGGCCACCTACTTTGCGGCATACCTGCAACACATCGGGCTGCGCAAAGGAGATCACATCGCCATACAACTGCCCAACCTATTGCAATTCCCCATCGCCTACTTCGGCGCTATCAAAGCCGGATTGGTGGTGGTGCCGACGAATCCTTTATACACCGCGCGTGAAATGGAATTTCAATTCCTCGATGCACAAGTAAAAGCCGTCGTCATACTCTCCACCGCAGCGAAAAACCTGGAGTCTATTCTGCCCCGCACCGGCATCAAACATGTTATTGTTACGCGTATGGGCGACCGGCTTGGGATGATCAAGGGTACGCTCATCGATTTCGTGGTGAAGTATGGCAAGAAGCTCGAGCCGGCCTACTCCATCGCAGGTGCCGTCCGGTTCAATGATGCCTTGAGGATCGGCAGCCGCTCACCGTATCAGAAGCCAGCTGTTCATATCAACGACCTGGTGGTGTTGCAATATACCGGTGGCACTACCGGCACGCCGAAGGGTGCCATGCTATCGCACCGGAATCTGTTGGTGCAAGCGCGACAACTCAGGGATTGGCTTTTTCCGGCGATGAAGGGCAAGGGGAAAGATGTGGTCATCACGGCACTGCCCCTTTACCATGTCTATTCCCTCATGGTAAATTTGCTGGTCGGCTATTGTTGTGGGAGCAAAAACGTGTTGATCACCAACCCGCGCGACATCACCGGGTTCGTGCGCGAGTTGAAAAAACATAAATTCACCGTGATCAGTGGCGTCAACTCATTGTACAATGCCTTGCTTAGTCATCCCGATTTTGCATCCGTTGATTTTTCGGAATTGCGCCTCGCGGGTGCAGGAGCCATGGCCTTGCAAGAGGTGGTCGCCAGTCGATGGAAGGAAGTGACCGGCAACACGATCATTCAAGGTTATGGACTTAGCGAAAATTCCGGCGCGCTATGCGCCAACCCCGTTACCGGTCATATAAAAAACGATTCTGTAGGGTTACCGTTGCCCAGCACCGAATTGGGCATATTCGACGAGGCAGGTCAACAGCTCCCCCAGGGCGAAACAGGAGAGATCTGTGCCCGCGGCCCCCAGTTGATGAGCGGCTATTGGAATCACGACAACGACGGCGTTTTCTTTGAAGGCAATTGGTTTAGGACGGGCGATGTGGGGGTGATGGACGAAGACGGCTACTTCCGGATCGTCGATCGCAAAAAAGACATGATCAGCGTGTCGGGCTTAAAAGTTTTTCCCAACGAAGTTGAAAATGTCATTGCGTCGCATCCCAAGGTTTGGGAAGTGGGCGTCGTTGGCGTGCCCGATGCGCAATGTGGAGAAGCAGTAAAAGTATTCATCGTAAAACGCGACCCCTCCCTCACCAACGACGAGATCATCGCCCATTGCCGGCAAAACCTGGCGCCCTATAAAATTCCCAAACATGTTGCTTTCGTAACCGCCCTCCCCAAAACAGCCGTTGGCAAGATCCTGCGACGTGAACTGCGGGAAGTAGCAGTGGTTTAGTTTGCTAGCCATACCGTTGATAAAATTTCTAATGAATTCTCACCTACTTAAATCGTTTTTTCGATTTTTGCGTGTCATTTATGTGAGTTAACCTATTTTTTTTCAAATCCGAAAATCAAAATCACAACAAACAATTTTTAACTATGGGAAAGTTAATCGTAGCCGCTTTAATGATCTTAGGAGGAATCGGCTTTGTGGTGACGCGCCTGATCTCCGGTGCGTTAAGCAGACAATCAACAAAAGCCGCCATCAATGCGATCAAAAAAAATCCTTTAAAGGCACAGGCAATAGCCGCATCGTTGGATATTCCTTATGTGAACAAAAAAGATTTTTCAAAAGATCAGTTTGAAAAACTAAAAGCGAATTTATTGTCGTCGGCCAATAAAGGTGACTATAAAATACTCCATGTTGCTCCCTATAGCGAAGATCATCTCCTCGTTTTCACCCTGATATTGTTCGTCGATTACGATATAAACATTTCCGGAAAGGCGTCCGACACACAGAAAGTGGCCTATCATAATTTTGTGGTGAGGCTTGATCCCGAGGAAGGGCTGCAGGTGTTGTCTACTATTTATTCGGATGTGACGGAGAAATTCCAGAAGGAAGGTTTTGTCACGGCGATTGGCCTGTAGACATTTTGCGACTATCGCTTCCGTAAAGACGAAGCCCGCACAATCAACTGTGTCTTCAGGATTTCCGTCTGCGGCAGGATGGTGTCGTCTTCCATCTCATTTAACAGAAACTGAACGGTGGTCTTGCCGATCTCATCCAATGGCTGTGCGAGCGTGGTGAGTCCCGGCTCGATCAATGCCGACGTGGGTTCGTTGCTGAAGCCAACAATAGCCAGGTCGTTGGGAATGGAGATGCCTTTGCTCTTGGCAATGAGGATCGTTTGAATGGCTGCCGGGTCGTTCACGCCAAAGATGCTGTCGGGCGGGGTAGGGAGGTCCAGTAATTGCCGGGCTGCGGCTTGGGCGCTGCTTTTGGTCAGGTTACAGTACACGATCAATTCGTCGTATACCGGCAGGTTATAATCGCGAAGCGCGTCCAGGTATCCGCGGAGCCGTTGCTTTCCCACTTGCAGATTTTGTGGTCCGGCCAAGTGCGCGATGCGTGTGCAGCCTTGCTGGATCAAGTGCTCCACGCCGCGGTAGGCACCGTCATAATCGTCGACCAAAACCTTCGACACATCCAATCCGTCGCAGATGCGATTGAACATCACCAGCGGGATGCCGGCGCGCTGGAATTTTTGAAAATGATCCAGGCTTTTTGTCTCGGCCGTCACCGACGCCACCACGCCGTCGACGCGGCTCGCCATGAGCACGTTGGTGTTGGCGATCTCGGTTTCCAGCGATTCGTTGGATTGACAAATGATCACGTGATATCCCGCCGGGTTGGCCACCTGTTGTGCGCCAATAATGATATAAGGAAAGAAACTATTGATAAACTCAGGCACGATGATGCCGATGGTATAGCTGCGGCTCTTGGCCAGCCCCAGCGCCAACAGGTTGGGTTGATAATCCAGTTGGTGCGCCATGTCCAGCACGGCCTTGCGGGTATTTTCGTTGATGTCGGAATGTCCTTGCAAAGCGCGCGATACGGTTGATTTGGAGATCTGCAACGCGCTGGCGATGTCCATGATGGTGGTCTGGTGACGGCGGTGATGATGGGTCTCCGGGGTGAGCAGGGAAGGTTGTGTAAAATAATACTCACACCGCTTGCAATGATATCGCTGTTTTCCCCGCACGATGCCCGATTTGGCAATGGCATCGACCTCCCCGCATTTGTTGCATTTGATCATAGTGGTCCTCCGGGCGAACGGCCCTGACGTGGCTTCGCCATCTGAAAAATAGTAAAAAAAAGTCGCCTGGAAAATGGTGGCAACGATTGAAAAAAGACCAGGGATGAACGGCCCTCACCTATCGAGAGCGGTTGCGAAAGCGTTCCCGGTACATCTTGAAACGTGATTTCAATCGTTTTCAAGAATTTTTCCCGGAACACGAATTACATTTCTGCCCATAATTTCAAACCGCTATGAGAAAAAGCTTTACTACAACACGTGCTTTCCTGCTGCTGGGATGCATGCTTTATCTGCTGGGCAGCCCGTCGTTTGCGTTTGCGCAAGACGGATCGGTGAAGGGAAAGGTCGTCTCCGATGTGGGGGAAGTGCTGCCGGGGGTGAACGTGCTGATCAAGGGATCGTCGCGCGGCACGACGACGGATGCGGATGGACAGTTTACGCTGGGTAACGTGACGCCGGCCGATGTGCTGGTATTCTCCTTCATCGGCTATACGACACAGGAATTGACCGTGGGAAACCAAACGACGCTCAACATCACCCTCACGACCGACATGGAAACGCTGGGCGAAGTGGTGGTCGTGGGTTATGGTACGCAGCGCAAAATTGAAACCACCGGCTCCATCGCCTCCGTGAAATCCTCCGACCTCGTGCAGACCCCTGTATCCAACGTGGTCCAGGGTCTCCAGGGACGGGTGGCCGGTGTACAGATCACGCAAAACTCCGGTGCCCCCGGTGGTAACGTCAGTGTTCGCGTCCGTGGAACAAACTCCATCAACGGCACATCGGAACCTTTATACGTCATCGATGGCATCCAGATCGCCAACAGTGGCAACATCACCGACGTGAGCCCGCTCTCCACCATCAACCCCAACGACATCGAGTCGGTGGAAGTGTTGAAGGATGCATCGGCTACGGCCATCTATGGAGCACGGGGCTCCAACGGGGTAGTGCTCATCACCACCAAACGCGGTAAAAGCGGGACCACCCGGGTTTCGTATGAAGGGTATTACGGCGTACAGCAAGTGCGCAAGGAACTCGACATGCTCAACGCCGCGCAATTTGCACAACTGGAAAATGACGTTTTCAAATCGCAAGTATATGCCGATCCCGCAGCCGAAGGGCAGGGGGTGAACTGGCAGGACCTCATCTTCCGCACAGCGCCCATCCAAAACCATCAGTTGTCGGTGAACGGCGGAACGGATAAGACGCAGCTGGCTTTGTCGCTCAACTACTTCAACCAGGACGGTATCATCATCAACTCCAATTTCAAACGCTATTCGCTGCGGCTGAACCTCGATCACAAGATCAGCGATCGCTTGAAGGTGGGCACGAGTATCATGGGCAGCTATAACATTAACTCGGGCATTCCCACGGGATCGCAGACGGTTGGCGACGCCGATGTGGTAACGGGTAGCATCGTCGGCGCCGCGCTGGGTGCGCCGCCCACGTTGCGGCCTTATCGCGATGATGGCACCCTCTATCCCTTTGGTGAACAACGCGACGGCCGCTATCGCGAAGTGACCAACCCATTGGGGCTGGCCTCCGTCAAGAACCAAACGGACATCCGCCGCGTGATGGCGAATATATATGGAGAAGCCACGTTGGTGAAAGGTCTGACCTACCGCGCATCGTTCAACGCCGATGTGCAGGAAAACCTGAATAACTATTATTCGCCATTGTACATCATCGCCACGAAAGACATCAACGCCAATTCGGGCTCTGCAAAAAAAGACAATCGCAACAACCTCGTGCTGCTGCATGAAAGCATTCTCACCTATTCGAAGACGTTGGCGGATGTTCATTCGCTGAAGTTCACGGGCGTGTTTGCCACGCAGTCGGTACAATTCAACCAGAACACTGTTAATGCCAATGGCTTTCCGAACGATGCGACCACCAATGAATCGCTACAGATCGCAAACACCGTGTCGACCAGCAGCTTGCGCACCAAGGAACGGCTCGATTCGTATATGGGGCGCGTGAACTATGGTTACAAGGATAAATATTTCTTTGACATCACGGCACGGGTAGACGGTTCGTCCAAGTTTGGCGCGAACCACAAATATGGTTTCTTTCCCGCAGCGTCTGCGGCGTGGCGCATCAATGAAGAAGCGTTCATGCAAGATGTAGACGTCATCAGCGACTTGAAACTCCGGGCCAGTTTCGGTCGCACGGGGAATGCCGGTGCGATCGATCCCTACAAATCACTGTCGTTGCAAACCACCTCAACGCCGGTCTCCCCGGGTGGAGGTGACTATCAATTCAATCACGCGTACACGAAAGGCATTAGCCCATCGGGCATTGCCAACCCTGATCTTCGCTGGGAGAAATCCACGCAGCTGGATATCGGTCTGGATGTGAGCTTCCTGGATGATCGCATCGGCTTTACGGTGGACGTGTACAAGAAAGACACCAAGGACCTCTTGTATGAAAAGACGTTGCCCCTGTCGTCGGGCTACCCTTCCATTATTACGAACCTCGGTGGTATTCAGAACAAGGGGGTCGAATTGGCGGTCAACGCACGGGTGATCGATCACGGAGATTTTAAATGGAACCTCAGTGCAAACTTCACGGCCAACCGTAACAAGGTGACCGACATCGACGGTGGGGTGACCAACGAACGGTTCATTACCACCTACACCCTCCTGAAAGTTGGTCAACCGCTGGGTCTCTTCAAAACCTATTTGTTCGACGGCATCTATCAAACCGGTGAGACCATCATCCCGGGTTCGGATGGACGCATCGGTGGAACAAAAGTGAAGGACTACAACGGCGATGGCGTCATCACGTCGGCCGACCAGGTGATCACGGGAAATCCTAACCCGAAATTCATCTATGGCCTCTCGACAAATCTTTCCTACAAAAACTTTGATCTTAGTGTATTCGTGTCCGGAACGTATGGCAACGACATCTACAACGTGAGCCGGGCGTCCTTCGAAAATCCGTTGGGGCAACGCAACTTGTTGGCCGGTGTGGCTGACCATTGGACTGCCGACAATCCTAACAACGAATACGCCAGCCCGCTCCAGGGCGGACGCCTTCCCATCACGGATCGCTTTGTGGAGAACGGCTCTTACCTGCGTTGCAAGAACATCACGCTGGGCTATCGCCTGCCGGCCATCAAGGGCATCAACAGCGCGCGGATCTATGTGAGCACGAACAATCTGTTCACCATCACGAAGTATACGGGCTATGATCCCGAGGTGAACACCTACGCCGGGTCAAACACCGCCATCGGTGTAGACAACCTGGTGTATCCGGCAGCGCGCTCGGTGCTCGGTGGTATCCAGGTAACTTTTTAACGGTCGCGACGAATCTATAACAAGCATAATCTTATGAAACGCTTAACGACATACATGACTTCCGTTTGCCTGACGCTGCTGATGCTTGCATCGTGCCAGCTGGATGAGCAGGTGTATTCTTCCATCTATACGGCAAACTTTTACAAGACCGGCGCCGATGCGCAGGCCGCCATCACCGCGGCGTACGATCCCATCGCCGACCTCTATAGTGGCCCCGCGGCGGTGTTGGTATCCGATTTCAGCGGCGACCAAACCTATCCGCGTGTCGCCGTGTCCAGAAATACACTGACCTTGTTTACCTACGATGTCAACTACACGGCCCAACGCACGGCGGGACGTCTTTTTGAATCACCACAACAGATCTGGATATCTTGTTACGATGGTATCGAAAAGGCAAATTGGGTTATCGAAAAAGTGCCCGCCGCCAATATGGATGCCGCCCGCAAAAAGGAGATCATCGGTGAGGCGTTTTTCCTGCGCGCATTCTATCATTGGATGGCCACGAAAAACTTCGGCGAAGTGATCGTTAAAACAAAATCGAGTGATGTGCAGGCCAATGCCTACGTGACGAAGAGCGCCATCGCCGATGTGTACAAGCAGATCTATCAGGACCTCGACTCGGCAGTGGCCAAATTGCCCACGCACACGGCCTCCCTGGTGAAAGGTCGTCCTTCAAAAGAAGCTGCGCTGGCTTTGTATGCCAAGGCGGCGCTCTATAATCAGGATTGGGCCACATCGTTGTCGAAGGCTCAGGCGGTGATGACCAATCCCTACCTGATGCTGATGCCCAACGTGAAGGACATCTACGATGTGACGAAAGAAGATGTGGCACGCGTGGAAAATATCTTTGCCTTCGAATCCGAGTCCAACGCCTCCGTTTCTGGCTCCACTTCGTCGAGAAGCCACCAGATGGTAGGCCTTTGCGGTCCTGCCGGTAGCAATGGTCCGGCCTATGGATTGACCACGTTTGGATCGTTCTTCGCCTATCAGTCGTTCTTCAATTCATTTGATCCAAACGATAAACGCCGCACCTTACTGGACACCACCTACATCGATAAAACGGGCAAGACGGTTCCGCAAAAAAGTATCACACCCATCACCAAGAGCGGCGTGTTGGTAAAAAAATACATGGATCCCATTTCGACGACGGGCTGCACCAACAACATCCCGATCCTTCGCATGGCCGACGTATACCTCATTGCTGCGGAAGCGGAAGCACACCTCAATGGACCAACCACGGCGGCCTATGATTACGCCGACGCAGTTCGTAATCGTGCAGGCTTGGGTGACCTGACGGCAGGATTGAGTCAACAAGACTTTATCGATGCCGTGTTGCAAGAGCGTTCGTGGGAATTTTTTGCCGAGGGCGATCGCTGGTATGACCTCACGCGAACCGATAAATTCATGACGGTTATTCCGTTGGCGGTGAGCGATTACTATCCCGTGCGCACACCGCAGCCAAAGAATAAATATTTTCCCATCCCCCAGGATGAGCTCAACGCCAACACGTTGCTGACACAAAACGATCCTTGGAAATAATAGTAAGTGATGATGATTTGGGTAGAGGGTGGCAGCGCGAACAGGGGAGTTTTTCGGTTTAGCCGGAGGGCTTCACTGTTCGCCTGTTGCCTTTTTGTGAGCAGTCTCTTGATGAATGCAAAAACTTTAGCGCAGGAAAAAACGCTCTGGCTCATCGCGGGCCAGAGCAACGCCGTGGGGCAGGGCGACAGCACGTTGTCGCCGAAATGCGAGGCGGGCACGGCGTGGGAATATGCGTTCACCTCCGATGCATTGCGTCCACTCGCCGATCCTGTCGGAGTAAAAGAATTGAGTTTTGAACGGGCCAACAGCGGAAGTCTTGCACCGGCTTTTGCGTCGGGTATGGTGGCGCGACAAGGACCTTCTTCCATCGTCATTGTTTCGGCCGCGCGGGGAGGAGCTTCCTGTCATCAAAAGGCGGAGTTGAATAACTATGGAACGTGGGATACCCACGGCAACCTGCTGTTGTTCGATGATGCCATAACAAAAGTGAAGGCTGCCGAAAAGAAAACGGCCCTTACACTCTCGGGAATACTTTGGCTCCAGGGCGAGCGCGATGCCAACGCGATCAACGATGGAAAATTGACACCGCATGAATATGAAGCGGCGTTGACGAACCTGATCGCCCGATTCCGGAAAGCCCTCGGAAGCAAGGTCCCTTTTTACATTGTTCAAACCGGCTACTTCAAAGATCATCCACACGAAGGCTTCGACGCCGTGCGCCGCGCACAGCAGAATGTTGCTGATAAAGACAAATTCACCAGCGTGGTCTACACAGAAACCAATCTGTTTGAAGCAAAGGGTTGGATGAAAGACCAAATTCACTATAATCAAATCGGTTTAAACCATATTGGCGCGGTAGTGGCCGACGCCCTTTCAAACTTTAAATGATCCATGAAATTGAAATACATCGTCCTCCTCATTCTTTTTTATCCGCTCGCGTTGCTGGGCCAGGCATCGAAGACAACCTTGCACGGCGAATGGGCCTTTGCCCTCGATCCGGTCAACATCGGCGAGCACAATGCATGGCATACGCCAACCTTTCCCGTGCAGGGCTGGGACAAAGTGACGGTGCCGCATTGTTTTTCGGTTGATCCGCGCTATCAACTCTACACCGGCTCGGCATGGTATGTAAAGAAATTCCATCAGGCCCCCGTTCCGCAAGGCCACCGTGCATTTCTCCGGTTTGAAGCAGTGTTCTATAAATCGGCCGTGTGGATGAACGGTAAGAAATTGGGCGAGCACGAAGGTGGCTACACGCCCTTTGAAATGGATATCACCGATGTGTTGTCAGCGGAAAACACACTTGCCCTTCGGGTGAACAACGCTTGGGACACCACCACCATTCCCGGTGCCAAGACACGCGTGAATTATGAGAAGGAAAACAACGCGCAGGTTTTTCCGTGGATCAACTACGGCGGCATCAATCGCGAAGTGTATCTCATTATCCGGCCCGCCACATACATTCAACACGTGAAGATCGTGGCAGATCCAGACCTGGTGAAGAAGACAGCGTCGATACAGGTACGTGTGGATGTTGTCAATGCTGATCCCGCAAAGAAGATTGCGCCGGTACTCACACTTTACCGGAATAAGATCAAAGTTCCGTTCAAAGGAAAACTGAGGCCTGCCGGCGCTACGCCCAACAGCCTGTGGATCGATGGAACGTTGGCGGCGAAGGACGTGGCGCTTTGGTATACAGACGAACCCACCTTGTACGAAGCCGAAGTGATCGCCGGCACCGATACGGTGCGCACGCGGTTTGGCATTCGGAAAGTAGAGGTAAAAGGAACCCATCTGCTGCTTAACGGCGAGCCTATCCGAATGGGTGGCTGCAACCGGCCGTTGGACTATCCACATTTCGGGTCAATGGACCCACAGGACGTTTTGGAGAAAGACCTCGCCCTCATCAAATCGGGTGGCATGGAGTTGTCGCGCATCAGCCACTACCCGGTCTCTACGCACCTGTTGGACTGGGCCGACGAGCACGGGCTGCTCATCATTGCCGAAGCAGGCAACTGGCAGCTCACACCAAAGCAAATGGCGGATCCGGTGATGCGCAAGAAATTTCAATCCCAGTTTAGCGAAATGATCGAACGCGATTGGAATCACCCTTCGGTGTTTGCCTGGAGTGTGGGCAACGAATACCCATCCCAAACCGACGAAGGCAAGTCCTGGACAAAGGATATGTATGCCTACGCCAAGTCGCTCGACCCTTCGCGGCTGGTCACGTTTGCCAGCATGTTCGTGGCGCGCGACATCATCAAGAAACCCGAAGATGAAGCTTCACAGTACGTGGACTTCATCAGCTCCAACATGTATGGGAACTATCTCAACAACCTGAAACACATTCACGAGGTCTACCCCGATAAAGCGGTTTACGTGAGTGAATTCGGTATTCGTACCGACGGCGTGAAGACGGAACAGGGCCGAGTGGATCATCTTGCCAAAGCGATGCAGGACTTTCGCCAATGCGATTTCCTCGTAGGCGCTTCAGTGTGGACCTTCAACGACTATCAGAGTCGTTTCCCCGGCACCAATCCCAACGGCTATCGTCCCTGGGGACTGGTCTCGCCCGAGCGGGAACTGCGCGGCATGTACTATGCTTTCCAGGAAGAATTTTCGCCCGCTACCCTCGCTTTCCAAAACGAAGGCAGTAAACTGAACATTACCGTGACCGCGCGGAAAGATTTTCCAAGCTACACCTTGCGTCACTATACGGTCGCCTGCGGAAGTCAAACCTTCGACATCGCGCAACTCAAGCCCGGCGAGAGCAAGACCTTCACCTATGAAGGTCCGGCGGTAAAAGAAATATCGCTGGTAAAACCCGGTGGGTTCACCGTATTGAAAAAATCAATTCAGCAATAAACGATTGTTAACGGCCATACAATATGATCATTGAAGAGCAAATGAAGTCCAGATCGTTTCAGCAAAAAATAATCGCATCCGACCTGGTGGTGGTGGGTGGCGGACTGGCCGGCACGTGCTGTGCCATCACGGCCGCGCGCGAAGGAATAAAAGTGACGTTGGTACAAGACAGACCGGTGTTGGGCGGCAATGCTTCCAGCGAGGTGCGTCTGTGGGTGTTGGGGGCCACGTCGCACATGGGGAATAACAACCGCTGGTCCCGAGAAGGCGGTGTGATCGATGAGATCCTGGTGGAAAATCTTTACCGGAACCCCGAGGGCAACGCCGTTATTTTCGATACGGTGGTGCTGGATAAAGTCGTGAGTGAGCCGAACATCACACTGTTGTTGAACACGGCCGCATTCGAAGTAGAGAAGCGGCCGGACGATACCATCGCGAGTGTGAAGGCTTTTTGCAGCCAGAACTCGGTGGAGTATGTCTTGAAGGCGCCTTTATTTTGCGATGCCTCCGGCGACGGCGTGCTGGGATTTTTATCCGGCGCTGCCTTTCGGATGGGCGCTGAATCGCGGGATGAGTTGGGTGAGAAATTCGCCCCCACCAAAGACTACGGTGAATTGCTCGGACATTCCCTCTATTTCTACAGCAAGGACACCGGCAAGCCCGTGAACTTCGTACCACCCTCGTATGCCCTGAAAGACATCACGGCCATTCCCCGCTACCGGAAGTTCAATACAAAAGAATACGGATGCAATCTATGGTGGATCGAATACGGTGGAAGACTGGACACCGTACATGAAACCGAAGCCATCAAGTGGGAATTGTGGCGGGTGGTCTATGGCGTGTGGAATCACATTAAGAACTCCGGCGAGTTTCCTGAAGCGAAGAACCTAACGCTGGAATGGGTGGGTACCATCCCGGGCAAGCGCGAAAGCCGCCGCTTTGAGGGCGACTACATGTTGCGCCAACAAGACATTGTTGAACAACGCGAGTATAGCGACGCCGTTGCCTATGGCGGATGGTCCATCGACCTGCACCCGGCCGATGGCGTGTTCAGCGAAAAGCCGGGCTGTAACCAGTGGCATGGCAAAGGCATTTATCATATTCCCTATCGCAGTTTTTATAGCAAGAACGTCCCCAACCTGTTCTTTGCAGGAAGGATCATCAGTGTCAGCCACGTGGCGTTTGGGTCTGCGCGCGTCATGGGTACGAGCGCCTATGGCGGGCAGTCGGTGGGCATGGCGGCGGTGCTCTGCCGCGAGCTCGGTGTGTTGCCGGCGGCGTTGGGCGAAACACCGCGCATGAAGGCCCTCCAGCAGAGATTGATCCGCTCCGGACAATACATACCCGGATTTGTGCTGGATGACAAAAAGGATCTTGTGCACGAGGCATCCTTGTCTGCATCCAGCGAACTTCGCTTGAACGAATTGCCCGAGGACAGTTTGTTGAAAACGCTGGACCCTGCTGTGGCGCAGATGCTGCCCGCTCCAAAAGGCGAACTTCCCATTTTTACGGTGCACGCACAGGCCACAGACGTCACGGCGATGCAAGTCGAGTTGCGCACGAGCGGAAAAATCGGAAGCTTCACACCCGATGTCTTGCTCGAACAAAAGACCATCGATCTCGTGGAGGGAAGGAACTGTGTGAAGCTGGCCTTTAAGACAAAACTTGCTGCCGCTCAATATGTGTTCATTGTGTTCCGAAAAAATCCCGCGATAAAGCTGCACTTTTCGCCCAAGCGGATCACGGGCGTGCTGTCGGTGTTCAATCACATAAACGAAGCCGTGTCCAACTATGGCAAGCAAACGCCCCCCGACGACATCGGCATAGACGCCTTTGAATTCTGGTGCCCGCAGCGCCGGCCGCAGGGAGAGAACCTGGCCATCAAGATGAACACACCGCTGGAGGATTTTGGTGTCGACAATATCCGGAACGGCGTGGCGCGGCCCACAGACCGTCCCAACGCATGGGTGGCCGCATACGCCGATCCTAAACCAGCGTTGCAGATCTCTTGGAGCGAACCGAAGACCATTCGTACCATTGTGCTAAAGTTTGATACCGATTTTGATCATCCCATGGAATCGGTGCTCATGGGACACCCTGAAAATGTGATGCCCTTCTGCGTGCGCAACTATGTGTTGCGCGACGACCAGGGCAAGGTGGTCTATCAAAAGACGGGAAATTACCAGACCATGAACACCATCCGGTTGCACGAGCCCTTGCAGACAAAACGATTGACCCTGGAAGTGGAGCATCCGTCGGCACAAGTTCCTGCGGCGGTATTTGAAGTATTGTGCTATGAAAATTGAGAAAGAAATGATGAAACGATTTGTTTTTGCGATAGCGCTGGCGCTGGTTTGGGCTGGTTGCCGGAAGGAAGATGTGCAATTGGCCAACGCGGAATTGAAACTTAGCTGGGAAAAAAGCGGCGAAGGATGGAAAGTGAAAGATCTGCAGTTGCAGGCGGGAGGGGTATGGAAGAACGTCGGCGTGCCTTCGGGCCAGTACACGTTGCTGTTCAGTGAAGGCAAGCCCGACAGCACGGCCACGATCTTTAAGGCCAACACCGGTATTCAATTCCCCGAAAAAGTATATCACTATCAACAGGATATTTGGAAAGCGGCCACCGAACCCGTGTCGCTGAACACCGCAGGGAAAGCCATTGCATTTTTTCCACAAGAAGCAAAGACTGCAGGCAACGCGATCACTTTTACCTCCGACAATGAACAAGTCACAGTAACCGCCGAATGGAAGTTGGACGAAAAGTATCCCACCGACATCGTCGTGAAGCAAAAGGCCGTAGTAAAAAAAGCCGGCTACTATTCGCTAAGCTCCCCCACGCTGGTAACGGTCGACGAAAAGGATATGGCCTGGGCCACGGTGCCCGGCTATTTTCAAGGCGACGCGATCCAGAAAGATTTTGTTTTGGCGTATGCCTACGGACAGGGTGTCCCCGAGCTTCCGGTGATCTATCGCGAGCGTTGCGTCAGCACGATGGCGGCGATTGTCGATACGAAAGACCACGTATCGCTGGCGGTTATCCCGGCACCGGGATTGGGTCGCGATCCCTGGGAGAACGATCACAATACCCACGAGGAATGGTACATTGGGATTTCGCACAAGAACCGCGACGCAGCGCTGGCGCCCTCGTTGTATTTTCCGGTGTTGGGCGAAAAGCCATCGCTGTTAAAGGCGGGCGACACAATCGAATTTGAGTTCCGCTACAGCGTTCAAAACGGCAGCTGGTATAAAAATGTGAACCATGCCGCCAATGACATCTACCAGTTCAAGAAAACGCTGGCGTTGCGCACAAACCGGCAATCATTGACCAGCCGGATCGAGGCCATGCATCATTACCTCATCGATCCCAAAACATCGCTTTGGAATATTGAATCTTATCAAGGACTAAAGATTGGAGGACAATCCTACCTGGGCGGTGTTGTCGGCTCGCAGAAGGACGCCATGAAGAACTCCGACTACGGTGCCATGTGGATGCTGGCACATGCCACCGGCGATCCGTTGCTGAAGAAAAATGTATTGCCCTATGCACTGAACTTCAAACTGGCGCAACAACAAACGAAACCCGGATTTTTTCAAGGCGCCGCTATGGGCCAGTACTACCTGGCGAAGCGCAAAATGTTTGTGGAGGAGTGGGGAGAATTTGTTGAACCCGTGAGCCTCACCTACTACACGATGCTGGACGTAGGAAATATCCTGCTCTTCGAACCCGACAACAAAGCGTTGCTCGAACGGCTTCGCCTGGGTGCAGACCTGTTGCTGAAATGGCAGAAGGAAGACGGCAGCTGGGAAGTGGCCTACGACCAACAAACCCAAAAGCCATTGTTCACCGACATCAAAGATCTCCGTCCCACCTTCTACGGACTGATCGTGGCTTACCGGATCCTGAAAGACGAAAAATATCTCCGGGCGGCAGAGAAAGGAGCGGACTGGCTCGTAAAGAACGGAGTCGACAAAGGACATTTCCTCGGTGTTTGTGGCGATGC
Source organism: uncultured Chryseolinea sp. (assembly GCA_966211885.1). Lineage (GTDB taxonomy): Bacteria > Bacteroidota > Bacteroidia > Cytophagales > Cyclobacteriaceae > Chryseolinea. Next base: position 29,551 of record CBIHQM010000017.1, read on the forward strand.
ACGGTACGCTCCCGATTTTGCCACGGCCCAAACCGCGCAAGCGTTGCTTGACTTGTATGACTTTACCAAAAAACAAGTTTACCAAGACGCCGCCATCGCTACGGCGCGGATCTACACCACCTCGATCTACACGCACCCCATCCCAACCCAGCAAGAAAAATTGGTGAACGGCCAGAAGCGGCAAGATTGGGAGATCACGCAAACGGGACTCGGTTTCGAGCACGGCGGTATTATGGGTTCGGCCCAACGCAACGGACCCATTCAGCTGGCGAGCCATGCCGGCCTGTTCGTCCGCATTTTCAAACTGACCGGCGACTCACTGCTCATCGACATGGCGCGCGCCGGCGCCCTCGGCCGCGATGCGTTTGTGGACTCGGCCACGAGTGTGGCGTCGTATTACTGGCGCGCGATGAACAAAGGTTCGGGACCGTATCCCCATCACGCCTGGTGGCAGATCGGCTGGATCACCGACTACCTCATGGCCGAAGCGCAGCTGCGCTCCAATGACAACGTGATCTTTCCCCGCGGCTTTGTGACGCCAAAAGTCGGCCCGCACCAAAGCTACGGTTTTGCTCCCGGCAAGATCTATAACGACCCGGCCAACCTCATCCTGCGCGAAGGCCTTTTCCAACTGGACGATCCCAACCTGGAATGCATCATGGCCCAATCGGTTTCGAAGCAACGCGTGTATGCCGTGATCCTCAACGACCGCAACGAGCCCCACCAGCAAACGCTGCGCATCGATCTGTCCAAGATCAGACCCGGCGCGCGCGCCAAGGCCATCACGGAGCTGACCGAAAACAAAACGTTGAGCCCCGGCGTTGCCGTCGACATCACGGTGCCGCCCTATGGTATAAAAGTATATGCCGTAGACCTTTGAGCCAACGCCCATCCTAACTTAGTTTTACACCCCATAACAACGACGCCCCGCGCCCATGGAACAACTCGATTTTGTCGTCATGATAGTGTTTGCCCTGCTGATCTTTGCCATCGGGTTGACGTTTACCCGCATGGGGAGCAAGAGCGGGCAGGCCTTCTTCGAAGCGGGCGGTGAGACACCGTGGTGGATCAACGGCCTCTCGTTATTCATCAGTTATTTTTCGGCCGGCACCTTCGTGGTGTGGGGGTCCATTGCCTACAAACACGGTGCGGTGGCGAACGTCATTCAGCTCACCATGGCGGTCAGCGGTTTCCTGGTGGCCATCTTTATCGCGGCCAAATGGAAACGCACCGGCACGCGCACGGCGGCGGAATATATCGGCAAACGGTTCGGCACGCGCGCGCAACAATTCTACACGTACCTCATCCTCATCCTGAGCCTGGTCAATACCAGTGCCGTGCTCTATCCCGTGGGGAAGATGGTCTATGTGGCCACGCCCTTCTCGCTCAATGCCTGCATCATCGGGATTGGGTTGGTCATTGTGCTCTACACCGCCGCGGGCGGGCTCTGGGCCGTGCTGGTGACGGACGTCGTGCAGTTTGTGATCCTGATGGCCGCTGTGCTGATCGTGATCCCCGCGGCCTTCGGTGAGATCGGCGGCGTGAGCAATCTCTTTGCAAAAGCCCCGGAACATTTCTTCGAACCGTTCACCAGCGACTACACGGCGGGCTTCATGCTGGCTTTCATCGGCTATCAAACCGTTTACATCGGCGGCAACTGGTCGTATGTTCAACGCTATACCAGCGTGTCGGACGAGCGGAATGCAAAGAAAGTGGCTTACTTGTTTGCGGGCTTATACCTCGTCAGTCCCCTGATCTGGATGTTGCCCCCGATGATCTACCGGGTGATCAACCCAGACCTGCAAGGACTCGATCCCGAAGGCGCCTACATGATGTTGTGCCAGCGCGTACTGCCGGCGGGACTGATCGGGTTGGTGTTGTCGGGTATGATCTCGGCCACGTCCAGCAAAGCGAACACGACCATCAACCTGGCGGCTACCGTTTTTGCGCAGGATGTCTATCGCAGCGTCTTCCGTCCCCTGGCGTCAGAGAAGGAACAGATCCTGGTGGCGCGGCTCTTTACGCTGTTGTTTGGGGCGGGCACGATCGGCGTCGCCATGCTGGTGCCCTTGGCCGGTGGCATCGTTGAAGTGGTGTTGAGCATTGCAGCCATCGCGGGCGGTGCACTTTTTGCGCCGATCATCTGGTCGTTGTATTCCAAACGGCAGACTGCTTTCTCCGTCATCACCACCACCATCGTCGCTCTGCTGATCAATCTTTTCTTTAAAGTGATCGCCCCCTCGCTCATTGGCCTGA
>CBIHQM010000018.1:0-31338 GCA_966211885.1 uncultured Chryseolinea sp.
CTGAAAAGGAATGTTGGGTAGCTGAATTTGTTGGTGAAGAACACCAACAAAGGCGCAATGGACGATGATCAAACTTTTTAGATCCAGGAATCTCCAATAAAACCTTGTGCCAGGCCGATGTATGTTTTTCATACATCCTCACATGGCTCTAGTAACACATCCTGCCGAAATTGAAACATGAACAATGTACTGCTCTACAAAGGCTTCAAGGCGATGATCGAATTCAACGCCGAAGAAAAACTCCTTTCCGGGCGCATCCTGGAAATCGACCGCGTGATCACGTTCGAAGGCCGGAGCGCAAAAAAAGTGGAAGCGGCATTCAGGCGTGCCGTTGACGAATATGTGTTCACCTGCCAGGGAAGCTGGCGTGAACTGAGCGACATTTTAGAAGATAGCGAACTTCTATAACTCCACCCGCGTAGCCATCTCCCCAAACCGGCACAAGGCATTGGCCCATTTCATCTGGTCGATCGTGTGGCACTCGGGCTCCAGCAACCTGGGGGAGGCCACCAAAATGCAAATGCATTTCGCGCGACTGGTAGCCACGTTGAGGCGATTGGGGTTATACAGAAAGCTCATCCCCCGCGGCGCATCTTCCGTTGACGAGGCAGTCATGGAATAGATCACCACCGGTGCCTGCTGTCCCTGGAATTTGTCGACCGTACCGATCTTTACATCCTGTATTTTTTCGCGCAAACCACTAACCTGGGCGTTGTAGGGGGCGACGATGAGAATATCATTTTTTGTGAGCGGCGACACCAGCCCTTCGGCATCGGTCCATGTCGCGCCACGACTCGTCAGCGTTTCCACCAGGTTGGCAATGACCGCGATCTCTTCGTCCGAACGGCTTTGAGATCCTTCGTGATCGACGGGAACATAGTAAAGTCCACCACCCGTAAACGGTATGGGGCCATGGATCTGTTGACGTTCTAAACCGGGAAGTGATTTCAAGCGGCTTTCATAAAAGAGTTCCGATGTGAATGCGCAAAGGTTGGGATGCAGGCGTCGGGTTATGCCCAGAAAAATACCGCGGTCGTCGGGAATGGTTTGGTGACCATCCAGCAGGTAGGTGAGCGCGGCCACGTCGCTGCCCTCGGGGTGAGCGCCGCGTTGGGGTTGTTCCAATTGTTGCGGGTCGCCAAGTAAAATAAGATTGTGCGCCGACGGTGTTGCGGCCAGCACCTGGCTGAGGGACATTTGCCCGGCTTCGTCCACAAACAAATAGTCCAACGCTCCGGCAGCTTTCTTGTCGGACCAGAGCCATGCCGTTCCACCGACAATTTTTCCCTGGCCCAGCGCCTGGATAACTTCTTCTGTTTTTGTCACTTCGGTTATGCCGGACGTAGGCGTTTCGCTTTTGTCGGTCACTTTGTGGACGCAGCTCACGGATAGATTTTGTTTGGCGGCATGTTCCACCACTTTCTCCAACAGGTTGCGGATCACTTTATGACCCACGGCCGTGACGCCGACTTTTTTTCCAGCGCGCACCAGGGCCAGGATCATGTCGGCGCCGGTGTGGGTCTTGCCGGTGCCCGGAGGTCCTTGAATGGCGAGTACGCTTTTATCCAACTGCAGTGCCAACCGTATAGCGCCCTGCCCGGGATCTTCCTGCGACAAAAGCAGCGGCCCGGCGACGGGCGTTAACAGTCTTGGTTTTTTCTTTAGCAGCAAATGCTTGGCTGCGCGATGCGGCCACTCGTTGTCGAGGCCGTCTTCGATGATGTCGTTGGCCAGGTCCATGATGGAAGTGACGAGCGGGCCGGGGTCGATGCGTTCCATCACGTGCACGGCTTGGGGATGACGGTCGGCCGTCTTTGCGGTCTTCTTGATGTCGATGGTGTAGTGGCTCAAATGGATGGCATACACGCTGCCGATCTTGGCACCTTTCACTTCATGCAACTCATCATCTTCATCCATGCTCACTTCTTGTGGCGGATAGCTGTAGCGATGCACGGACACCTTCATTTTGGCCGGGGTGATGACGGGGCCAATATACTCCAGGCCGGCAAGCCCTTTTCGTTCCTCCAGCAACGCTTCCCGGTCCATCTCGTGCACGCGAAAATAATCCCACCACGCACTTTTGTCTTCGCGGCGGAAGTAGTCGATCAGGTGAGCCAGCAGCCACTTTCCCTTGTGGACGTCCGTCCAGGTTTCGCGGTCTTCCGGTAGCTTGGCCGTTAGACCTTTGAAAAGAGCCAACGCCCGCGTTTGAATATCACGAACGTTATCGCTCGCCTCACCTGTCTTTGCCTCGGGGCGGCCGATGGAGACGCCGGCAGCGATCGCTTCGCTTCGGAGTGCTTCGAGCCAAAGGTGTAGGGCTTGTGTGGCGCGACAATCATCTTCGTTGTAGCGCTCTACCACTTCAAGGATGTCGTTCGAAAGCGCGGGCACTTCGTTGAGCTCCAGCGCGCGTTCCAACGCCCGGCGACAAGCGCTGGCGGTGGGCAACTCGATATCGCGTTGATAGGTAGTAAATTTTTCCAGGTCCTTCAGCGAATAGTGCTCCACGCTGGCTTTCAGACTTTCGCGGATCACCATGTGGAGATCAATGAACCGCTCGGCCCGCAACAGCTGGTCTACTTCGTCGGCGCGTGTGCTGTGGCGGCTGGCCAGGCGTTTGATGGCGCCGGGTTCGTAAATGCCGTAGTGATAGACATAGAAGTTGGGATAACGCCGCCAGCGCTCCATCACCACGTCGATGAATTGTTCAAAGATCTTTTTCTCCGTCGCGACGTCCATCGCCCAATGGGCGCGATAGGTCAGCGTTCCGGTGTCGTCCTGGAAAGCATAGCCCAATAAATATTCCAGGCCGCCGTTGCCGAAGAAGGGATCGCCTTCGATATCAAAATACACGTCGCCTTTGTTGGGTTCGGGCAGGCGGAAAAAGCCACGGCCAGGTTCGGGGGGCAGGGTTTTGTAGAGGAGCTTGTCCTGCACGCGTCCCTCCCATTGAATGAGGGCCTGATCGTGCAGCGAGACATAGGCTTCTGCATTTCCCCGCTTTGGTTTTTCGGGCAGGGGCAAGGTCAATTGAGCAAATTGTTCCAACGTGTCGATCTGTTGATGCTGCAACTCCTGGCGGTGGGACGTGCGGATGCCGGCGATCAGGGACAGGTGATCGTCGTTGTGGCGCCGGGTATCGCAATGTTTCCACCAGCGACAAATGGCGCAGTGCGCGACTGGATCGGGATAGATGTTCAACGCGGGGCCGAGCATGACCGCTTCGAAATTTTTGCGGATCAAAGTATAGTAGGCCCGGAAATCGGTAAACAAGAATTCTTCTGTGGGGAAATCATCGCCGGGCTTCACCACATACATTTTCCAGGGCGTGTGGTCTTGCAACCGCGCCAACAGGTCCGTATAGAGACACAGTTGCAGGATGGTGCCGGCGCGGGTGTTTTGGGAAAGCTTGGTGTCCTGCACTTCATACGACCAGTCGCCAAACCGGCTGGTGCCGGGAATTTTCAGAAGGATGTCGGCCTTACCGTTCCAGGCGCCTTCCGATAGTGTCGCTTGCGTGATAACGTCCACCCCCGCGGCCATGGCCTTTACGGTTTCTTCCGTCGGTTTGTTTTTCAGGTCGACGATGGTGAGTCCCTTTTGGCGCAGGTGTTCCACGTAGGCGGCTTCATGTTGTTCGCCACGTTTGGCCAATACGGCCAAGGCAGGGTCGAACCAGTCGGGCTTTGCCAGCTCTTTGTTGGCGACGGCGCGATCGAGTTGCGAGAGGTGTTTGCAGCCGAGATAGTTGGAAAGATCGGTAGCCGCTAAATATAAAATACCGGAAACGTTACGCATGCGAAAAAATAGTAAATGAATCGGAACATTCCATCACAAATCCTTGCTGTGGATTCGGGATGAACAAATTATGATGGACGAGTTAAGGTAGGGATATTTGAGAAGCTGAAAAAGCGGTGTTACTTTCATCCAAGATTTGAAAAGACGGCGAAAAACCTGCTCAAAACCATAATATCAATGGCAAGACACACGGCCATGCGGATGGCGATGCCACCATAAAAATCATCCTTCTTTTTGAAATATCGGATCAATGTCGTCACCAGGATGATCAGCGCCAGCAAGGCTGCGAGCGTTACAATCAAATACCCGCAATAAAACAGAAAAGTGGAATTCAGGGCCAATACAAAAAAGGCGCTCGCGACACACGTTAGATTAGTGCCGAATAGACGCAGGGGTGAAATTTGAGCATAGACCGATCTTTTAAAAAGATCTTTTGCAGCAATGTTGTTGAGATAAAATGGACCGATCAGTAAATAAAAAAGAGGGAGTAAAAACGAGACCATATAGATCAATGCATGGGAGATGATTTTATACGTATCGGACGGGCTGTGCCGCAAGACAATGGCAACAATCCAGAGAATGACAGTCACGCTTTCAAAAATCTTCATGGCCAGATTTAACGATTAATCGGAAAGGACGGGGCGTCAATGTTAAAATTGTTTCATAAGGTAAGATCAATATAATCGTTTCGCTACCTGCGGCGTCTTCAGGTTAACCCAAAAAATATGCAATGGCTCTTTGTATTTGGTAGTGCCATCGTGGTCGGCGTCCTGCCGTGCAAAAATATACATCACATCATTTTTCGGATCGTATTGCGAGCGCACAGCCGAATAGTCGGCGGGAAGGAGCTGAACTTTTTGTTCGGCCGTCGCATCGAAATAATAAAACCGGCGCAGGTCCTTGCGGTTGATAAGCGTGTCTTGATTGGTATCGGCATCGTACACCGACACGAGATAGTAGTTTCGCGTGATGGGCTTCTCATACAAGGAATCCTGGATGAACGAAGGATAGTACAACGACTTGACCAACACGGGTTGTTCAAACAGCAGGTTCAGCTTCTCGGCTTTCAGGTCGTAGTGAGCGATGTTAAGCAAGTTGTAACCATAAAGTAGGTCTAAGCCCGGCATATAATGTTCTTCGCGGTCACTTTCGTAGTCATACGAGCGGCTCCCGTAGAGGTAATCATCGGTGCTATTGCTTTTTGCGGCGGCAGGCCGTCGGTCCTTATAAATCGTCACCAGTCGGTGCTCGTCAAGGCCGGTCAGCAAGACCTCATGCGGTGTGATGGGAATTTGGCCGGGGGGCGTATTGCCTTGTATGGAATTTACAAGATTGGAGTCAGGCTTTATTTCGGCCGGACTTTCAATGCGGATCTGTTCTTCTTTTGCGTCCCGTTTCCGGGGAGAGCACCCTTGCGCCAGCAAAAGCGCGAAGACGAGCATGGACAATAAAAACGGAGGGTGGGCGATAGTCACTTTAAAACGATGCGTCATGAAATTTAAGATTCGGTACAAGCCATTGTTCCGACAAGATAACATTCATCGCCAAACATTTAAGCGTCCGTTAAATTTTTATTGATATCAGCACGCAATCTTTTCACAAAATCTTCATCCCCGGAACATGAATTTCCGTACACTCTCGCGATAAAGCATACCCTTAAAATTTGTACATTGTTTAAAAAAACTATCTCTTATGAAAATGAAGTCTCTCTTTAGTGTTTTGGCTGTGATGACCCTGTCGCTCACGGCCTTCTCGCAAACTTTGGTCACGCAAGTACAACCGGCCGGTAACAAGAAATGGGGATACGCCAATCTGAAAGGCGACCTCATCATCCCCGCAGAATATGAAAAATGCTACCAGTTTTCGGCTGATGGCTGGGCACCTATCTACGACAAGGATGCCAAGCAATATTATTTCATCAACCTGAAAGGCGAGAAACTGAACCCGGAAGTAAAAAAGTTTAAACTCATAGACGGTTTAGGCTTCGATCTCAAAGGCTTTGAAGACGGACTGGTGCCTGTCAGGGTCGAGGAGAAATGGGGTTTTCTCAATACCGTTGGCAAGCTCGCCATCCCTGCCAAGTATGATCACGTGACCGACTTCGGCGATGGCTTTGTGCCCGTGGAAATAGGCGAGAAACATTTTATCCTCAACACTCAAGGCGAAGAAATACCGGTTGACGCCAGCATCGTAGACGTGAAAGGCTTTTCCGAAAACCTGGCGCCCTGCAAAACCGCCGATAAAAAAGCTGGTTTCCTGGGCACCAATGGAAAGATCGCCATCGCCCCACAATTCGAGAGCGTAGGCTACTTTAAAGGTGGCCTGGCATGGGCAAAGACGGCCGACAAAAAAGTGGGCTACATCAACACCAAAGGCGAGTGGGTCATTAAGCCAGCGTTCGACACGGGCAAAGATTTCGATCCCAAAAGCGGCATGGCCCGCGTAAAAGATGCCAGCGGCTGGGCCTACGTGAACACCTCGGGCAACGTGATGAAAGTGCCCGACACCGACCTCTGGGGAGATTTCTCCAACGGTTTGGCCCAAGGTCGCAAAAACGGCAAAGTAGGCTTCTTCAACACCAAGGGCGAGTGGGCCATCCAACCCCAGTTTGACGGCTCCCGCGATTTTGTGAACGGCTATGCCGCCGCCAAGCAAGGCGAACTGTGGGGCATCATCGACGAATCGGGCAACTGGGTGATCCAACCAAAGTTCGACCACATCAAGGATATGGAGCTGGTGAAGTAATTCACGGGTTGATCAAGTATAGGAAAATGTAGCGGTGAGGTTTCGCCGCTACATTTTTTTTGTCGGGAAGGATACCTTTCATTTGCAAATGGATTCACCCCCAGGCGAATGAGGAACCTGAACATTTTCAAGAAGCTGTTCTTTTCGCATACCATCATCGGGTTGCTCGCCATCGTCATGTTGTCGGCCATCGTCTATGTGCTGGTGGGTGAGATCCTCATTCAACGCACGCTCGACCAGTTGTCGTCCATCAACATCCTGAAGAAGGAGCTCATCGAGAACCACTTCTTCCGCTCGCAACAAAACCTGGAAGCGCTTTCGCTGGAAGATAAATTCCTGCATGTGCACAACCGACTGGTCCAGACAAAAAAAGCGGAGCGCGATCACGACCTGTCCGACCTCTACAACATCTGCCGCCTCTACAACTTTCGCAACCTTCACCTGTTCGACGCCGATCACACACAACTATTCAGCACCGACAGCACCATGTATCCCGACGGCCTCATGCAACGCGTCGAGACCGTGGTGGCCAAAGAGCCCAACCGCCTCTGGATCATCGATGCCTCGCCCGCCATTGGCGACAAACAAACTTTTTTGTTTTATTATGTGCCCATCCTGGAAGAACAGAAACGGGTGGGCATCGTGCTGGTGCAGGAGAACTTCGAAAAGATCCAGCGCATTTTGCTGGAGACCACCGGCATGGGCAGCACGGGGGAGTCCTACATCGTGGGCGATGACTATGTGATGCGCTCGACGTCGCGCTTCCTGCTGGACGCACCACCGGGATCGGTGCGCGTGGAGACCGACGCAGCACGGAACTCGTTCAAACAAGGATCGGGCCGCGGCATCGTGACGGACTATCGCGGCGAGCGCGCCCTGAGTGTTTATCGCGCGGCCGATGTGCCGGGACTGACGTGGGCGATCATTTCGGAGATCGACCTGAGTGAGGCAATGGAGCCGATCATACGGCTGCGCAATTACCTCATCGCCATCACGCTCATCGTCCTGCTCTTTATTGTGGTGATTACGTATTTTGTTTCCAACGCCATCGCGCGGCCCATCCTGCAATTGAGGGAGATCATCGTCACGTTGTCCAAAGGCATGATCCCTTCGGGAAGCCGGAACATCACGTCCTCAGATGAGGTGGGGCAAATGGCCCACGCGATCTACCAGCTCACGGAAGGGCTGGAGCGCACCACCACGTTTGCCAAGGAGATCGGGGCGGGAAATTTCAATACGACCTTCACTACGCTCAGCGATAAGGATGCGCTGGGTTTGGCGCTCCTCCACATGCGCGATGCCTTGCGCAGTATGAATGAGCGCGAATTGAAAAGCGCGCGCGAACGGGCCGCCACCCTGCTGGAAGGGCAGGAGAACGAGCGCCGCCGCATCATCAAAGAATTGCACGACGGCGTAGGCCAGTTGCTCACCGCCATCCGCATGCGTGTAGACGCCCTCGACGGCAGCACCGTGTGGAAGGATGAGATCAAAGGCCACATAAACGATACCATTGCCGAAGTGAAGCGCATTTCCTATAACGTGATGCCCCAGGCGCTGGTGGACTTTGGACTGGAGGCGGCCTTGAAAGGGTTGTGCGACAACGTGAGAAAATATGCGACGTTCACCATCGACTTCCGCTACATAAAAGAGTTCGAGCACTCCCTCAATTTTGAAGTGAACATCGCCCTCTTCCGCATCGCCCAGGAAGGCCTTAACAACGTTGTGAAACACGCCGAGGCCACCCACGTGAACCTGCACCTGCTCGACAACGAAGACGAGGTCTACATGCTGCTGGAAGACGACGGCAAAGGCTTTGACATGCACGCCGCGGCTCACCAGGGAGGCCAGGGCCTGCGCAATATCAAAGAGCGGGCAAAGCTGCTCGACGGCAGCGCCGAAATACACTCCTCTCCCGGCGAAGGCACGGTGGTGGAAGTGCACATTCCGGTTGTCTAACTTATCGCTACCTTCGTGAACTTGATCTTCCGCTTATGAATAACATCCGATTGCTGCTGGCCGATGACCACCCGCTGATCCGCGCGGGATTCAAATCCATGCTCGTAAAAAACGAGCGCTTCGAGATTGTGGGCGAAGCTGAAAATGGTACCGACCTGCTCACCCTCACCGCCGAGCTGTCGCCCGACATGATCCTGACCGACATCAGCATGCCCGGGATGAATGGCCTGGAGGCGTTGCAGAAAGTGAAAAAGCAATACCCTGCCATCAAGTGCATCGTGCTGAGCATGCACGAGGAACGCGAATACATCATGAACGCCCTGAAAACCGGCGCCGAAGGCTACCTGCTGAAAAGCATCGAGGGACCCGAACTGGAAAAGGCCATCCTCGTGGTATTTAATGGTGGCAAATATTTCAGCCCCCTCATCACGTCCATCCTGGCCGACTCCGTGGCCCGTCCCGAACTCCCTGAAGTCGGTGATATAACGCCCCGCGAAAAAGAGGTGCTGGAATTGGTGGCCCAGGGCAAAAGCACCAAACAGATCGCCGACCTATTGGGCATCAGCATCCGCACGGTGGAGTCGCACCGCATCAACATGTTGAAGAAAATGAAAGTGAACAACACCGCCGAGCTCATCCGCAAGGCCATCGAAATGAAGATCCTGTCCTGACCTCCGGGTAAACCCTGAGCCGTGTTTCCGTGAAAATCATAGGGCCCGAATGGTACATATCCTGAAGGAAGCCTCTGCCCTCACGCCGTTTATTTGTACAACAGCAAATAAACCGTGTTATGAAAAAGCGACTGAACGTGTGGACGAAGACCATGGCCCTGGTGGCCTTATTTGTGGCAAGTGTTTCCTTCGCCAACGCACAAACGGGCAACGACCCGGCATGGCCCATCTCTAAGGACGTGCAAAAAGTAGCCAATCAAAAAAGTTTGAATGACCCCAGCCTGCGCCGGTCTCACATCCGTGCAAAATCGCTGGACGCACACTGGTTTGTTTCCAAGCGAGCCACCAAAACATCGCGCGAAAGCATGATGGCCAAAGGCAATGTGGCTTCGACCGGAACACCGCTGTGGGTCAACGCCAAGGGCGTTCAACACATTGGTCGATAATTGAGAAAGTTTCTGTAAGTTTTAGGTACACAGGGAGAGGGAATCCCCGCCGCTCGCACGGCGGGTGATTCCCAATTTTTTTTGTGGGATATCAAATCTTTTGCCCGCCCAGGCTCGTTCATAACAGTTGGAATTTTGGTATTTTTGACCATATCAGTTCCAATCGGCGTTTCAACCCAAAAAGAATAGAGCATGAACGACGTGATGCCCAAGCCGGATCATAAATACAATGCCGTGGCGGAGCGCATTGAAGCGCTTATCGAAAAAAATGTACTGAAGGTTGGCGACAAATTGTTGTCGGTGCGCGCCCTCAGCAAAGAGCAGGGCATTAGCCTGAGCACGGCGTTCCAGGCCTACTATCTATTGGAGAGCAAGGGCCTGGTGGAAGCCCGGCCGCAATCGGGATATTATGTGAAATACTCTCCCGAGCATGTGCTCGACCTGCCCCGCACCAGCGAACCTCCCGATGATGCCCTTCCCGTCACCATCGACGATATGATCAACAGCGTCTACGTCGACCTCAACTCGCGTACGCTCCTGAATTTCTCTATGGCCGCACCCGCCATCGAGTTGCTGCCCACGGCGAAGCTCAACAAAGCGGTGACCCACGTGCTGCGCGAATCAAAAACAAGCTGCCTGCACTACGAACATATCCAGGGCAACGTGGCCTTGCGAAAACAAATCGCGCGACAGGCCTTTAATTGGGGAGGCACACCAAGCGAAAACGACATCGTGGTGACGGCCGGTTGCGTGGAGGCCCTGTCGCTTTGTATCAAAGCCATCACCAATGCGGGCGATGCCATCGCGATCGAAAGCCCGACGTACTTTGCTATTTTCCAGGTGATGCAGAGTCATGGACTGAAGGTGGTGGAGATCCCTACGGATCCCGTGTTGGGGTTGGACATCGACTACCTCGAGCAAGCCATTCCCCGGTTCAACATCAAGGCCTGCCTCGTGGTGAGCAACTTCAATAATCCCCTGGGAAGTTGCATGCCCGACGACCGCAAGAAGCGACTGGTGGACATGCTCGCCAAAAAAGAAATTCCGCTGATTGAAGACGACATTTATGGCGAGCTCTACTTTGGCAAAACCCGTCCCAAGACCTGCAAGAGTTTTGACAAAAAAGGGCTCGTGTTGCATTGTGCATCATTTTCCAAATCGCTGGCCCCAGGCTATCGCATCGGTTGGGCCATCCCCGGCAAATTCAAAGACAAAGTGATCCGCCTCAAGCGCATGCACACCGTCTCCACCAACACGTTGGCCCAAGCCGCCGTGGCCGACTTCCTCAGCAAAGGCCGCTTCGAGTTGCACCTCCGCCACCTGCGCAAGGCGCTCCACACCCAGGCCCTCCGTTATGTGCAGGCGGTCTGTGAATATTTTCCCGAAGACACCTGCATCTCACGCCCGCAAGGAGGCTTCACGCTGTGGATCGAGATGAACAAAAAAATAAATGCGTATAAACTTCACAAACGCGCACTGAAACACAACATCGGCATTGCCCCGGGCCAGATCTTTTCTTCGCAGGGAAGATTTGAGAATTGCTTCCGCATCAGCTATGGTGAGCCGTGGAACCCAAAAATCGAGGAGGGCCTGAAGACGCTGGGCAAGTTGATGCGCGAGTGGCGATAAGGCCCGTTAACTTTTCTTTGGAACAAGCGATTTTATAAACCGCTTCGATGTTTCTGCATAACCGTGCTTGAGATAAAAATCGTGCGTAAGCAGTCGTCGCATGTTGCTGGTCACTTCCACCGAAGTACATCCCTGGGCCACCAGAAATTTTTCAGTCTCCGCCAGCATGTATTGGCCGATGCCTTGGCCGCGCACCCGCTCATGCACACAAAAGGCGGTGATGCGCCCCATCCTGCCGGGCGAGTGAAAGATCTGAAACCAATGCAAGGAAATGAATCCAACCACCTCGCCCTCTACTTCACAGACGAGCAACCGGTATGTTTCGGCGCTGTAGGTTTCAATTTTCCCAGCCACAAAATCCAGGTTTTCCTGCGGCGGCGGATACCCAAGCTGTGTAAGCAAAACCGCCAGTGCCGCAGCGTCTGTCCGAATAGCTTGACGAATCTTCATAAGATGAATTTAAATAAAATCGGTGCGCTTAATTGAAGTAAACGGGAATGTAAAAAATGTGTTCGGCGTAGCTGTCGTCATGTCCTGTTCGCCTATGCATACAAGTTATCGTGATCGTGTATAAACCCAGCTTTATTAGCCCTGGCCCAGCACGCAAGTTACAGTGATAGTATATAACCCGGACGCTAGTCCTACTATCAGGATGTAAATCAGATTCAGCAACCAATTAAGTTCAATTTGAATACCCTGGCCTTAGGCCTAGTCTATGCACACATCTTTCGAAGAGAAAGAGCATAAATGAATAACCCCGGACTTTAGTCCGGGGTATATAAGCCACGTCTATCACGGTCCGCCAACTGGCGGACTGACAACGCCGATGATTGGGCAGACCGCGATACATACAGCGGGAAAGTCAGGGCTAAAGCCCGTTTGATTATCCTGGCCTAGTCTACGAACACGTGTATTGCAGGGAAGTCGCTGCCCGTGCGCACAGACGATGGCTTTGGCCCTGAGACCACCAACGAAACCTCTCCAGCCTTTTTACGAAGTGCACACCGCGGATCGACAGATCCCCGCAGGGGAACCCTTTCAGGGTTTAATGCCATGCATAATCCTGTATCCGTCAGTTTCACTGACGGCCATTGTTCGAAAAGCCTTTCAGGCTTTAGTACAAAACTCATCCCCTTGACACATAGTCTTTCAACATCCCCCTTGAGAAATGGCCCTCTCACGCAAAACAACTCCAAGCCCGAAAGCCTTTCAGGCTTTAATACAAAACCCACCCCTTGAGACATAGCCCTCACAATATTCCCTCGAGAAATGGACTCTCAATGCAAAACAACTCCAAGCCCGGAGGGCTTTTCGTACAATGGCCCCCGGTGCGCCTCGATATTTATCGAGCGTACCGGGGGTCAATCGTGATGTTCATCAACAACCCTGAAAGGGTTGCCCTACACCCTATCATTGTCAGTCATCAAGCTATCATAAGTAGGTGCATAGACCCGCCACCAACCCCCGGCCTACGCCGGCGCGCTCATCCCAACCCAGCTCCTGCAACGTTCGATCTGTTAAAATTTCCGCAATCGTTATAGCCGGCGAAAGCGTCAATAAAATTACATGAGGGGCAAATCACCGCAACGTTTCGGTAGCTTTGGGAGTTAAATAACCTGGATGACCCGCTCAATAAACCATGGGGCTGTCCTAAAACAAACCATATGAATACGATACAACTTCTTGGACTTGCTGCAGGAATGTTAACGACGATAGCCTTTCTTCCCCAGGTGATCAAAACCTGGAAAAGCCGTTCGGCAAAGGACCTCTCGTTGGGTATGTTTTCCCTTTTTTGCTTGGGCGTAGCGTTGTGGCTGGCCTATGGCATCCTGGTGCGCGACATTCCCGTGATTGCCGCCAACATGCTCACACTCATGCTGGCCTCCACCCTTCTCTTCTTCAAACTCCGCTTCAAAGACTAAGCTGCTCCCACGACGTCTGTTGGTAGTCGCGGTGGGCGAAGTACACGACCACCAGTTGGGCTGGGATGGCCGCCCACAACAACACCGGCATATAGGTAACGCCATAGTGGATCAATCCCAACAACCCGATCATGAGGCCGGTCAAAAGGCCGCGCGCCACGTTGCCGCTTTGTGCTCGCAGGCTGGGAGCCACCGAAAACGGTAGATATCGTTTGGAGATCGTGACCAGCAAAAGCACCATGATCATGTTATTGAATAGGCCGAAAAGTAAATCGGGCCACACGCGCCATCCCCACACGTACAAAATGATAGCGCTGATCACGGTATAGCCGGGAATAAACAATCGAACAAAAATTGCTTTGAGCGTGCCGCTCAGAATTTCACCCGGCGCCGCCAAGGGTGCGGAAAAATAGATCCAGCTTGCCTTGAAGTCATCGGAGTAAGGGATCTCGTGACAGGCCACCTGTTGCACCATGAACATGAGGTAGATCAGCACCAAATGATAGTTGGATTCCGAGAGATGGGCCAGCGTGGATTCCAGCGAATCTTTGCTGCGAAAAATAAAGATGAATCCCAGGATCAGCACATAGCCATAGGCCGGGTAGATCTTCAGCTTGATCTTCCGGTCGCGCGACAACAATTTTGAAACTACATCGAAAGCGCCCTGCTCGACAGACGAGGCCGTGAACCAGCGACGTGAAGGAAGGGCTGCACTTTGAACCACCACTTTTTTTGATTTTGATTCGTCCACACCACCGCTAAGTGCGCTGAGCTTCCGGTTGAAAATGGGCGTTAAATACGTGTTGACGACATACATGCCGGCAAAGGGCACAATCAATGCGCAGGCCGTTAACCCCAGGTGAAGACCGTCGAAAAGATGGAGCTTCACCATTTCCAACGCACCGGCCATCCACAAGGGTGGAATGAGAAAACTCCAGGCGTTGAGGCTGAATTCAAAAAACTCGCCCGTAAGCCTCCCCATCATGCGCGGCAGGATCTGGTAGCTGCCCATCACCGCCACGGCCATGATGATCTGAAAATAGTTGATGATGTTTTTTAATTTTTCCTCGCTGGAAAATTGCATGACCAGTAAGTAGAAGGCATTGGTGATGAACACGGCCGTGAGGATGGCGAGCACAACGCCCACACCAAACGCCAGCAGCACCGCCCATCCGTGCATGAAGAACACCACCATGCAGGGAACGATGGACAGTCCCAGCGCCAGTTGTCCGAGGTAAAGCATGATGTGCGTGACGCGCGCCACAAAGAGCGTGCGACCGTCAACCGGCCGGGGCAGGATGATGGTGTTGTCGCTGGTGTCGAGCAGGATGGAGGAGAAGTCGGTGATGAGCGTCATCACGATCATGACCATGAGGTAGCTGAAGAACACCGTCATGGCAAAACGGAACGAGGGGATGACGCTGAGCAGGAAGCCGATGAACAGGCCAAAAATGATATAGACGAACACCGTTTGCCAGAACGTGTTGCCCGATTCTTTTGCTTTTTTCTGAAAGGTGACCAATTGCCGCCGGTTGTCCATCACGATCTTGATGGCCACGATGGCCCGCACTTGTTCATAGTCAGCACCCAGCAACCTGAAGATCCAGGCGAAGGCGTCCAGCACGGTCAGGAGAATCTTTTCCATCATTAACTTTTCAACACATCGATAAAGTGACCTGCGGCGGAGGCGTGCTCGCGGTTGCCCGTGAGGTCGGTAAATATTTTTTCCAGCGAGCCGGTGGCCTGGGCGTTCAGTTCGGCGAAGGTGCCGTTGGCGATCATCTCGCCTTTGTTGATGATGATGATGCGGTCGGAGATCTTCTCCACCACGTCCATGAGGTGTGAACTATAAAAGATGGTCTTGCCGGCGTGTTTGAGCTGCGAAAGAATTTCCTTGACCAGGATGACCGCGTTGGCATCCAGACCCGACAGGGGTTCGTCCAGGAAGAGCAACGCGGGGTTGTGGATCATGCCGGCGATGAGCAGTACTTTTTGCCGCATGCCCTTGGAGAAGGTGGTCATGCGCGAGTCGCGGTGTTCGCTGAGTTCGAAAAGCTCCAACAGGTCCTTGGCTTTTTTATCGACCGCGGCCAGGTCCATCTTGTAGAGCTGGCCGATGAAATACAAATACTCCAACGGTGTGAGTGTGTCGTAGAGTGCGGCGTTCTCGGGGATGTAGCCGATCTGTTTCTTCACTTCCACGGGTTGCTTGCGGATGTCCAGCCCCAACACCGTCACGTCGCCGTCAAAGTCGGGAATGATGCCGGTCAGGATCTTGATGGTGGTGCTTTTGCCGGCCCCGTTGGGCCCGATGTAGCCGATGATCTCACCTTGCCGGATGGTGAGGTCGATGTTTTTCAGAACGGTCTCGGTATAGGTTTTCGACAGGTTCCGGGCGACGATCACGGAGTTTTCCATAGGGAAAAAGGAAGTTAGCGTGTATTACAAGTATACGCATTATTTGAATTTCCGGCTCATCGCCAACGCTAGGTCGGCTTGGTAGCCACCGCCAGGATGGTGCGGATGCTGGAATCAAAGCCGTCGACGGTGGTGGGTTTGGTGAGGAATTGATGGGCGCCGGCCTTGAGACAGAATTCTTTTTCGGCGGGGGTGGAGGAGGTGGTGAGGATCACCACGGGAATGTGCCGCAGGTCGTCGTCGGCCTTCAGACGGGCCAGCACATCGCGGCCGTGGAGCTTGGGGATGTTCAGGTCGAGGAGGATAACGTTGGGGAAATTTTTACCCATTTTGAGAAATGAAATCACTTTGTCGCCCTGCTTTACAACGTCCAACGTGAAGTTCACCCCCTTTTCACGGAGCACGTCTTCCATGAGTTCGACGTCGTCCTGATCGTCTTCTACCAAAAGTATTTTCAGCGGATCCACAAAAGCGGGTTGGCACAGAATTTAAGTACACCAAATGTAAATTTTATTTTGAGTAATTCTTCTCCCGATATGGCTAAAATGAAGGGGGTTGCGGAAACAAAACTTCCCGACCCGAAAATTGTTGGCATCGGCGCTTCGGCCGGTGGCATGGAGGCGCTTCACGACCTTTTCGATTACCTGCCCGCCAACACGGGCTTTTCCTATGTGGTGGTCCAGCATCTATCACCCGACTATAAAAGTCTCATGGCCGATCTGCTCTCCAAGCATACCGCCATGCGCGTGCGCGAGGCCGTCGATGATTGCGAGATCGAACCGGATTGCATCTACGTGATCCCCAGCAAAAAATTAATGACGGTCGAGGACCAAAAGCTTCGTCTTGTCGAGAAGCTAAAGGGAACGGGCCCCAACAACGCCGTGGATATCTTTTTTACTTCCCTGGCCGAAGACCTTGGCGACCGGGCCGTAGGTGTCGTGCTTTCGGGCACCGGCACTGATGGATCAAAAGGCATCGAGGCCATCAAGCGTCGTGGTGGGATCGTGATCGTGCAAGACCCACTAACCGCCGCCTTCGACGGCATGCCCAACAGCGCCATCGCCACCGGCTATGCAGACCTGATCGTGCCACCCGAAATGATCGGCGAAGAATTGCTGGAGTTCATCCGCGACGAGCCGCTCGTGCAATCGTTTCACAGCATGAACCGGCAGGATGAAAAAAGCCTGCGTGAACTGTTGGAACTCCTCCACAAGAACACAAAACACGACTTCAATCAATACAAGCGGCCCACGCTGTTGCGCCGGCTGGCCAAACGCATGTCGGAAGTGGGAGCCGTCGATCTCGAATCCTATCGCCAGTATATCCGGGAGAACGATGACGAGCTGAAGATCCTCGGACGCGAATTCCTGATCAACGTCACCAAATTTTTTCGCGACGGCGATGCCTTCGAGTGTTTGCGCACGCAAGCCATCCCCAACATTCTTTCAAAGAAGTCGGCGGAAGACACCATAAAAGTTTGGGTGGCCGCCTGCAGCAGTGGCGAGGAAGCCTACACGGTGGCGATGCTGTTCCGCGAATGCATGGAGAAAAACGACGTGCTGTCTTCCAACCTGAAGATCTTTGCCACCGACATCGACGCCGACGCGCTGGAAACGGCTTCACGCGGCGTGTATAACGAAGGTATCGCGCGCGATGTGCCGCCTTCGCTGCTGAAGAAATATTTTATCGAAGAAGGAAAGTCCTATCGCGTGGCGCCGGAGTTGCGTAAACATGTCGTGTTTGCCAATCACGATCTGTTGAAGGACCACCCGTTCAGCCACATCGACCTTATCCTTTGCCGGAACATGTTCATCTACATCAACCCGGTGTTGCAACGCAGGGCGCTGAAGAAGTTTCATTTCGCTTTAAAATTGGATGGGTATTTAATGTTGGGTCCCAGCGAGAACATCGGGCCCCTGAAGGAGGCCATGCTCGAGCTGAGCCGTAAATGGAAACTCTACCAGTGCACCACCAAAGTAGCGCTGTCCGACGGCGAAACGATGCTGGTGCCGCTGGAAAGGTCCGCATTTCCTCAACTCCCAACCACCCATGCGCGCAATCCGCAATCCAATATGGCCGAGATCCTGAAAGATACGCTGCTGGAGGACCGGAAGATCGTGGCCCTCGTCATTGACCGCGAATTCAAAGTGAAGCAAGCGGTGGGCAGCTATAAAAATTTTCTGCACTTCCCGGACGACATCTTCAATTTCAATTTGCTGAAGTTGGTGGCGCCAGACCTGGCCGTGGCCTTGGGCGTGACGGTGCGTCGTGCCATCGCGTTGAATGAGAAAAGTGTGCTGAAACGCGTGGCGGTTCACCACGAGTCATCGCCGCGCTTTGTCAATATTATCGTGAAGCCCTATCTCACACAAAAGGAATTTCAAGAGCCGTTCCTCTCGGTGATCCTGGAAGAAGACAACGTGGAACCCCGCGCCGTGAAAACCATCGATCCCGGAGTGGCCGGCGACCTGGACCGCATTACCGAGTTGGAACGCGAGCTGGTCGACACCCGTGAAAATCTCCAGGCCGTGATCGAAGAACTGGAAACGGCCAACGAAGAAATGCAGGCCAACAACGAGGAGATGATCTCCACCAACGAGGAACTGCAAAGCACCAATGAAGAACTCCAATCGCTGAACGAAGAGTTGCACACCGTCAGTGCCGAACACCAGTCGAAGATCCAGGAACTGTATGAACTGAACGACGACCTGAACAACTATTTCAACAACTCCGATATCGGGCAGATCCTGGTCGACCGTAAAATGGTCATCCGAAAGTTCAGTCCCTCTTCGCGCCGTATGATCAATTTTATCGATGCCGACATTGGCCGCTCGTTAGCCGATATCACAACCAACATTTCCAGTGTTGATATGATCGATCAGATTCAGAAAGTCATTGCCACGGGCGAATTGGTGGCGAAGGAGATCGAGACAACCGATCATCACTTCTACCTGATGCGGCTAAGCCCCTACGTGCGACGCGACAAGAGCATCGATGGCGTGGTGATCAATTTCATCGACATTTCACAGATCAAGCGGCTCGATGGCATCATCCAGGGGATCTTCAAAAGTTCGACCAGCGGCATTGCCGCCAAGCGCGCCGTTCGCGACAAACAGAGAAAGATCGTTGACTTCGAATACCTGGCCGTGAATGAGGCCGCCGAGAAAATGTTTAAAGTAAAACCCGGTGCACTGGCGGGTCAAAAATTGTTGCGCATGTTCAACGGCGACAAGACTTATTTCGACATGTATGTAAACGTGGTGGAGACCGGTATGCCCGTACGACTCGAATTTTACCAGGAGGCCACCGACAAATGGTACGACACCACCGTGGTGAAAATGCTCGACGGCGTGGTGACTACCTACACGGACATCACCAAACGAAAAAAAGATGCCGACATCATCGCACGCAACTACGAAGACCTCGAGATCACTTCTCAAAAGCTTTCCGAAAGCAACATACAACTGGAGCGCTCCAACTTCGACCTGCTCCAATTTGCCTCCGTGGCGTCGCACGATTTGAAAGAGCCCCTGCGCAAGATCCAGGCGTTTGGAAATTTGTTACAATCCAAAATCAACGGCAAGCTCTCAGAAACTGAAACAGGCTATTTCGACAAAATGATAAACGCCTCCAACCGCATGCAGTACCTCATCGACGACGTGCTCACCCTTTCGAAGCTCTCCAACAACGGCATTGTGAAAGAGACGACCGACCTCAAGGCGCTGGTGAAGGAAATTTGTGGGGACCTTGAAGTTTCCATCCGCGATAAGAAGGCGGTGATCAAAATCGGCGACCTGCCGTATATCGATGCCGTGCCCGGGCAGATGCGGCAAGTATTCCAAAACCTCATTAGCAATGCGCTGAAGTTTGCGGGCCCCCATCCGCCGGTCATCAGCATCGAGCAAAAAGCGGTGAGCCCGGAGTACGTGAAAATGCTGGGGATCTCTCCTGAGAACTTCACCTGCGTGGAAGTGAGCGACAACGGCATTGGGTTCGAAAACGAATACAGTGAAAAGATCTTTGGCATCTTCCAGCGGCTGCATGGCCGGAACTTTGAAGGTACAGGCATCGGGTTGGCTATTGCCCGGAAGATCGTGGAGAACCACGGCGGCCACATTTTCGCCCGGGGCGAGGTGAACAAAGGTGCCACCTTCCAGGTAATCCTGCCCATCACACCCCAATCCAGCATCGGCGCGCGCTAGCGCAGGAACGTACACTTTACTGTTCAAATCTGATCAGCGACGCGGTCCCAAAACCCTCATAGCGAAATAAAAAACGCGGTTTTGTCGCCCGGCATTGTTCTTGAGTGGCTTCGCGCGACAAACAACGCCCCCATGACCACCCTCTTCAGAATCCTCGCCCTGATCGCCCTTCTCTACCTGACAGAGGGCATTCAAAAAGCCGTAGGACAACCGGTGAAGCAGGCCCGTTCCGTCAAATTTTTTGACAATGTGGTGCTGGAAACGTCCGACCACACCGTGGTGCAGATCCACGAATGCAAAACTGCGGGGGTCGCGATCAAGGCCGATGCAGCATGGATCGACAAAATAAAAACATCCGTCACCGGCACGACGCTGACGGTGCACGTCGATGAAAAAAATGCGGACGATGGAAGTATAGAGATCTGTATCCAATTGCCCATCCTCCGGAAAATCTCTCTGAATGGCGGCGGCTATGTGCAAATAATCGATGGCAACCTGGGCGCAGACCTGGAGACGAGTATTACCGGTGGCGGTCGCATAAAATTCGAAGAGAAGTCGCGCGTACAAAATCTCTTTGGCCGCGTGAGTGGCGGCGGCACCGTGGAAGCGTTGAACCTGATGGCGGAAAAGGCGAGCATATTGATCGTTGGCGGGGGTGAAGTGATGCTGCAGGTGCACGAGGCGCTGGAGGGAAAAATTATCGGTGGCGGCAACATTTTGTATGAAGGCGATCCCCAGGTTTCTTCACAGATCAGCGGCGGCGGCCGGGTGGCCAGCCGGTATTCGCTGTTCCCGGCGTTGTAACCAATCCAATCCTGCGCGGTATCATTAGCATGATCCTTTAACCTTATCCCATAATAGATATGATCCGCAATCAACTCCGGTTCTCGGCAAGAGTTTTTCTGAAGGACAAATTCTTTTCGATCCTCAACATGCTTGGCCTGGCGCTGGGCATTGCTGTTAGCATTATTTTATTGTTGATCCTGCAAAACGATCTTTCCTACGATAAGTATCACGCCAACTACAAACGCATCTACCGCCTGGGTGGTCACCTGCAAGCCACCGGCATCGATGGCCGGAGCGCACGCTCGGCGCGCGAGTTGGGTGCCATCCTCAAAGCGGAATTCCCCGAAGTGCAGGAAGTCGTGCGGGCCAACAGTTGGGATCGCACCCTGTTGAAATACGAACCCAAGGATGGTGAAGAGAAAGCGTTCTACGAAGAGAACATCGTGCGCACAGACTCCACCTACTTCCAGGTCTTCACCCACAAATTCATCGCCGGCGATCCGAAGACGTGTCTGCGCGATCTGCGGACGCTCGTCGTCACCGAATCGACGGCCAAGCGCTATTTTGGCGACGACAACCCGCTCGACAAAAGCCTCATCATCGATGGCACACCCTGGAAAGTGACAGCGGTGATCGAAGACGTTCCGGAAAACACCCACCTGAAATTCGACATCCTGCTCTCACGCCTGGTAGACCGCGAGTGGGTGATCGAAAATGGCGCGGTGAAGTCGGAAGCGTTTTGGAATCCCGATGTGTACACGTACCTGCTGATGCCCGACCACTACAACCCAAAAGATTTCATGGCCAAGTTTCCGGCCATCTACACCAAATATTTCAAGTCGTTCGGCGACCAGGTCGGAGGCAAATACACACCCATTCTCGAACCGCTGGCCGACATTCACTTTAACTCCACGCTCAAGGCCGACGAGCCCCATGGCAACAAGGCCTATCTCTATGCCTTCACGGGCATCGGCATCTTCATCATTTTGCTGGCCTGCATCAATTACATGAATTTGTCGACGGCTAAATCGGTGAACAGGGCCGGCGAGATTGCCATGAAGAAGACGCTGGGCTCGTCCAAGCGCGCGTTGGTTTTTTCCTTTTTGATGGAATCCGTTTTCTTGTCGATGCTCTCTCTGGTGTTGGCCATCGGGTTGGTGTTTTTCGTACTGAAGGGAACATCGTTCAACACGCTCGTAGGCAAAAACCTGTCGCCCGATTTTATGCACAACCCGTTGTTGTTGTTCGGATCCATTGGCATCGCGCTCGGCATCGGCATCATTTCGGGATTGTATCCCGCGTTCTACCTGCCGGGCATTCCCACGATCACGGCCCTGAAAGGCGCCTTTAAAAACCGGAAGTCGAGTCACGTGCTGCGGCGTGTGTTGATCACCACACAGTTTGCCATCTCGATCTTTGTAGTCGTATGCACGCTCTTCATGCAAGACCAGATCGACTTCATGCGGTCGCGCGAACTGGGATTCAACAAAGAAAATGTGGTGGTGTTGCCCATCCTCGACACGCTGGTGCAGCATCAGCTGACGGGCATCAAGAATGAATTTCTCCAAAATCCCAATATCACGGCCGCGACCACATCGTATAGCATCCCCGGGATGAACGTAGACGGTGGCTCTGTGATGATGGCCGAATCGAAAGATGGCATGACACAGCAGCGGTTCACGGGCATGTTCGTGGGCGACGACTATCTGAAAACCATGGGCATTACGCTCGTGGATGGCAGGGACTTTCAGACCGGCCCCAAGGCGGATGTGAGCGATGTATTTATTGCGAACGAAGCCGCCGTGAAGCTGATGGGTTGGGGCAAGGACTCCACGGATCAACAAGGTCCCATTGGCAGGAAGCTAAAGTGGTTCCACGCCGAGAAAGATGGTCACATCATCGGTGTGGTGAAAGATTTTAATTTCAATTCATTACACAATGCCATAGAGCCCTTGATCCTCGTGAAGGTCGACACCGAAGGCGGTTGGCTGCACTTGCGTGTGAAAGGCGAAAACCTGCCCGAGACCATGGCCTACATCAAAAAGAAATGGGCGCAATTCGACCCGAATCACCCCTACGAATATTTCTTCCTCGACGAACGCTTCAACGCCCAATACAAGGAAGACGAAGTCCAGCACACGTTGTTGTCCAACCTGGCCTACATCTGCATGTTCATTTCGTTGCTTGGATTGTTGGGGCTGTCGGCCTTCACGGCTGCGCAACGCACCAAAGAGATCGGCGTCCGCAAGGTGCATGGCGCCTCGGTGCCGCATATTATTTTCCTGTTATACAAAGATGTAATGTACCTCATCCTCACGGCGGCCGTCATCATCGTGCCGCTGGCTTATTACGTGATCGAGAAATGGATGGGCAACTTTGCCTATCAAACCTCACTGAATATCTTCACGTTCGTGGTGGTCGCGCTGATGGCGTTGGTCTTTTCGTTCTTCACGGTGGCCTTTCACAGCCTGAAAACGGCGCGCATGAATCCCGTGAACGCGCTAAAATATGAATGATCATTTTTCACCGGGAGATACTCCAGTGTCTCCCGGTGAAATCGAAAGAACTCAGACGCAGTAGTCCATGTCTTCCGCATGTTTTGTGAGAATGGGCACGCCGCGCTTTCGCATCTGATTTTTCGCCCATCCGCTCAGCAGGGCAATGAAAGGGACCAGGTCGTGCCCGTCTGGCGCAAGGGTGTATTCCACGCGCGGAGGGAGTTCGGCGTATTCGTGCCGGGTGATGAGACCGTCGTCTTCCAGCTCACGCAAGGCCTGCGTCAACATTTTCGGGGTCACGCCGATGAGGCCCTTTCGAAGCTCTCCATAGCGACGCGTCTTTTGACTCAGGTGCCAAAGGATGCGGCCCTTGTATTTGCCACCGATCCGCTGAAAAGCGTAGTCTACGGAACACTGCTCCATCATTTCTTTTACCTCGGTTTTCATGCTGGGGAGATTTTTGTGTGCGATCATATTAGGCGTGGTCATGCTTTCGAAACCCCTGCTGTTCCTGGAAAATTTCAAAATTCTTTGATTTTTTTCTCGCTGGTACTCAGCATTGCTATCCTTTTGGTGCGCAGGTTACCAAAAAGTGCATACTTGATGATGAACGGAGACCGACCCAGTTTTGCTTCATAAAACAACACATTTTTATGAAAGCCATTCATCTAACGAAATTCGGTCTCGAAAATCTGCAGCTGGTAGAAGCGAAGACACCGGAGCCTGCACCCGGCGAGGTGCTCATCAAAATAGAGGCCGTCTCCCTGAACTATGTCGACCTTGCCGTGACCAAGGGATTGTACAATCCGGCATTAGCGCTTCCCCGCATCCCGGTTTCGGATGGGGCCGGCGTCGTTGAAAAGGTCGGCGATGCGGTCACACGGTTCAAAAAAGGCGACCGGGTGATGGTGCACTACTACCAGAAATGGCTGGCCGGCAAGCGAACATGGGCCATGGCGCACAGTCAGGCTGGTCAGGCAACGCAGGGTTCGCTGGCGGAATACGCCGTCTTTCCTGAGGATGGACTGGTACGCATTCCTGATTCCCTCACGACCGTGGAAGCCTCCACCCTTCCCATCGCCGCGCTCACGGCCTGGACTGGGTTGATCGAGCAGGGCCAGGTCACCACCGGCCACACCGTGCTCACGCAAGGAACGGGCGGCGTCTCCATTTTTGCCCTGCAATTCGCCAAAGCCGTGGGCGCGCGCGTCATCGCCACCTCTAGCGCGGACGCCAAACTGGAAAAATTGAAAGCCCTGGGCGCCGACGAGGTGATCAACTACAAAACCAACCCCGCCTGGCACGAGGAGGTGTTGCGCCTGACGGGAGGCGAAGGTGTAGAGGCCACGTTGGATGTGGGTGGTGCGGAAACCATCGGGAAGTCCTTGCTGTCGCTTCGCATGCATGGTTATGTTGGGCTCGTCGGTTTTATCACGGGGGCAACGTTGCCCATCGACTTTTTTAGAATGGTCAATGCCTGTCTGCGCGTGCAGGGCTTGTCGGTGGGCAGCTGCGAAAGCTTTGAGAACATGGTGCGCGCCATTGACAGCACAAAACTGAAGCCTGTGATCGATACGATCTACCCGATTGAAAAAACACAAGAGGCTTTCCGCCACATGGAGAGTGGATCGTTTGTGGGGAAGATCGTCGTGAAGATTTGATTTTAGCGATCGTCGCCGTACACGGCCACGGCGGAGTAGATCAGGTTGTTGTTGAAGATGGAGGGTGTTTCGTCCATTTTCGCCACCGCATGAAAACCACTTTGCTCCAGCAGCGGTTGTAGCGATGCGTAACGGATGGGGTAGGGCACCCAGGCATTGGCCCGGTCGGTGTCGTACTCCACCACGATCAGTCTGCTGCCGGAAGTAAAGTGCTTCTTCAGTTGTCGCAGGAACACGATCTTGTTGGATACATAATGCAGCGCATTGGCCATGAGGACGCCATTCGCCACAATGGCGTCGAGGTCGTAGCTGACAAAATCCTTTTGCAATTTCTTCAGCGTGATCACCGCGTTGCCAAGCGTCAGGCTTCTCAGGGCGGTGGGATCTTTGTCGATGGCATAGACCGTGCTGTGGGGCGGGAGCAGCCCCGCGAGGGCGTTGGTGAAGAGGCCTTTTCCTGCACCAAGGTCCATCCAAGTCTGGCTGTCGGAAGACGGAGGTATTCCTTTTTCAATCAACCGGATGGCTAGAGACAGTTCCACGGGGAGTGTTTGGATACTTAAGTTTCGTTTTTTTGGCGGTGGCGTCAAAGTAAAACCGCCGAAATTTAAACGACGAACGAAAGTTATAAGTATTTACCCAGGTTAAAATAAAAAACGTGATAAGTTTTGACTTATCACGTTTTGACATGCGTGCGATGTGCGTCTAAAATTTCAGGTTGGCAAACCGGCCAAACGAGTTGGATCCGACCCACAACCCGATTTTCCCGTTGTGATGGGCATTCAACTTATTTACCACCAGGGCTGGCGTTGGATCGTGGTTGACAAATACCCGGATGGCGTCGCCCTTCACCTCGATGCGGGCGTGGAACCATTTGTCGGGGTTGGGCGCGTTCTTTATTTCCTTCTCAAATTCGCCCGTGCGTTTTTCGCGGAGGGTATACCAGTCGTGTTCGGGCATGCTGAGGTACTGGACCATGTGGTCGCGGTTTTCTTGTTTAGGGGCCACGAAATTAAAGGGGCGGAAATAGATGCAATCGTAGGTGCTGTCGTTCTGGGCGTGGAAGGCGATGCCCACAAAACTGGCCCCAGGGTTGTTGGCGCCCATGACATCGAATTCGATGACGCCTTCCGTAAACGTCTTGCCTTTCAGCCAGGCGGCGCCACTTTTTTGGTTTGGGGTGGTCAGTTGCACGCCGCTGATGCCCTCGGCGGCGTATGGTGCCAGGGTGGCATTTTTCATGTCATAGTCCTTTTCGGATGTGCTGAGCTTGATATTTTTCCCTTGACCAAACGATGAGACGATGATCAGCGCTGCGAAGAGACCGGTGTAAAACGTCTTGATTTTCATGATGAAAAGTTTTTTTGGTTGAACTATGTCTACCTGTTTTCAGGGATATGACAAAGGATAGTTAGGGTGCTTTCAGAAAGGGAATGATAAAATCCCGGAGCATCGCCGGGTTTTGGATGAGCGACACGTGACCACTGTTGGGCAGCATGAGGAGTTGCGCGTTGGGGAGAAGCTTGTACATGGCCACAAAAGCCTCGGTGCGCGTATAGTCATCACGATCGCCGGCCACGATGAGCACCGGGCATTTTATGGTCGCTGCTTTTTCTTCCGACAACCAGACGGGTTCCATCCAGGCATTCTTCAGCATGTCTACCCATTCGGCAAACCGTTGAGGTTCGGGCATGATCTTTTTGCGGTCTTTCAAAAATTGGGGAAGGTTTTGCTCCTCGTTCTTACCGGTCATGGTCCAGAGGTATTCTAAAGCCTCGGGGCGTCCGTTGGTGCTATTCAGTGTACCGGCCATGCTCACGAGTTTGATCACCTGCTGAGGATACTCGGCGGCCAGGATGTTGCCCGTGATGGCGCCGTCGCTAAAACCCATGACAAGCGCTTTGTCGATCTTCTCATTTTTCAACACCGTGATCGCGTCCTGTGCAAATAATTTGTAGGTCAGGGGTGTGTGCCCGATCTCTGACCGTCCGTGTCCGCGGGTGGCGACGGCGATGACTTTAAAATTCTTTGTGAGGTCGGGGTAGTACTGTTCGTATTCGCTGATGTAGCCGTAGTAGCCTCCATGCAACAACAAAAGCGGCTGACCTTCGCCATAGACCTCGTAATAAATCCGGGCGTCGCCCGACTGTACATATTTTCCGGTCTTGGGATTGTCGCCGTAGGGAATGTTCTGACCTTGGATGGACGTTACGCATCCCAAGAGGATGAGCAGGCAAGCGGTGAGTTTCATGCAATGGTTTTTTTAGGTTGATGTTAGAACGCAATATTCCAGGTTTGGTGTGGAGGATTCGGGATCAATTTGCGATCTTTTCGCAGTCAATCCGCGTTCATAAAAAAAAACCACCAGATGCCCACCTCCGAAAAAGACTATATTGTTCTCTACCGGACACTCGTCGAAAAAAAACTGATGCTGGGCAACGGCGACGGCAAAGTGAAGCAGCGCGACCTGGAATACCTGGCCGATCACATCGAACAAAAATCAAAAGTGCGTCTTAGTATCTCCACACTGAAACGCGTGTGGAAAGACGACTTCGCCCAGGAGCCCCATCCCACCACATTGGATGCCCTGGCGAGCGCTCTGGATTTTGCCGACTGGCCGTCGTTCAAAAAAGCAAATGCGGCAACCCACGTTGATGCGCTCCCTTCCGAACCGCTCGCAGCGAAACAAAAAATGAGCATGCGGTTCTACCTAGCGCTCGGCCTGGCCATTATTGTTGCCGGTGTGATTGCGATCCTGGGATTTGGGCTGGGAAAAAAGAAATTAAAATTGCCGGCGGTCATTCCCTTCCGGGCCGACAAGACTGTGACGCAAGGCGTGCCCAATACGGTCATCTTCAACTATGATGTGAGCAACATCGAAGCCGACAGTTTTTTTATACAGAAATCGTGGAACCCTCGCGACAAAACACCGATCGATCCAACGAAAAATCATTTTACGGCCATCTACTATACACCCGGGTTCCATCATGCCCGGCTTATGGTAGGCGATTCGGTGGTGGCCACCGAACGTGTGCACATCAAGAGCGACGGGTGGTTTGCCGCCCTGCGCTACGACCCCTTAGATACGCACCCAGTGTACCTGGACCGCCGTCGTTTGAAGCACGACGGCCTGCTGCAGACTACGGAGGGTGATCTGAAGGCGGCAGGGATCGACGTTCAGAAAAATTTCATCTATCGATATTACAACAGCCGCGATTTTGAAAACGTGACCAGCAACAACTTCGTGCTGGAAACCCGCCTGCGGAGTGACAGCCTGTTGAGCCAGGCATGCCCCAATGCGGAGATCATGATCGTGTGCGAAGAAGGAATTTGTTTCATACCCATCACCATAAAGGGATGCGTGAGTAACCTCGGTGTGGGAATGGGAGAGGTTTATAAAGGAGGCAACGACCATGATCTTTCCGCGCTGGGAACGGATTTGCTGAAGGAGTGGCAGACGCTGCGGATCGAAAATCACAACAAGAACGCCACCATCTTTTTAAATGATGTGGCGGTGGAACATATAAAGTATGAGCATGACTATGGGAAGATTGTCGGGCTCACGTTCACCTTCAATACGCCGGCGGCAGTAGATTTCGTGCGCTTGAAGAATGAATCGGGCACCATCGTCTTTGCGGACGAATTTGACCAATAAAACTATTTTTTTGCAAATCTGTCACCTTTTGGAAAAAGCCGGTAGCTATCTAAACTGCCGCGCCCATGATCCGAAACTACATCCTCGTCACGCTGCGTAGCCTGCGCAAAAACAAGGTCTATGCCGCCATCAACATTGCAGGCCTCTCCATGGGCCTGACCAGCACCATCCTCATCCTGCTGTGGGTTTACGACGAAACGTCATACGACCGCTTTCATCCCAAAGCAGACCGCATCTACCAGGTGATGGCCAATGTGAACTACGATGGCACCCTCCACACCTGGGGCGCCGCGCCGGCTGCCGCTTACGAAGGCATTAAGACTTCCGACCCGCGCGTGGCAAACACCGCGCTGGCCGACTGGGGTTCGGATCACCTGCTGAGTGTGGGCGAAAAGTCCATCCGAAAGCAAGGCCGCCATGTGACGCCCGAATTCCTGAAGATGTTTGAATTCCCCCTGTTGAAGGGTAACCGCGACAAAGTGTTGCTGGACGAAGGCTCGCTCGTGATCTCCGAGGCCGTGGCCAAAGCGCTCTTTGGCGATGCGGATCCCATCAATCAATTGGTGTTGGTGGACAATAAATATCAACAAAAAGTGACCGGCGTGATGAACGATATCCCGGTAAATTCCTCCCTTCAATTCGACTGCCTACTCCCCTGGAGATTGTATGAGAACCATTCACCCGACAGGAGCAACGTGCGCAGCAATTGGGGTAATTATTCTTATCCCGTATATGTAGAGTTGCACGATCCCGAATCGCGTGCAGACGTGGAGCAAGTGATCGGCGACTTGGGCGACCGGAATCTGAAGAGTGACGTGAAGCATACGTTCTTTTTATTTCCGCTGTTGGAATGGAGGTTGTACGACCACTTTGAGAATGGCAAAACCGCGGGCGGACGCATTGAGTATGTTCAAATGTTTTCGCTGATCGCGATCTTTATCCTGGTGATTGCCTGTATTAATTTTATGAATCTGGCCACGGCCCGATCGGAGCGCCGCGCGCGTGAAGTGGGCATTCGAAAAAGTGTGGGTTCGCGACGACATGACCTGGTGTTCCAGTTTTTGGCCGAGTCGTGTGGCCGTGCCCGGGTAGCGTTTTTTATGTCGGTGTTGGTGGGCCAATTTTTGTTTCCGGCCGACCACACGCTGGGGCAAAAAGAAAAGTCGATCCCTTATGGTCAGGCGTCGTTTTGGATCTTTGCGGGCACGATCACTTTTTTCACGGGCATCGTCGCCGGAAGCTACCCGGCTTTTTATCTCTCTTCGTTTCAGCCAGCCATGGTGTTGAAGGGCAAGGCGCAGATCGGCAAAAGCAGTGGCACACCGCGCAAAGTGTTGGTGACGCTGCAATTTGGATTTTCCATTTTACTGATCCTGGGAACGCTGGTGGTGTACCGGCAGATCCAGTACGTGAAGGGACGCGACATCGGATATGATCGCGAGAGCCTCATCACCCTCCAGGTGAATGCCGACCTGGCGAAAAGCTATCAGCCGTTCAAACAGGCGCTCCTGCAATCGGGCGTGGTGACGAGTGTGACCCGGTCCAATTTTCCGATCACCAACCCCAATAGCTGGAGCTTCCTGGGCTGGCCCGGACAACCTGCCGATCAAAAACTTATTTTTACAAACCTCACCACGGAGTACGATTTCTCAAAAACCATGGGCATCAAAGTACTTATGGGCCGCGATTTCTCCGAAGACTTTCCCGGGGATACGGCATCGATCATGATCAACCGGGCAGCGCTGGATGCGATGGGACTAAAAGATCCCATCGGACAGGAACTCGACCTGGGCCGGGGTCGCAAACGCAAATTAATTGGAGTCGTGGAGAACACGGTGATGGGTTGGGCCGCCGAAACCGTTGGCCCGATGTTCGTTGAATTTATACCGACATGGTTCAACGTCGTCACCGTGCGGCTCGACAAAACGAAAGACATAGAAGCCTCCTTAAAAAGTGTTGAGGCCGTCTTCAAAAACTATAGCCCCGCCTATCCGTTCGAGTTCAAATTTGTGGATGCCGAATTTCAAAAGAAATTTACCGACATCACCCTCACCGGCAAGCTCGCAAACCTGTTTGCCCTGCTGGCTCTCGCCGTGACCGGCCTGGGACTTTTTGGATTGGCTTCTTTCATTGCCGAGCAGCGCACCAAAGAGATCGGCATTCGCAAAGTGTTAGGCGCCTCGGTGTCGAGCATCGTGGCTTTGCTGTCGAAAGATTTTTCAAAGCTGGTCCTTCTCGCGTTTGTGTTATCCTGTCCTTTTGCCTGGTGGATGCTCAACGAATTCCTGCAACGGTATTCCTATCACATCGACATCCCCCTTTGGATCTTCCCGCTCACGGGCGCAGCAGCCCTTCTCTTTGCCCTCGCCATCGTAGGCACCCAGGCCCTGTTCTCAGCCCAAGCCAACCCAGCGAAGACGCTGAATGAAAATTGACGTAAAAAATCAAAACGATATCCAGCGAAGTTTTTGTTGGTGAGAACACCAACAAAGGTGGATGCATTACAACCTCATAAGAGGTTACCCTTGGACTTAGCTCCACATGAATTGGCAAAAAAAATGCACTCAAGCCCGTAGGGCTTTCCCATCATAACGCCCGGTGCAACCGGGCGAACAGTGACTGTACATAACAACCCGCCTAGGCGGGTTACCCTTTCGGGTGGGTTCCCTTAGCAGATCAGATTCACACAATTACGTTTCAGAATTTCCGCTTACTCGTACTCGACATACCACACCACGAACCTTCGATTGAACCTACATAATTTGGCACCTTAGAACATTCATACTAATATAGATGTGCGACTACGATTTAGGTTCCCGCGCTGAAAGGTAACCCTTACAGGGTTGAAATGCATGGACAGGCTTCGCCCGGTTGCACCGGGCGGTATGTTGGGGAAGCCCTACGGGCTTATTTAGTTCAAAGTCTTGAATTAGCCCCATTTACAAAGA
>CBIHQM010000019.1:0-31126 GCA_966211885.1 uncultured Chryseolinea sp.
GCTGAACGAAGCCAATAGAAACAGTCGCTTTGCGCATTGGTTCTACCATCCAACCACACAACGCTATACCGATATTTATTTAGAAGAGGATGCCTTGGAAGATCTGTATTTCATCTTCGGTCCATCCTACGAAGAAATTTATGCCCAGTACAACACCCTTGTTGGCCCCGAGCCCTTACTACCCCGCAAAGGCTACGGTTTTTTCCAAACCCAACACCTTGCCTGCGACGGAACACAACAACAGTTGCTGGACGTGGCACGACAGTTCCGCGAAAAAAACATTCCCCTCGATAACCTGATCATCGATTTTGAATGGGGCGACGGCTGCGATGGTCAGAAAGAAACCACATGGGGCAAATCGCTGGCCTGGTCCCCAAACTACACGACACCCTTCACGCCGGAAGAGATGATCCGTAAGCTGAAAGACCTTCACATCGATGTGATGCTGATTCATCACAGCGCGCCGGATTTCAAAAACCGGAAACACCAGGGCTGGACCGAGACGGTGTACGATGAAGCGGTATGGAACAGCGCCTACAAACAAAAGCTCGACATGGGCATTGTGGGCACATGGCAGGACACGCGCATCAACGACATCACCGACAGCTACATCTGGAACCTCACCGGACAACATCAGCCGGGCAAACGCGTGATGTTCCTGGGGTGTCGCAAAACGGTGGCCCTGAACCCCTGGGACTTCCGCTACAGCGTGGCCCCCACCGAAAACATGATCGGCGCCCGTCGCTATCCCTTTCACTGGACGGAAGATGCCTCCTCGTCCTGGAATGAATTGCGATTTCAACTGAAGGCCACCAACAACACGTTTGGTCCACTGAGTGGCTACACCTACTTGAGTTCGGATGGCGTGGCCGCGAGTTGGCGCGCCCAGGCGCGGTGGAATCAGTTCACCGCACTGAGTGCCGTCGCGCGCTCGCACAATCCAAAACCCTGGTCGGGCGACATCGACGTGTTCGACTTTACGAACAAGATCCGGATCACCGGGAGAGACACGATCACGGCCGTGAAGAAGATCGAGAAAACGCAAACCCTGACAGCGGAAGCAAGTATCCGGAAATATCTTCAACTGCGCTACCGGTTGCTGCCGTACATTTATTCGTACGCGCACATCACTTACCAAACCGGCATGCCCATCGTGCGCCCGATGTTGCTGGCCTTCCCGAACGACTACATTTGTTCGTCGGATGCGTGGCCCTATCAATACATGTTGGGAAATGAATTGCTGGTGGCTCCCGTCTACGGCGACTTCAAGACCATGGAGATCTATCTTCCGCAGGGCTACGACTGGATCGACTACAACACCCGCGAGGTTTTCCGCAACGGCGGGGTCATCACCTATAACGTCGAAGACATCCACACGCTGCCCCTCTTCATCCGAAGCGGTGCCATCATCCCGACACGACAAGCAACAGAATGGATCGATCCCACGGTGCCCGATCAACTCTCATTCGAAATTTTCCCGGCCGACACGCTATCGTCGTTTACGCTGTATGAAGACGACGGGGTGTCGACAGAATATCAACAAGGCGAAGTAGCCAGGACCATGGTCACGTGCGAACGAAACAAGATAAGCGGCAAGACTGCCGTGAGGATAGGCGCCGTGCAAGGCCACTACGCCGGCAGTAGCGCGGAGAGAATCTATTCCGTAACATGGAGTGGCGTACTAAACCAGCCGAAAGTTTTTTATCAGGGAAAAGCCATACCGGAAGGAGGCAAAAAAGCTACGTCGAAAACACCGGTCACCTGGACTCGCAACAAGACCGGGGACGCACTGATTATTCAACTTGTGAAGCGGGCTGGGGAAGAACTTGAAGTAGTGATAGAGTGAGCCGTTTTATATCAATCCCATCTTTACTGCCTGACTTAAGAGAAGCTATTTGACTTTCGGTGGTCACATGGCCTACTGAATTGCCCATGGTCCTAAAGCGGATGGTAAAGGCCTTTCGATTCCATTGAAGAATGTGCGCCTGCCAGTAGGCTATGCGTGAAAATGAAAGAGACTTGCCGAGAAATACTCGTTGCCACCGCGATAACCGTCGGCGATTCCATAATCCCCTGACGCAGCACGTCAGTTCTCTTCGGACGCGCCCGCGACCGGCCGGGTTAGCAACTGGCTCCGGGCCGGGCTTTAGAACAAAGATAACGCGGCATAGGCACCCCGTTGAACAATTTCTTTCTTATTAAGGGGAGGGGAGTGGGACAGGTTCCGGGGGAGCTGGATCTAAATCAGGAACCTAATACGACCAAGCCCGGCATCATGCAATCGCTTGCAACGATTTGAGTTTGCATCTAGGCAACCGGTGCGTCCCGAAAAAAAATGAATGTCTGTTTCAGAACGAGAAAAATATGGGTTCGGCCTTGCCAATTTGAGAGAGTGACAGCAATATGAATGTGTATAAAAATACACAGTCGGTTTTTATTTTAAGTTTTCGGCCGGGTATGGATAAATATGGTATTCTTTTATTATACCTTTGATATAAGTCTGTTGTAGCCCATCCTTCCCAATTTTTGACGTCGACCTTAAGCTCATCATCTGCGGATGCTAATGAGGAAGGGAAAGTGTGTGCTCTGCAAACGGTTTTAAAGGGGCGTTGTGGCAACAAGTTGTGGCCACGGCATCAGTTTTGTTCTCTATACTTTACAACTAAAAATATCTGATGGCCAGGGGTAGATAATGCTGCTGAAAGGGTATCGGACTAAACACGTCGTCTATGGCCAGAAGTTTTACGATTCTTAAAACCTCCATTCTTTTACTTTTCTCTCTCGTTCTTATTTCAAAAAGTGCGGCCCAGACAAATACCTCAACGGGTAATTTGTGGAACGTACCCGGCAACTGGACACTAGGACACGTACCCCTTCCCGCCGAAGACGTGGTCATCAACACGACCATGACGATGAACATGCCTGCCGGTGCGTTTACGATCAATTCGCTAACCGTTACCAACAACAGGACCTTGACGCTGGGCAACAGCACCACGGCCCAGACCATAAACGTGACCACTTATGTTACGGTTAACGCTGGGTCCACCATCAACCTGACCAATTCAAACACCATCCACTCGCTGACCATCGGCGGAACGCTGACCAACGCGGGTACCATGACCCTATGGAACAATGCCTCTCAGGTTTGTAACCTGACTTTGAACGGTACATCCCTCACCGGTAACGGCGCCTATACATTAAACAGCATCACGGTCGGAGGGGCCGTAACCAACAACTCGACGTCGAACATCGTTGTAAAGGCTGATATAACTTCCAACAATACGTTCACTTCCACATCCGGCACGATCACTTTTAATGGCGCCACAACACAAAACCTGAACGGCACGATCAAGCCCACCTTCAACAACGTAAGCATTGCCACAAACAACACCATCGTATTGCTCAGTGGCATTGGCGGCATCACCGCGAACGGGACGTTTACGATGGCCAACACGACCACATTTGATTTTGGATCGGGAAGTGCCCGCACTGTTACGATCGTCGGAAACCTGGTTTCGCCTACAACCATTACGATGACAGGTGCCGGCCTGGCGCACCAGTTGATCCTGGGTGGCTTAGCCAATGGTACGCCTGGTACTTTTAATACGACTGCGGGTTCGGGAAGCATTGTGGAGTATAATAACGCCACTTCGCAAACTGTTTTTAACTCGTTGAACTACCGGAACCTGAAGCTGTCGGGCGCAGGGATCAAGACCTTCGCGAATACGACCACCGTTAATAACGACCTGAACATTACCGGTTCCGGCGTCGTGGTCTCGAACGCAAACGCGTTGACCGTAAGCGGGAATTTGAATAATAATGGAACCGGCACAACGGTATGGGGCGGCAATAGCAATACACTGACGCTGACCGGAAGCTTGTTGGTGACCAACAACACGACGTTTACCATCGGGAATACGACTGGGCAGGCAAAGACCCTGAATGTTGCAGGGAATGTCCAGGTTGATCTGGGTAGCACGGTCAATGTTGGTGCTTTTGCGGCAGTGCATGCGTTATCCATCTCGGGTAATTTACAGGCAGACGGCATATTCAACATGGTGCAGACATTCCCGGGCAATGTTTGTAACGTTACCTTTTCGGGTGCGTCCAGTAACACGGTAACTTCGCCCGGCGGAACGGGTGCCATTGGATTTAATCAGATTATCTTGACAAAGGGCGCCCTCGCCAACGTGCTTGACGTTCAAACGCCCATCGCCATGTCGTCGCCGACGGCTGCCGGAACATACCTGACATTGACAAGCGGAACGTTTAAGTTGTCGAGCGCTTCAACGCTGACGCCTTATTATGGTGCGGCCACCATCTGCGCAGGAATCGGTGGCTTGTGGCTCAATAATAGTGGTGCAAGCGTTTCTTGTGTGCAGACGGCCACATCGGCCAATCCAGGGGCGCCAACCATTACCGGATTGCTTCACATTACGGCGGGAACATTTGCCTATGGGAGCGGTAATGATGTTATGGCCGTGAATGCTGCGACCAGCAATGTATGGATAGACGGCGGTAACCTGATGATGTATGGAGGCGTAGCTTTTTCGTCTACCTCCCAGTTTAACATGACGTCAGGTAATGTGAGGATCGATCCTCAAGCGTTCGACAACCTCGCCGCCGGAACAACTGTGCTTAGCTTTGCATCCACCAGTGCGACGAATGCTGTGACCTTTACCGGTGGCACGCTAACCATCGTTGACCCGCCCGGTGCTGGCGCGGGCGGAACGTCTTTGTTTGTTACACCCACGGCCGGTTATGCTTACAATTTTAACGGCAGCACGATCAACTTTGGCGATGCGGTGAGCAACGGCAACGGTATTGCCGCCGTTGGTTTCGGCATTGATGCAGGCAGTCGTTATGCGCTGGGCAATGTCGTTTTGAACAATGGGGCTTCGTCCGGAACCAACCGCTTTGTACGATTGATCAATACCGACTGTATTATTTCCAACAGCCTGGTTATCGGTAGCAATGCTAACGACAACTTTTCACTCAACGGGAGGTTGCTGACGTTAAACGGCACACTTGCCGTTGGCACAGGTACACTAACGGGTAGTGCAACGTCGAGTCTTGCCATTGGTGGAAGCAACACGCCGGTGATGAACTTGCCACCTATCGTCGGCGGCAGCCTTTTGAATTTGACCATTAACAAGACAGGGACAACCAACACCGTGAACTTGGGCAACGCGGTGACGCTGGCTGCGACGGGTTTGCTGACAGTAACCTCCGGTGTGCTGGAAATTGGAAATTATAATCTGACCCTGACGAACAATGCTGCTATTGGCGGATCGCCATTTTCGTCGGCGAATATGATCGCGACAGACGGCACCGGATATTTAATAAGAAATGTGGCTTCTGTACAAGCCCTTAGCCCTATCGGCGCCGCCGGCTATTACACACCTATGACGCTGAGCTCTATTACGGCGGGCGGTACGTATAGCGTGCGTGTAGTGCCCACGGCGCTCAACCCGGGTTACATAAATGCATACTGGGATTTTGTTAGCAGTGCTGGAAAGACCATTACCGCTACTTTTCAATATGACCCGGCACAACTCAACGGTGCCTCGCAGATCATTTCGTATGCGCCTGCGCCATACACCATCTTTCAGCGGCCCCCGCTGTCGGGAACATCTTCCTTTGGTGCAAACTCCTTTACCATTACCAATAACACCACCGCGACCACCGGGGGATATTGGACGATGGGTAATACGTCGACCTTTTACTCGTACCAAACTGGTGACTGGAACACGCCTTCGACCTGGACATCCGATCCCAGCGGAACCTTGCAGACTGGAAGCACCGTGCCGGGGTATAGCGACAATGTTGTGATATTGACCGGCCGTACGGTTTCATTGAGCAGCAACATTGCTGTACAGCTGCTGAACCTCCAGATCGATGGCGGCGGCTTCGTAGACATGTCGACCTTCAGTTTTGCCAGTGGGCTGTCCACGCTTAGCGGACAAGGCACGTTACGACTGGCTTCGGTCAATTTTCCCGTCGTTGCTTCGAATACGTTTTTCAACGCTGGTGGCGGAACGGTTGAATACTATAACGCGGCTTCTTTTACTTTGCCGGTTGCTCAAACGACGTATAACAATTTAACCATTAATTGTGCCGGCAGGACCGCGACGCAATTGATGAATATGACGCTGAATGGGAATTTGTTGGTGAAGAGTGGCACTTTCCAACTTAACGACAATACTTCGACCCGGCGTCAATTGACCATCAATGGTGACGTGACGGTGAATAGCGGTGCGGCGATTACCGTGGGTACCGGTGTGACCAACACCACGACCAACCCAACGACCATCACCACCACGGTGGCCGGTCCGTTTATTGAGTATTATGACACGCAGTCACACCGCGTTGTCATCAACGGAAATTTCACAAACAATGGAACGGTAAAGTTCTCCAACATCGCTTATCCGGTTTACGACGCTTTTCCGCCTACGTCGGTGGGCGCTACATCCGGATTTGCCACCGTTTATTTCCAAGGCTCGACGAGCAATGTATTGACCTGTAACAACAGCACGATCTTCTATAACCTGGTGCTTGACAAAGGCAACGACCAGACCTATTCACTGACCGTCAACTCATCGGCGTATGGTAACTTCAAGTTGTATGGTGCCAACAACGCTGTGGCGGATGCCTCGGCGGGTGCGACGGCGACCAATCCAAATATCAAGAAGGCGTTGTGGATTCGCAACGGAACGCTGGTGTTGCAGGGTTCAACGATCATTCCTTCGCTCACGGAGGGAAACACCCCCGGAACGCTGCCGGCAACTTCTGATTATTTTATTCCGGCAAATGGTGGGCTCTATATTAACGGACCCGATGCGGTTGTGCTGGGCACCGCCGATGACTATCGGGAAGTGAATACGGCCTATGGCGTATCGGGGGGTACCGGCCTGGTGAATGGTGTTTTGCAAGGCGGCAATAGCGCCCTCTACGTCTATGGCAAGCTCCAGATTTCGGATGGTTATTTGTCCACGCGCGAATCGGGGGGTATTGTCACGAATGGTGGCTCCGGTCAGATCGTGATCAATGGCGGCGATGTGGATGCCAAGCAATTCCTGAACGCCACTTCGTCGACGGCGTCATTTCA
Source organism: uncultured Chryseolinea sp. (assembly GCA_966211885.1). Classification (GTDB taxonomy): domain Bacteria; phylum Bacteroidota; class Bacteroidia; order Cytophagales; family Cyclobacteriaceae; genus Chryseolinea. Next base: position 7,109 of record CBIHQM010000019.1, read on the forward strand.
AATGACCGGTGGCTTTTTCGCCCTCAGAGGCCGGTTGAAACGTGTGCCGTTGTCGTATGCGACCGTCGCCAATTTGGTCGACACGGTAGCCACCACCATCAATACCGTCAGGGCTACCAATGGAACGACAACCGGTTTTGGAACTTTTAACATCAACAATGCGGCAAACATTTTCAATATGTCGGGGGGCGACATCTGGATCTATGATGTGTGCGATGCTTCACCTCCGGCCACGGCGCCGAATATTTTCGATGTAAAATCATCTTCGTCGAACATGAGTGTGACCGGTGGTACGCTGACGGTTATTCCTACAACCGGAACCGGTCTGGCCGACGAAACCAACTATTGGATATCGTCCAATGCGGCATTGGGTAATTTGGTGATCAAACGGCCCAGCGGTTCCACGGTTGTTCAGCTGGCCACGGGCTATCCCCTTACGGTGTTGTCGAAGGTGAACATTCAGTCGGGAAGTTTCGATGCCAACGCACAGAATCTTACCATCGGCGGCAACTTCACCCTCGCCAACGGCGCAACCTACGTTGCCACGGGCGCATCGGCCAATACCACTATTTTAAATGGAGCGGGTGCGCAAACCATCACGGTAAATACAGCCACGCCATTCAATTTGAATAATCTGACGTTGACCAAAACGACCGGCGTAGCTGTAAATTTTGCGGGTTCGCAGACGGCCATCAACGTTGCCGGCAACCTGAATCTTACCCTGGGCACGTTGAACGACAATGGAAATTCCATCGCTGTGGCCGGTAATGTCTACAACTCCGGTGTGCATGCGGGGACGGGAAAGATCTCATTAAATGGATCGACGTCCACGCAAACCATCGACGGTAACGGTATTTTTCAAAACCTTGAATTGAACAGCACCAATGCAGCGGCAGCCCCGATCGCGTTGGCAAACAACATCACTGTCAATGGGGTGTTGACTTTCTCGCGCGACAATCTGTTTAATATCAGTACCTATAATTTAAAATTCAACGCTTCGGCGACGGTGGCCAATGCCAGCACTTTGCGCTATGCACAATCGGCAGGCAATGCCGGCGACGGTGGTATCACCAAAGTGTATGCTTCTCCCACGGCTTTTGTTTTCCCGATAGGGGCCGGATCGACAAGCCACGTGGGCGTTCCTAAGTATACGCCGGCGTCGATTGGGCTCAGTGCAGCCCCTACGGCCTATGGCTCCATTACGGTGGTCCCCGTCGGATATGCGCATCCCAACGAAACCACCACGGGAAGAAGCCTGACCTATTTTTGGCGCGTGAAGTCTTCGGGCTTTACGCTCGGTGCGGCGAAGGTTACCCACGGTTACACGTATTCGGTGAATGATGTTGTTACGGGCGCGAACATTACGGAAAACGGCTATGTTGCCGCGCGCTATGATGTGAACACCACCTCCTGGACAAAGGGAACCACCAGCGACCTGGACATTACCAACAAAATTATCGGCCAGCCTACGGCGGGAACATTTTTGAAAAATGTTTCATTCATCGATGGCGATTACACGGCCGGCGACGATACGCCGACCGATCCGTTTGGAACTCCCAAAGTATTTTATAGTTATGCCACGGGCCTGTGGGGTGCCGCGGCAAGTTGGACGAGCGATCCGACGCGTGCCACCTTTGTAAACATCGGCACACCGGGAGCAACCGATGTGGTGCACATCGGTGCCGGGCACACCATTAGTTTTGGAACGCCGGCAAACTACCTGACCAATCCGAATACCGATCCGCACAGTTGCGCCACGCTCTACATCGATGCGGGTTCTGTGCTGGACGTTCGTTATAACCCGGCCAGTAACCTGGGTATCGTCATGAACAGTTCGTTGGGCAACGGTAGAATTAAAATTACTTGCGCACAGGCGTCGGGGAGTACGTTCGCCAATCCGGCCGGCGACTTCAGCAGCTTCAATACCAATTTAGGAACGACCGAACTCTACAGTACAAACCCCGGCTACGGAACGACGTATTGGATGGCCAACGGCGTGACGACCTATGGTAACCTGTTGTTCTCGCCCCTGGGTGGCTCTAATATTATTTTCCCGAACAACGACGTGTTGATCTATGGCAATTGCACAGAAACCGGTGCCAATGCAGACTCGTGGTTGTGTCCAACCTGGTCGGGCAATTATCCCCTCGCTCCGGCCGTAACGGTTGCCAAGACCATTACGATCAACGGAAACCTGGACATTCAAGGGGGAGCGTTCGGGTGGTATGGCAACGGGAATATTGCACAAAATGTGGTTGTGAATGGCAATGTCACCGTGTGTTCTGTCTGTGCCATCGACAATTTTTCAGGAGCAACCAATCAGACCCTGACGATTGGTGGGACGTTGACCAACGATGGAAACGGTCTTGCCAATGGTGGCGCGATACAAATCGCGCGGGTTTCATTGAGCTCCATTCCGGTCATCTTCAACGGCAATAACTCGGCGAGCATTACCAACACGGTGGGAACGCCAACCACCATACTCGGTTCGGTTACGGTGAACAAAGGATCATCGCAAGCCACCACATTGAACCTGAACATCGCCGGTACGCTGACCACACCTCCTGATAACTGGCTAACGTTGCAAAACGGAACACTGCAGTATCAGCGGCCGAACCCCAACACGGATTTTGCTATTTCTGCTGCTACAAACCTCGTCATACCTTCGACGGCAGGGCTCTATATCAACTATACCAACAGCAACAACAAAAACGTGCTCATCGCCAGTAACGGCGCGGATGCCAGCGATCTGTTGCTGAGTGGAAAACTTACCGTGGTGAATGGGAACGTGTATGTTGGACAAGTGGGAACTTCGGCGTTCAACAATGATATCGAGTACTCGGGTAACTCCGCGGCCATCCAGGTAACGGGCGGAACACTGACGGTGAACGGGCAGATCCGGAGATCCACCGCATCGACGAACGGTGCATTGTCCTACACGCAAACCAATGGAACGGTGACCATCAACGGTAACAGTTCGGCGGGCGGGTTGGCCACATCGTTGACCCGTGCAAAATTGGAAGTGCTTAATACAGGCAGTCAATTTAATATGTCGGCAGGTACACTTACGCTGCAAAGAGGCGGTGGTACTACGTTCGGGGACTTGTATATCAGGCCTTCCAGTTCTACGGTTACGGGCGGTACGATCATTTTCTCCAACACGGTTCCCAATGCCGTTCAGAACTACACGATGGATGCAACGGCATCGCTGAACAACCTGTCGGTGACGGCCGGTGGTGCTCTTGGAACCAACGCTACCGTTACGTTGATGACCAACCCGCTGGTGCTGAAAGGAACCCTGACGCTGTCGAACAACAAGAGTTTCTTCAACGCCAACAACCGGAACGTGACCATCAACCAGGACCTGGTGAACAACGGAAGCACGGCGAGCTATGTGTATGGCACCAACCTGACCACCTTTACGGGTACGACGCAGAACATCAGCGGAACGTCGGCGACGAACTTCTATGATCTGACCGTGTCCCCGTCGATTACCATGACCGTCAACAACAGCTTTACCGTGAATCACGATCTCACGATCGGCAGCGGAAGCCTGTTGCTGAACGCCAACAAGGTCACCGTTTTGACCGACGGTGCTTTCGTGAACAACGGCGCTTATTCAGACGACAACATCACGGGTGGTATCAGCATGTCGGGTTCGTCTTTGCAAGAAGTTTCGGGTACCGGTTCGTTCAACCGGTTGGAGATCAACAATTCGAACAACGTGGCCTTGTTGAATGACATTACGCTCGACCACAACCTGGTGATGACCAATGGTATTTTCAACATCAAATCGAACAACCTCATCCTGAACACGACAGCAAACCTTTCGGGGTCGTCGTTCAGCTCCACAAAAATGATCATGACCGACGGTGTGGCCACCAGCCTGGGCTTGACAAAATTCTTCCCGGTCATTTCGTCGACCACAACGTTTACGTATCCGGTAGGGGTGACATCGAAATACACGCCCGCTGTTTTCACCGTCAATGCCAGTGGTGCGATCGGCTACATCAAGGTAGCGCCGGTTGATTCGTATCAACCCACCGTGATCGATCCCAGCAAAGTTTTGGATTATTATTTCAGCGTTTCGAGCTCCGGTATTGTTGGCTTTGATGGGACGCTGGTGCTGAATTACCTGGCAACCGATGTGAACGGAACGGAGTCCGATTATGTGGCGGGCTGGCTGCAGCTTCCGGGAACGTACTGGAGCAAGGCGGCCGTAGGTGCTGCAACGGACAACGTGAACGAGACGACCCATAAGATAACTTTCCCTTTCCCGGCAGGTTCGAGCAACTTGAATGGTGACTATACCGCCGGCGAGGATCCAGCCATCCCAAGTCAGATCCCTACCTATATTTCCAACAGTGACGGCAACTGGTCGGACAATACTATATGGACGCCGGTTGGAGCGTCGCCTCCCTGCCCGACGGGTGGGCCGAACGGTTACAACGTTATCATTCAAAATGACGTGGCCACTACCGTAAACAATTGCTTTGCCTACACCACCGTCATTCAAAGCACCGGCAAGCTGTCCATTCTTTCGCCTACCTACGGCCACAACTTTGGTACGGTCGATGGCGACGCTACCTTGGGTACCGGCACGGTCTATTTGCAAAGCGCCAATCTGCCCGCCGGAAATTTCACGCCTTTCCTGGATTGCCTTGGCACAGGAACGATCGAATACGGCGGTACCGGAAGCTATACGCTGATCCTGAACGGCTTTACTTCGATACCCAACCTGACGTTTAGCGGCACAGGGACAAGAATTTTGCCCAACACCGACCTGACGATTTGCAATACGCTCAAAATAGACGGTCCCACGCTTGACAACAGTGTGAACAACCGGACGCTCACCGTCAACGGCTCGATGGAGCGCTATAACACGGGAGCCTTCCTGAGCGGTAGCGGCAGTACGGCGACCGTTACCTTCTCGGGTTCGGCCGCACAAACACTCGGTGGCGCAACGGGCAATTTTACGGGCGCGAATGCCTTTAACAATCTGGAGATCGATAACAATGCCGGACTTTCCATCGGCACAAACGGAAACATTGAAGTGAACGGAAACTTGTCGCTGACGAACGGTATTGTCACTACGACGTCGACCAATAGCTTGAGCATTCTCAACACTTCTTCCTCGGCCGTAGTACCCACCGGCGGTAGCGCCACGTCATACATCAACGGTCCCCTGAAAAAACAAATTGTGAACGGCGGCGCGTTCGTCTATCCACTGGGGCAAGGTTCGGTAAAAGGTCACACCTTTACGCTTACCTCGGCCTCGACGGGGACTTCGCTCTTTACAGCACAGTATTTTACTCCCAACCCCACGGCATCGTCGGTTACGGCACCCATCGTTAAAATGGACAGGCTTGAGTATTGGACGGTAACCGCTACCGCTTCAAAAGCAGCCAAGGTGGGTATTGCCTGGGATGCGCAAAGTGATCTGAATGGATACATGACCGTGAATGGCATATCGGATCTGGAGGTTACCGAATACAATACGGGCACGTCATCGTGGGTAGGACTGGCGTCTACGGCCACGGGTGTAAACAACCTGGGCGACGCCACCACGACAAGCAACGTGAGCCTTTCGACAACGCCGAAAAACTATTCACTGGGGAGCATCACCGACACCACGCCGCTTGCCGTGTTGTCGCCCACCGGAGCGGTGTGCGGAACGGCCGGAATTCCCGTGACCATCACCACGCACTCGCCCATCACGTTGAATTATACGATCAGTTACAGTTTTAACGGCGTGGCACAAACGCCGATCGTGGTCACATCGCTTCCGTTCACGCTGCCCACATCGGCAGCGGGATCGTACCAGTTAACCGGGTTTAAGTACAACAACAGTACGGTTACCGGCAACGTGGATGGAACCGCTGTAACGACGGATGCCTCGCCTACTACGTCGGTTGCCGGCTCCAATCAATCGCTGTGTAATGCCACCAGCTTGAACCTGTCGGGCAACAATCCAACGGTAGGAACAGGTTTGTGGACGATCACCTCCGGAACAGGCGGTTGGTTTAACACGCCCAACGCGGCAAACTACAACGCACTTTTTGGTGGCCCTCCCGGACACACCTATACACTGAAGTGGACGATCACAAACGGTTCGTGCACGTCGAGCAGCAGTGTTGTCATCTCTTTCCCCTATGCACCGCAGCAACCGTCTGCGTTTACGACGGCATCTCCATCGGTGTGTAAGGGAAGTACCGGCAACGCATATGCGGTTCCGCCAGTGGCAGGGGCAACATCCTACGTATGGTCGTACTCCGGCACGGGAGCAACCATTATAGGATCGACCAACTCGGTAACAATTAATTTCAGTGCGACCGCTACGAATGGAACGCTGAGCGTTTCTGCGGTGAACGGCTGCGGAGCTGGAACGGCCAGAACCTTAGGCATAACAACAACAACGCCTGCTGTAGCCACCTTTAATTATGGAGCAAGCCCCTATTGTCCGAACGCATCCAACCCTAGCCCCACCTTCACTGGCGGTGGCGTTGCTGGAACGTTTTCGTCTACCACTGGACTGGTATTCGTGAGCACCGCTACCGGTCAGGTGAACCTGTCGGCCAGCACACCGGGCACTTACACCGTGACCAACACCATTGCCCCGGTAAGTCCTTGCGGTACGATAACCGCCACAAGTTCCATAACCATTACGGCGACTGGAAACTGGTTGGGTGGCACCAGCAGTGACTGGCTCGATCCTAGTAACTGGATTTGTACGACGGTTCCTACGTCGGTCAGCGATGTCGTAGTGCCTTCCTCTGCCCCCAATATGCCCATCGTCAATGGGGCAGGAGCGATTTGCAGAAGTATAACGATCAACAGCGGCGCGTCCCTGACGATCACCGGCACCAATAATCTTGATGTCTATGGAAGTTGGACCAACGGTGGCACGTTCACCCGCAACAACAGCACGGTAACCTTTAAGGGTACGGGTTCAATGGGTGGTTCGGCGGCAACGACGTTTAACCATGTTGTCATTTCCGCTACCGGCAGTGTAACCGCGCCGGCAGGAAATGTGAACGTGGCCGGAAACTGGACGAACAACGGTACATTCACCGCGTCGACCGGGACCATCACCTTTACCGGGGTAACGCCAAGTGCCATCAACGGAACCACGACCTTCTACAACCTGACGATGTCTAAAACGGGCAACAATGTTACGCTCAGCGGTACGGCAACAACAACGGTCAGCAACGCGCTCATATTAACAACCGGTAACTTGGTGTCATCGTCTACGCACGGCCTTGCCCTGACGGCTACGGCCACCACCAGCGGTGGCTCCGCCGGCAGCTTTGTGTCGGGACCGATGACAAAAGTGTTAACGGGTACAAGCTTTATATTCCCGTTGGGCAGCGTTTCGGCGAACCGATACCGTCCGGCCCAGATCAACAACCCCAGTGGCCCCGACACGTGGTCGGTCGAATATGTTGGTGCCGATCCCACCACGGGTGGATACTCCCACAACATTTACAATTATTCAAATTTGAAGAAGGTCAGTCAGTTTGAGTATTGGTTGATATCGCGCGCGGGTTCAACAGCCGCCGACCTCACGCTGTCCTATAATGTGGGCAGCTACATTCCGCCAGACATTGGGAATGTCGGCAACTTGAAAGTTGTTCATTGGGACGGTACCCAATGGGATCTTCCTAGTGGGGGAGGCAGCTTCTCGCAATCGGGATCGAATATCACCGGCACCGTGACCATGACACAGATTACGTCTTTCAGTCCCTTTTCACTCGGCTCTGGAGACATTACTTCACCGCTGCCCATCAAGCTTTTATATTTCAAGGCAAACGTCGTGGGCGACGAGGTCGTAACGGAGTGGGCTACCGCCGAAGAAGTGAACAACGACTACTTTACGGTGGAGAAATCATCCGACGGCGAGACGTTCACTGACGTGGCGAAGGTTTCGAGCCAGGGCGATACGAAAACGGGACATCACTATTCCATGAACGATTTGGATCCTTATCCAGGTTTGTCCTACTACCGATTGAAGCAAACTGATTTCGACAGGAAGTACACCTACTCAAAAGTGGTGGCCGTGCAGTATGACGGTATGACCTCGGTTTTGCTGCGGGCTTATCCCAATCCTTCTGCCGGGAAGAAAATTACCGTGGAGATCAAAGGCTTTAAGGGGGTGACCGACATACCGGTTCAGATCTACGACATGCTCGGGAAACCGGTTCTCGAAACGATACTGACCACAAGCAAATCAGGCTCGCTGAAAGAAGAACTTGTTTTTGATAAAACACTGCCCGCGGGGCTATACATTCTCAAGGCAGGTCCTTCGTTGAAGCTGATGCAGAAAATAGAGGTGGAGTAGGAGCAACTACCCATGAATCATAGATGAGATGCGCGCAGGACGACCTACACCGTCGACTGTCGCGCTTTTTTATTGATTATGGTGTGGGCTGCTTTTGACAGCGATCATCATTCACGACCTGCCCGCCGTGCAGGGCGATAACAATATGCTCAAACAGGTTTGGACACCTGTACTCACAACAAGGCCGGAAACGCACTGATCATTCAACGGGTGAAGCGGGCAGAGGAAGAACTTGAAGTAGCGATAGCGTGAGCCGTTTACATCAATCCCATCGATATCCCTTTCAAAAACACGGCGACTTTGTTTTACGGCTTAGACTCCATCCTGTTCCGTCGTGTCCCGCGGAAGTTTTATTTCACTCGTTGGCAGGATTCTAACGAGCGCCCGGATTTCGCATACCTACAGAATCCCTCCAGAATTTCCTCACAGATTGCCTGGACATCAGTCAAAATGAACTGATCTGTAGTTTTAGGTGTTTCCATTTACCTTCCCCAAAAAACGAGTTTTGAATGAAGACGATTATTTTGTCCATTGCGCTCATGCTATGTATAGGGGAGCCGGCATGGCTCACCGACTTTGAGCAAGCAAGGAGTCTGGCCAAACAGGAGCAAAAATATATCCTCCTGAATTTCTCAGGATCTGACTGGTGTGCACCCTGTATTAAAATGAAGAAAGACCTCTTTGAGCAACCAGTATTTCAAGACTACGCGGCGCAGAAACTGGTGTTGGTGCAAGCGGATTTTCCTCGCACCAAAAAGAAGCAACTTGATCCTGCACTGAAGGCGCACAACGAAAAATTGGCCGACCAGTACAATCCACAAGGGAAGTTTCCCTTCACGCTGCTGCTGGACGCAGAGGGTCATGTCCTCTATTCTTGGGATGGTTACGCCGGCGCCTCGGCCGATGAATTTCTGACCCAAATGCAGAAAGCACTCCATGAAAAATGAGACGTTGCCAGACGTAAGCACACTCCACAAACGTTCCCTTCGTTTGATGGGGAATACGTTCAGCTTTAGTATTGTTGCCAGCGATGAGATGTTTGCGACGGAGAGTCTGGATGCTGCTGTATCGGAGATACGACGTATTGAGCGACTGCTGACTACGTTTGATAGCGATAGCCAAACCAACCGCGTGAATGCCAGAGCAGGCGTGGGCCCGGTCCAGGTGGACGCGGAGGTTTTTGCGTTGATAAAACGGTCTATTAATATTTCCAACCTTACGCAGGGTGCTTTCGATTTAACCTACGGCTCGATTGATAAAAGCCTTTGGAATTTCGACGTTAATATGTCTGCGCTACCGGATCCTGCGCTCGCAAAGGAGGCGGTCAGGCTTATTAACTATCGTAATATCCTATTGGATGAAAAGGAGTGCACGGTTTTTTTGAAGCATCGCGGCATGCGCATTGGTTTTGGCGGGATCGGCAAGGGTTATGCGGCAGACCGTGCCCGGGATGTTTTGAAAGCCCGGGGAATTTCCGGCGGCATTGTGAATGCAGCGGGCGACCTGACAACCTGGGGGCGGCAGCCTAGCGGCAATGCCTGGACCATTGGTATAGCCGACCCCAATACAAAATCTCCGTTCTCCTACCTGGATCTAACGGACTTGTCGATGGCAACGTCGGGCGACTACGAGAAGTTTGCGACCATTGGCGGCAGGCGTTATTCGCACACCATAAGCCCCAAGACCGGCATGCCGGTCAGTGGCATCAGGAGTGTGACCATCATTAGCCCGATCGCCGAATTATCCGATGCCATGACCACGCCCGTGATGGTGATGGGCGTGCAAACCGGATTGCACATGATCAACCAGATGAACCAGATCGCTTGCATCCTTGTCGACGACGACAATCAAATCCATACCTCTGACAATATTTCCATTCATTAACTCCAAATAAACCGTGAAAGCGAAACACAAACTGCTGTGGCTGGCCTTGCCCCTTGTGATCCTGGCCACCGGATGCAAGCCCGTGAAGGAATATCAAAAAGTATATATCAATGATTCGGAGATGGAATTGTCGATGCGCAAATCCCAGAAGTTTGAGAATAGTTTTCAGCTTTATCGCGAAGGTGCTGCCGGAGCGAACGGTGGAAAGTCAGGTGGAGGTTGTGGTTGTAACTAAGGCATTATGATCAGAATCCCCATCATTATCATCGCCCTTTATTGGTCTATCGTTTGTTCGTTCGCCCAAACCCTGTCTGATTCGATCCTGTATCAGCCCCGGAAACTTAAAGTGGAAGAGGTCAATCTGGTGTCGAGCTACTATCATCAGGACGGCAACAATGCCGCTGTGACAGGGGGCGTCGGTTCAGAGAAATTAAGCGATTTTGCCACGACGTTAGACATCCGGCTCTCCAAGCCCGACGCCCGTCGTCGTGTGAACACCTATACCATTGAGATCGGCGTCGACGCATACTCGTCCGCATCGTCCGATAAAATCGATCCTTCCACGATCTCGTCCGCTTCCTATAGCGACAAGCGGATCTACCCCAGTCTTTCGTGGAGCCGTGCAAACGATAAAAAGGGAACAACCGTGGGCGCGACAGCTTCGCTTTCCACGGAGTTCGATTATTTCTCTGTCGGCGCTGGCGTAAATGCCTATAAAGACTCGAAGGATAAGACGCGGCAGGTAGGTGTGAAGTTGCAAACCTATCAAGACGTTGTCACCCTCATTTACCCGATTGAACAGCGTGGCGGCAAGGACAACGGCGGGAAGGAACCCCGGAAAACATACAGTGCCACGCTGTCGCTATCGCAGATCATAAACCAACGGCTGCAGGTTTTACTGCTGACGGATCTGGCTTATCAAAACGGTCTGCTGAGCTTGCCGTTCAACCGCGTGTATTTTACGGATAGCTCGGTTGGCATCGAGCGATTGCCATCCTCCCGGTTGAAGATACCAGTGAGTTTGCGGGCGAATTACTTTCTGGGAGATCGAACCATTCTGCGCACGTTCTACCGGTTCTATAAAGACGACTGGGGTCTCACGGCGCACACAGCCGAATGGGAGACTGTAGTGAAGCTTACGCCCTTTATTTCCATAAGCCCATTTTACAGATACTATTCACAAACCGGCATCGACTACTTTGCCCCCTACGCGACGTATAACAAACAGGACGCTTATTATTCCAGTGATTATGATTTGTCGAAATTTGACAGCCATTTTTTTGGTAGCGGATTCCGGATATTATCTCCGGATGGTTTACTGGGGATCAAGACGTTTAACACATTTGAAATTCGCTACGGGCACTACAGTCGCCAGACGGGATTGACTTCCAATATTGTGACGATGCACTTGAAGTTTAAATGATGGGTTGTTTTAATGCCGACCGCTCAGGGCAGTTAAAGTTTGAAACGTAGAGAAATTCCCAGGCTTCCGTATGAAGCATATGGATTCACGTGGAGCCGCCTGCGGCCAGTGTCTCGCGAAGGTCCATAGTGATGAAGTAAATGTAAGTCAGGTAGGACGCAGAAGTTATGTGCTTACTCAGCAGCAAGACTGATCTTTATCAGGCTTGTCATCATCTTTTCAAGGCTTGTATACTATTGATTTTTGTCAACGCCCACCTTGAGCTGGATCAAGTGACGAGTTCCCGACCTGACCTAACTTTGCCAGGATGTATAGCGAGAACTTGAATGATGATCTTTGAACTTTTACGTTTAAGTATTGACATAACGGATGAGCAATTTGACGCAATCTATCAAGGAAATATAAGGCCTTTGGCATACAAGCACTGGACTCCCATGACGGTGGCAAAAACGGCCTCCGAATTTTTGGTCGGTTGGCCAGGCTCCAGGGTACTGGATATCGGATCGGGTGCCGGCAAATTCTGCATGGTGGGCGCTTCCGTAACAAAAGGTCATTTCACCGGTGTCGAACAAAGAGAGGAACTGGTAGAGCTATCCAGGAGGCTCTCGGCGTCGTATTTTATCCCGAATGTGAAATTCATTCACGCCAACATGATGTCGGTCAATTTTCGCGGCTATGACTCGTTTTACTTCTGCAATCCATTTCACGAGAATATCGACCTTCACGACAGGATCGATGGTACCGTAACGCTGAACGCCCGGCTTTTTGATATGTATTCCCAGTACGCCTTCGAACAACTCTCCTGTCTCTCGCGCGGGGCGCGTCTGGCGACCTACAACACGCCGGCAACCAGCGTGCCCCGCAGCTTCAGATTGGTGGATTCCCTTTACAACGGATCTTTAAGTCTCTGGGAGAAAACGCTTCCATAACACCTGTTGAAACATCAGCCTTATGTTCAAAAAAATAAGAGAACTATTCAGTCAGTACCGGGAGTATGTACGGGTAGACCTGGTCATGTATGGCGTGCTTATCGCCATGATCATTATTTATTTTATCCTCAGTGTCCTCAACGGAATTTGATCACAGGCTTTAAGGATGAGATTTTTTAAGATTCAATCCCATCAGGTTGGCCTCTTTTATCATTCCCGCCCGGTCGGTGATGCGGATTATTTTGTCATGTTTTTCAATGAGCCCGGCTTGCCCGAAATCCTGGAGCAGCCTCACCAAAGTCTCTTTCGCCGTCCCAACCATATTGGCCAGATCGGTTCGGGAAAGTTTTATCTCACCCGCTACATCCGGGTGGCCCGGGGATTTGAATTTTTCGTCCAGGATCAACAAGTTGAACGCGAGCCTTTCCCGGACCGACTTGGTCGCCAGATGGGTAATGCTGTTGATATACAAACTGAACTCATGGGCAAGTGCTTTTAGCAGGGTGTTAGAGAGCACCGTTGAATTGCGCAGCACCTTTAAGAAATCGTCCTTGGGAACAAAGGTGATCTGGGAATCCTCCGTGGTGGCGGCCGAGTCGGGATAGAACTCTTCGCTTAATAGCGCATGGTAGCCCAGTAGTTCTCCCTCGCCGCATAAATAGAATATTTGCTCACCACCTTTAGCGGTGGGCTTGTATTTTTTTACTCTTCCTGATCTCACATAAAATATCCCGGTCGGAATACCTCCTTCCCGGAAGATAATTTCCCCTTTTTTGTAAAGATGCGTGACGCCGGCCATCGTTAGTGACTCCTGCTCCTCTTTTGTTAGACCCTCAAAGAGTTGGTCCGTTTTGAGACGGAAATTTTCGCCTAGAAAGTTTTTAGACATCGCTGTAGTGCTAAGTTCGGATGGTAAAGGTTCAATTTTAGTCACCATGATCAACATAAACATTGATTTATGTCAACGTTTGGGTTGAATATTTTCAACTTTATTTCTTTGCATGCTGCCTAAATTGCTCCCATTTGCAAAGAAAACAAGATTTTATGCAAACTTTCTGTGACGACATCGTGGCGGACATCAAGGCCGCTAACAATGAAGGGGAGATAATAAAGGTGATCAGTTATGCCATGTCTCGCATCCGAGTCAATCGAAACAATGAATTCAGCTATATCATGAACATAATTACTTCACTTCGAAGCGTCGATGCAACCGCCATTTCCGGGGAAGCCCAACTCAATGTCAAGCTTGCTATTGCTATCTTTACGCAGTTCCATAAGGAGAACTTGCAACGCATTCCCTAATCAATTCTGATATTGGCGCTTTGCCGGGCGTAGAGAGCAAAGTGCATTTCCCTCATTCAGCCCAGTTATTAATTGACCAGTTTGTCTCATAACAAAATTCTATGATGGATTTATTTGAAAAATTAAGAATGGAAGACGGCCCATTGGCGAAATACGCACACCTTCCCGAGGACTATTTTTTCTTTCCCAAGCTCGAAGGTGACATTGGACCGAGGATGAATTTTAATGGAAAAGAAGTATTGAATTGGAGCCTGAACAATTATTTGGGTTTGGCAAACCATCCGGAGGTGAGACTTGCCGATGCGGAGGCAGCGCGCCAATATGGACTGGCTTCGCCAATGGGTGCCCGCATGATGTCGGGCAACTCTGTTCATCACCTGGCCTTTGAAAAACAACTGGCCGATTTTGTCAGGAAGGAAGATGCCATGTTGCTCAACTATGGATACCAGGGAGTCTTCTCTATCATTGATGCGCTGGTCGACCGGAAGGATGTTATTGTCTACGATGCAGAGTCCCATGCTTCTATTATCGACGGGGTGAGGTTGCATATGGGAAAGCGTTTCGTGTATGCTCACAACGACATACAGAGCCTCGACAAACAGCTTCAACGCGCAACAAAATTAGCCAACGAAACCGGTGGTGGCATTTTAGTGATTACGGAAGGCGTATTTGGAATGTCCGGCAGCATAGGGGATCTGAAGGGCATCGTAGATTTAAAGAGGAAGTATACATTCCGACTCCTGGTCGACGATGCTCATGGGTTTGGAACGATGGGACCGACAGGCGCCGGTGTAGGCGAAGAGCTGGGTGTCCAACCCATGATTGATCTTTATTTCTCCACCTTTGCCAAATCCATGGCAAGCATTGGAGCCTTTGTGGCCGGCGACAAGAATATCCTCAAATATCTCCGGTACTCAGTAAGATCTCAGATTTATGCGAAAAGCCTGCCATTGCCCTTGGTTCTTGGCGGGATGAAACGACTGGAACTGCTCAGGACAAAACCGGAACTGAGGAGCAATCTGAAGAAAATAATGACAGCACTCAAAAACGGTCTTAAGGCGAGAGGCTTCCACGTTGGCGATTCACAATCACCGCCTACGCCTGTCCTGTTTAAAGGAGGCGTTGGAGAGGCCGCCAATATGGCCATGGACCTGCGTGAAAACTATGGCATATTTTGTTCGGTAGTGATCTACCCGGTAGTTCCCAAAGATGTGATCATGTTCAGGATCATTCCAACGGCGGCCCACACTTTGTCGGACGTAGAGGAAACCCTCCGGGCCTTCACCTTTTTAAAATCAAAACTGGATAGCGGATTCTATCGCAAAGAGGAACTCGTGGCCGTAACCAAAGACGCTTAATTTCGCAGGGCAGATCCATGTTGCACTTCAGGCAAACCATTCTCAGCCAGATCAAGTCGGCCTCCGATGAAAAAGAGATCGAAATGGTCATTGATAACTCGATCCAACGACTGAAGTCCAGGAACATAAACGGCCACATCATCCAGCGATTCGTCCTGGCCATGGACAGGACACTGGATCAGGCAAAGTTGGAAGGTCTTCCAGAAAAGGCAATGCATAACATGGATATTGCCATCGGCCTTTTCAAAAAACTTCGAAGGCCCTAAGCCCCCTTAAATTTATCTACGGATGTACAATCAATTTTGTACCAGCAACTATGAGGCAACTTAAAATCACCAAGCAGATCACCAATAGGGAAACGCAATCCCTCGATAAATATTTACAGGAGATCGGAAAGGTTGACCTGATCACCGCAGAGGACGAGGTTAAACTAACGCAACGCATCAAAGCCGGCGATCAGGTAGCCCTGGAGAAGATGGTCAAAGCCAATCTCCGGTTCGTTGTTTCCGTGGCCAAACAATATCAGAATCTTGGCTTGTCGCTAGGGGATCTGATCAACGAAGGCAATATTGGTTTGGTGAAAGCGGCCATGCGCTTCGATGAGACCCGTGGCTTCAAATTCATTTCTTACGCGGTGTGGTGGATCCGGCAATCGGTCATGCAAGCCGTCGCCGAACAATCCAGGGTTGTCCGGATTCCATTGAATAGGGTAGGTTCCCTGAACAAACTCAACAGGACCTTTTCTTCTCTTGAACAGAAATTTCAACGCGACCCCTCGCCCGAGGAACTGGCCGAGATTTTGGAACTGACCACGGAAGAGGTTAACGACACGATGCAAATGGGGACTCGACAAGTCTCTATCAACGCCCCTTTTGTACAGGGAGAAGAGAACGGCCTGCTGGATGTATTGGAAGATGAATCAGAAGATACCCCGGATTCGACGCTGATCCATAATTCGCTGCGGCAGGACGTGCAACGCTCTCTATCCACGCTGAGCCAAAGGGAATCCGATGTTATATCCCTTTACTACGGTCTCAACGGCCGATCCGCCATGACCCTTGAAGAGATAGGGGAGACGTTCAGACTTACCCGCGAACGCGTAAGACAAATAAAGGAGAAAGGTATCCGCAGGCTCCGGCAAACGTCGAGGAGCACGGTATTGAAGCATTACCTCGGATAGAATATTTGAGATGAAACGCAAACGCGAGGAGCCTATGGAAGCCATCAAGGGTTGACTGTTAATATAATAACTGTAAAAGAACAGGATAAAGGGCTACTTGGAGATTTCGCGATGGATATTTGACTTCGCATCCGCTATGGGGCACACAGTGCTCGGAATTTGGCACATGGTTTGGCAGGGTCCGCCTGAAAGCAGGTAGTTCGTACCTGTTTGCCCCTTCAATCCATCCAGAATGACGAATGATATCTCCGGATTCAAAATTCTTATGGTCGACGACCGTAGTGAGAATTTGCTTGCTTTAGAAACTATCCTCCAGCATGAGAACTATACCTTGGTCAAAGCGAATTCCGGTAAGGAAGCACTCTCTATTTTGCTGAATGACGTCGATTTTCACCTTATTCTGCTGGATGTGGTCATGCCCATAATGAATGGTTTTGAAACGGCTGAATGGATATACAATCGCGAAAAGCTCGTCAATATTCCGATCATATTTCTTACCGCCATGGACATTGAAGGCAATGTTTATAAAGGATATCAGGCCGGAGCCGTCGACTATATTCGCAAGCCGATCATACCTGAGTTGTTGAAAGCAAAAGTAAAAGCATTCGTAGAGTTAAGCGAGAAAAACAGGACGCTGGTCAGACAGGAAAGAGAACTCCGCGTGACCAATGAAAGCCTGCAACGTGAGATCGCCGAGCGCAAAAGATCAGAAGCCAAAATAAAATCATTGAATGAAAATCTTCAAAAGAGGCTTGAACAAGTGGAGTTCCTTGATTCCTTTAATTCATCGATTTCACATGACTTGATCGCTCCTCTAAACAGTATCATCGCGCTGACCTCCCTGTTGCGAGACATGCCGATCGAGGGGGACGTGCTCGAGATGGTAAATCTTATTATGCGCTCGTCAGATCGGATGGCAAAATTGATCAGGGACCTTTTGCACTTTTCGCGGCAAGCCCATGAGGAGCTTTCTGCGACAGCATTCGGCATGAACGACCTTGTCAATGAAGTGATTCACGACATTGCCCTTAGCACGCCGCTGGATAAGACAGAGATCATCCTTCACGACATGCCCACCGTTCGGGCGGATAACAGAATGCTCAAACAGGTTTGGGAAAATCTGATCTCAAATGCGATCAAGTACTCTCAAAAAAAAGAAAGCCCGAGAGTGGAGATCGGCGCGAGACAAGAACAAGGCGGATTCGTTTTTTTTATAAAGGATAATGGCGCTGGGTTTGACATGAAGAACTATGACAAATTGTTCGAAATATTCCAACGCCTTCATAGCGAGAAGGAATTTAACGGAACCGGTATTGGGTTGGCCATCGTGAAAAGGATCATCGATAAACACAATGGAAAGATATGGGCCGAGTCAACCCCTGGCGAAGGCTCCAATTTCTTTTTTACACTTCAGGACCGGCCACAATAGCTGTAGTCCAGGTATCTTTTTTTCGAATAAGGAATGCGCGCTTCGAGATGTGGATTTAGGAATAAAAATTCCCCTATTGTGGAGAAAAATACCCAGGGAGGTCGATAAGACTGGATGAGGTCCTGATTTTGGTCTGCCCATTTCAAAGTTTAAACCCGGGTTGGCGGCCACCCCATTGGCCACCGTCTGGCAACGGCAATAAATGGAAACAACGGGTTGTGTGAAGGCCGTCGGCATTCGGATGGGCTAGAGGCTTCATTTCTTCGATTGCCTGCATTGCGCTCATCCTCATCCAACCGAGTGTCCCCCACGTTGGGTTTGTCACTCCATAATAATTGCGCTTATATTGAGTTTGATCAGTTAATTGTTTACATTTCTTGGTACCCACGCAAGGCAGCACTTGCAAACAAATGCTCTTTAAGGAAATTTTAAGGATCTCATTTGTAGCGCTCCTACTGATTCCCTTCCTGAAAATTACCTGGAAGGGACCCGTTACCGTACTGATCATCATCCTGAACATTTTAGTAAGCACTTCGGTGGCGTGGCCTTGTTTAACGGGTGATGCTTTAGAAACGATCGTGCAAGGTTCCTATATCTTTGGAGAAATTCCGCTTCGTCTTGATTCTCTTTCTGCCTGGTTCATTCTGACGATCAACTTTACATTTTTAACCGGTGCGTGGTTTGGCTGGCAATACATGAAATCGTATGAAAGCAACCCGGCTAATCTGAGCTTTCATTATATATCGTTAATAATTCTTCATACCGCTATGTTGGCCATCTGTGTTGTCCAGCATAGCATCGCCTTTCTGATCGCCTGGGAAGTAATGGCGCTTTCGGCCTTCTTCCTGGTCATCTTTGAACATGGAAAAACGGAGACCATCAGAGCAGGCATTAACTATCTTATTCAATCGCACATCTGCATACTCCTGCTCACCATCGCCTTCATCTGGGTAGCATCGCGAACAAACTCGTATGACTTTCAGGCTATTCATAAATTCTCACCGGATTTTTCGCCGTTGGTAAGCCTGGTGTTATTTCTGATCTTCTTTGCAGGCTTTGGTATTAAGGCAGGCTTTGTCCCTTTTCATACGTGGTTACCCTATGCACACCCGGCTGCTCCTTCTCACATTTCAGGAATGATGTCCGGTGTCATTATAAAACTTGGCATCTACGGTCTCTTGCGGATGATATTTTTAATTCAGGGCGATTACATCGTTATGGGTTATATTATCATTACCGTCTCCGTGATCTCCGGGCTCTATGGTGTGATGCTCGCCATTATTCAACACAATCTAAAAAAACTACTGGCCTATCACAGCATTGAAAACATTGGCATTATTGGCATTGGCATTGGTTTGGGAACGCTGGGCATGGGGTTGCATAACACGACCCTCATCTATTGTGGTTTTGGCGGAGGACTCCTGCATGTGCTGAATCATTCGCTCTTCAAGTCACTCTTATTCTATAGTGCAGGAACGGTTTACCAGGCCACGCACCTGCTTGACATTGACAAACTTGGAGGGCTGGTCAAGAAAATGCCGCATTCGGCGTTCTTATTTCTATTGGCGGCATTAGCCATTTGCGGTCTGCCACCGTTCAACGGTTTTGTGTCGGAGTTTATGATTTACTTCGGCCTGTTCAGTAGCTTAAAAGAAGCCAGTACGCTCACACTCGTTTTCTCATTGGGATCGATCATCGGCCTGGTGCTTATTGGCGGTTTGGCCGTACTCTGTTTTACCAAAGCATTTGGTACCGTTTTTCTGGGCACACCCCGGCATCATTTACACGAAGAACCAAGAGAAGCCCATGCGTTGAAACTGATTCCGCAATACCTGGTGGCTGTCGTGATACTCTTCATTGGACTCGTTCCACAATTTTTTCTTCATTATCTCATCAGGCCCATCGCACTGATTGCGAACCACACCACGCCGGCAGACACAACACTCACGGAGAGCATTTCAGCCATAAGTTTTGCGGGATTTGTTTTTGTTGGTATAGTCGCAACACTCTTTGTTATCCGGAAAATTGTAACATCGTCGCGCCCTGTTCGAACGGATGCAACGTGGGGCTGTGGCTATGTAGGCAACGCCAGCAAGATGCAATACACCGCCAGCTCCTTTATCCGGACCTATCGCAAACTGGCAGAACCGCTGCTTTCTATTCATAAAAACAAGATCATGGTCTCCGGCGTGTTCCCCACGCAATTGGAACATAAGACCCATCCCTATGACAGGATTGAAGAAAAATTGATTGATATCCCATTAAAGAACATAAAACTATTCTTAAGCAAGTTTGGATTTCTTCAGAGTGGCGACCTGCAACAGTATGTACTGAATGGCGTACTCTTTATTACAGCGATCATCGTCATTCCATTGGTTGTAAAATCAGTAGAGATTATTATTTCATTTATCGAGCAACTTTAATATGCTAAGCCTCGGCCTGATCATTTTGGCAAGTTTATTTTTTGGAGGGATCATCCTTCGAACCAAGAGCCTTGCGTCAGGTCGTAAGGGGCCGGGCCTTTTTCAACCCTTAAAAGACGTCATCAGGCTGCTAAAAAAAGGAGCTGTTTACAGTCGGACAACGAGCTTCATTTTTCAAGTTGCTCCCACGGTCTATTTTGGTTCAATTGTCATGGCTGTGCTGTTAATTCCTTTTGGAGAAAGTAACAGTCTTTTGTCTTTTAAAGGCGACTTCATACTTTTTGCTTATGTGCTGGCGATCGGCAAGTTCTTTATGATCATTTCTTCGTTGGATACCGGCAGTGCCTTTGAAGGGATGGGGGCCAGCCGCGAAGCGCTATATTCATTGCTGGTTGAGCCGGCCTTCTTTCTCATTCTGGGTTCTTTTGCGTTACTCACCGGTCACACATCCTTTCATGAAATTTTTGCGTCCCTTCATCTTAGTTCCGCCTTTTCATACGCACTCGCCACGCTCGCGACGTTTGTCTTCGTGCTGATCGCCATGATCGAAAACAGTCGTCTGCCGATCGATGACCCGAAGACACACCTGGAGCTCACGATGATCCACGAAGTAATGATCCTGGACAATAGCGGCTATGATCTTGGATTGATCTTGTATGCGACAAATTTGAAGTTTGCGATGTACGGTGCTTTGGTGACCAACTTCTTTATTGCTGGAATGAGCCCGCCGGTTGCCATCCTGGTATTCAGCGTCATTCAAGTGGCATTTGCCGCGACGGCCGGATTGATTGAGTCGTTTTTTGGTCGCTTCCGCAAGAAACACAATGCGCAAATCATTTTCTCATTGTCGTCTATCTCGCTGGTTATTTTTTTTGGTGTCTTATTGATCCTTGGAAAATTCTCATGATATGACCTACGTACTGCTCATCTTGTTCACGATCACATTTTTCTATCTGGCCATCGCCAATCGTCTCGATAGCATCATAAACTTGCTCGTATTCCAGGGCGTACTATTATTCGGAATGGCATTCATTGAACTGCGCGAGCTCCATGTGGTGAACCTTGTTTTTGTCCTGTTGGAAACCATCGTATTCAAAACCCTCGCTATTCCCGTTTTTTTGCGCTACGTTATCCGGAAGAACAACTTAACGAGGGAATCGGAGCCGTTCCTGTCGAATTTTGTTTCACTGATCATCATAACGCTGATGATTGTCATTGTCACCTTCATCATCAGCAACGCTATTCACGATACGCACGTCAAGAATATTTTCTTTGTTGTAGCGCTGTCAACCTTGTTCACGGGACTCTATCTCATTGTCAGCAGGCGAATGATCATCACGCACGTGATGGGTTTTCTCGTGATCGAAAATGGTGTTTTTATTTTAACACTTGCCGTGGGAAATGAGATGCCCGCACTGGTCAACATTGGGATCTTGTTGGATATTTTTGTGACCGCACTCTTGCTTGGAATTTTTGTCAATAAAATCGGCGACGTCCTGAAGGATATGGACGTAAATAAACTAAGAAATTTAAAAGACTAGCGTGATTGAAGCGTATCTTATAACGGCCTTTGCCATGAGTGGCGTGTTGTTCTTCACCAGGAAGAAGGCGGTTATATATACGCTTGTGATCCTTTTTTTAATAGCGCAATGTTCGCTGGCTGTATACGAATACCAGCATCTCAACCTGGAAGAGTCGGGCTATTTTAAGGCGGATGCATTTGCTGTGATTTTTTTGTCCGTACTCAGTCTGATCAGCCTGGCGTCGGCTTATCACAGTTATGTGTTCCATACGAAGCGAAAAGGGTTGGTGAGAAATGTTGCCATATACTTCTCCGCCTGGATCATGTTTATTGTCGCGATGAGCGGTGTATACCTGTCGAGCCACATCGGCCTGACCTGGGTATTCATTGAACTCACCACCTTGTGTGCATCTGCGTTGATCTATCACAACCGAAATGAACGATCAATAGAAGGGACCTGGAAATACATTTTCGTTTGTTCTGTTAGTATCACATTGGCTTTTATCGGGATACTATTTCTAAGCGTTGCCATACAGGAGGCCGGGTCAACCGATCTCTATTATGCCGCATTGCTGAGTCATGCGCCGAAACTTAACCCCTTCTGGTTAAAGCTGGCGTTTATTTTTATATTCACCGGCTACACCTGCAAGGCCGGATTGGTTCCCATGTTCACGGCCGGCGTCGACGCGAAAGATAAAGCGCCGAGTCCGGCCTCGGCCCTTTTTTCAAGCGCATTGATGAACGTCGGCTTTGCCGGCATCTTCCGGTTTTATGAAATTATAGCGCAAACAAAAATTCTACCCTGGGCGAACATCATCATGTTGGTGGCGGCTGTGCTTTCCATTTTTGTCGCGGCGGTCTACATGTTGAAGGTCAATAACGTTAAGCGCATGCTTGCCTATTCCAGCATCGAGCATATGGGCATTGTTATGCTGGGCATCGTGTCGGGGGGGATTGGCGCTTTTGGAGCAATCCTTCATCTCATATTGCATTCGTTTGCCAAGGTCAGTTTGTTCTTCCAGATCGGCCAAGTGTACAGAGTTTATGGAAGTAAAAGCATTTTAGACATTGGTAATTATTTCAAATACAATACGGCAGGCGCTTTTGTTCTGATACTCGGCTTTATTTGCGTTACCGGCATGCCGCCTTCCGGGATGTTTATCAGTGAGTTTATGATCTTCAGAGGCGTTTTTCAATCGCATCATGTCCTGATATTGATCCTGGTCATTTCACTGATCACCATGATCATTTGGGCTTTTGGAAAAAATATGTTTAAGATGGTGTTTACCACACCCGCTGATTTTGATGATCGCCAGGTTGAAAAGATAAGCTCCGTAGAATCACTTTCACAATTTTTCTTTCTGGCGCTGTTGGTATACCTGGGGCTGAACCCACCCCCACAACTGGTATCCCTGATTGAAGAAGCAATAAGAAACTTACCGCATTGAGTATGGAAACGGTCGTTATCAAAAATAATCAGAGCATACCGCTTGCCTCCATTCCAGTGAGCGAGTATGAGAGCTTTCTTCTTGTTAATACATCGTTTGTTAAAGAGCCAGCGTATCACTGTGTTTCTTACTATGGCGTTGAAGAGCAGGAGAAATTAAGATTGATCTGTTGCATGGCCGATGACGATCACGGAACGGTTCATGTATCATCATCCCTGGTAGACAGACAAGCCGCGTTGCCTTCCTTTACGGCAAATCATCTTTCATTCGAAAAATTCGAGCGTGAGATCCATGAAAACTTCGGCATACGCTATCCTGACCATCCGTGGCTGAAACCGGTGCGGTTTCCATTCAACCGGGCAAATCATCAAAGTACCATTGCCAATTATCCCTTCTTTAACTCTGCAAGCGAAGAGCTTCATGAAGTGGGTGTTGGTCCTATTCATGCGGGTGTAATTGAGCCTGGTCATTTCAGGTTTATATGCAATGGTGAGCAGATCATGCACATGGAGATTCAGCTTGGCTTTCAACATCGTGGCATTGAATCGCTATTCCTGGAAAAGAAAAAGATATTGCAGCGCGCCACATTAGCAGAAACCGTCGCCGGCGACACCGCCGTGGGACATACCACTGCATTTGTAAACTTGTGGGAAAGCCTGTGCAGCTACACGCCCGACCAAGATTTACAATTTGCCAGAACACTGGCGCTAGAACTGGAAAGAATTGGCATGCACACAGCTGACCTAAGTGCATTGTGTACCGACGTAGCCTATCAGCTCGGG
>CBIHQM010000020.1:0-30827 GCA_966211885.1 uncultured Chryseolinea sp.
CGGGGTAAAATTGCATTCAGGCTCGCGCGTTTAATCCAAACGCTGAGGACTAGGGTTGTGTGTTGACAACATAGGAGAAAATATGCCGGGCATTTCGAAGACTATCACGGTTTGGTAGCCTGATAAAATGGGAGTTTAAATTCCTGACGAACAAGCGCCGGTCATCCTCCATTGTCCACCTTTTTGCCTGTTTTTCAGGCAGTTGTCTCCCGCTCTGTAGCGTATAAGGGCATCCCTGTTTGCAGACAGGTGAAAAAAATTTTAATAAAAACGTAAAAAATGTTCACTGCGCAAAAAGACTGCGTAGTTCGCCCCAACCTTTGTATCGTCAATTAAACGAAACGGTTATGAAATTCAATGTATTTCGCAAAGCAAAACAGGCAGTGACAAACTATGAAGGCGCAGCGGCTTTCGGCCTGAGTGAGCGCGTGGAACTTTACAGTGCTGTCGTTACGACTTCCCTGAATGATAAGTTCTATGAAGCTGCTGATAAGCGCATGGACCGGATCCGTTCATTGATCATGAAAAACGATCCGGCGTTCGTAGCAAAACTAGCGGTCTATACGCGAAACAAGATGTATCTGCGCAGTGTACCCTTAATGTTGGCCGTTGAATTGGCAAAAACGCAATCCGGTAACAACCTGGTGGGTAAAGCTGTAAAGGCCGTAGTGCAGCGCGCTGATGAAATAACGGAATTGCTGGCTTACTACCAGTTGGCTAACGAACGAAACGGTTCAAAGAAACTGAACAAGCTTTCCAAACAGATCCAAAACGGATTGTCGGAGGCATTCAATAAGTTCGATGAATACCAGTTTGCTAAATATGACCGGGCTGGGGAGATCAAGTTAAAAGACGCTTTGTTTATTGTTCACCCGAAAGCGATAAATGAACAGCAACAATCGCTCTTTGATAAGATTGCTAAAGGATCCTTGGATGTTCCATACACATGGGAAACAGCGTTGTCTGCCCTCGGTCAGCAAAGCTTTGAAAACGAAAAACACAAGAAGGCGGCGTTTCGCGTCAAGTGGGAAGAGTTGATCACCAGTGGAAAATTGGGCTACATGGCGCTGATGCGGAACCTTCGGAATATTATCGAGGCTGACGTGTCCATGGAAGTAATGGAAGCGGTATGTGCTCACCTGACGAATCGTGATGCGATCGCAAAATCAAAGCAATTGCCTTTCCGTTTCCTGTCGGCCTACCGTGAGGTGAAAGCTATTTCTTCCGGCGTGGTACCCATGGTGCTTGAGGCGCTTGAAAAAGCTGTTGAGCAAAGTGCGATGAACATTCGTGGATTTGGAAGAAACACGTCCGTATGGATCGCATGCGATGTTTCCGGATCGATGCAAAAGACGATCTCAGCAAAAAGCAAGATCATGAACTATGATATCGGCTTAATGCTGGCGATGCTGTTGCAGTCGCGTTGTGGAAACGTACAGACCGGTATGTTCGGTGACACTTGGAAGATTATCAATGTTTCGCGCAAAAATATTCTTGCCAACGTGCAGGAGTTTTACAAGCGGGAAGGTGAAGTGGGTTATGCTACTAACGGGTACCTCGTGTTGAAAGATCTGATTGATCGTAGACAGGTGGTAGATAAAGTGATGATGTTCACGGATTGCCAGTTGTGGAACAACGGCATGGTTGATCCGATAACGCAGCGAAGCATAACGTCTCTGTGGACGCAATATAAAACTATTGCTCCAGGAGCGAACTTGTACCTGTTCGACCTGGCAGGTTACGGTAATACGCCAATCGACATACGAAACGATGGCGTGTATTTAATAGCGGGTTGGTCTGACAAGATCTTTGATGTGTTAGCAGCCATTGAAGAGGGCCAACAAGCGCTTGCTGAAATTGAAAAAATTGAATTGTGAAAAACTATCCCTCCCCTTCAAGCTTGAAGGGGAGGTTTAAGAAGGCCTTATAGATTAAAAGGAAGCCTACGGTAAAAGGTTAGGACGTTCCAGTGTTCTTTGAAAATAATAAGGATGTCGTAGAAGTGGGATACTTCGCACCATTCCAGGGGAGGAATCACATACCCAGATCTCTGGGAAAGTGTTCCGGGTTCGACTCCCGGCAAGCGCGGCCCCGATTCTTGCTTCGCCTGTTACTCCTTATTGCTTTGAATGGTGAAGAATGCCGTCGTGTGGAAATACTTCGTTTGGCAGAAAGCCGAAAGGCAGAGCGGTTCGAATCCGTAAATGTTCCATGCACTTGTTGCTTCTTTATAATAGAGAGGTGCCGTACACCAGAGTTACTTCGACTGTAAATTGACTGTCTCTGATGGCCTTTTGCCCTTTCTTAATGTACTTAAAAATTAACAGATGCCGTAGCTAAGAGTTACTTCGGTAAGTTGAGTGTCGTGGGTTCGAATCCCACTCCCGATCCCGGTAATTATCGGGAGGGATAGCTCAGGGGTAGAGCATCAAAAAAAGTCTCTTATCGTTCTTTGCTCTGTTAAACTTTTTACCTGAAACAGGTGCCGTAGAATAGCGTTACTTCGACTTCAACTCGGGTGGTCGCGGGTTCGAATCCCGCCCTCGATCCCGATAATTATCGGGCGGGGTAGCTCAGTGGTTAGAGCACCAAAACGTTCGCTTTTCGCCTTTTGCCCTGTTTTTGATAAAAACATTCCAGGTTTCGCTTTTGCGTTCGTCAATTTGCGCACGCTTCCCATCATACAAAGATCTTTTAAACGAGAAATCAGAACTACGCAAAAAGACTGCGCACTGACTGGCGAGCTTTGATCGTAAAGGAAAGCATGATTGATAAAATGTTATGGCTTTAAGGATTAATTACAACTTAGCTGACCACGGTTGGGCGGACGTGCACATGAATCACGGACATCAAAGCGTTGACATGACCGTGTCCTACCTGCATGATACCCTGGCCGAATTTATAACAGCAGCGAATTTGCTCCTCAAAGGAGCTCCTGATGCTAAAGTGATCGCCATGGATGAGCCGGGCGAGCATCTCGTCCATTTGACATCTCCTGATAGAGCCAGCCTGGTTATTGAGATACGATGGTTCAAAGATCGGGCTAGCTGGGATCTGGTAACCGAAAAGGAATTTGAAGTGGTTTTCAAATGCGATGACACCATCTTAAATTTTTCAACCGGGATCTTTAATAACGCCAAACGGATCCTGGACAAACATGGAATGCAGGGTTACAAAGAGAAGTGGATTAAACATGATTTCCCAATGGGGGAGTATAATAGACTGAAGTCTCTATTGAAAATAGGAGACAATTAGTATTTAATGGGTAAGCAGAACGTGACATGACCACGGCCTTATAGTATCCAAACCACAAGCGCGGTTAAGCTATCTGCTCAAGTCGCGGAATGCCGCTTTTCAGTGGCCACGGTTCGCGTCTTTCGATCAGGCTCGCGCGTTCAACGCAAACGCTGAGGGCCAGGGAATCCGTGCTGACTCAAAACGGTCAAAAAACAGCGCCAACCCACTAGAAAAAAGCCGGTATTCCCGTGGCGTCATTGACCGTTTTTGTTATCCTTTGACTATTTTTGTTATTTAGCAGCAGCAGGTTACGGACCTACTCGGCTTGGGTTGTGTGAAAGATCATTATCACGTATGCGCTACCCCTGTTTTGAGGCCGGAGCTGTTCCTTTGAGTTTTTTGTTGTGAAAGAATGATCAAGCGAAAGCGTGCCCTATCAATTTTACTTTTGCCCTGTTCGCTTGGATTTAGGTTAGCATAAAAGGATTACTTTCTCCAATAAAACGGTTGTATATGAAGAAAAAAAATTCGATTTCAACATGGCTGATGCTCACCCTGGTTGTTTTTGCAGGTTGTGAAAATAATGATGACACTGCCAACGGTCCTGTGCTTACCCTTGCGGTTGCCGACTTTCCTGTTTATTTATATGGTTCTCTTGAAAATTGGGTGATCGTTCATGATGAACAGGGCGCCCTGGTGGATTACAAGAAATTTGAAAGAGGAACCGATGTGGTGATCGATACCGATAAGCCATTGCCGGGGAATACCGTCGGAGTCACCTTGTTGCGATATAGAAACGACGGCATCGAGCAATGGACAATAACCAGCTTTCTGCAAATTGCGATCGGCTCGAAGTTGACATTACCCAACGCTTCCGCTATGCCTTTGGGCAACGACGGGGCAGCTACCGGGGCCTTCACCGTCGAGGTTACAGGAATTGATCGGGTTTATGAATCCTCGATCAGCAATAGCTTTGGCGAAACTTGCGGTGGCGGTTGGGGAACCGGCGGCGCGAGTTTCACGTGTTCAACAACAGCAAAAACGCCCAAATATTTTTTGCTTGTAGCGGGCCAAAGCGTCGGCGATGCCCGGTACAAAATGATTGAGAACGTGAAACCGGACGATAGCTATAGCCTTTCGTATGCGAATATGTCTCCCTTCGACAAATTCTATTCTTTTGCATTTCCCTCCAGCAACGATGTCTTTCTCTACACGACCGGAAAGGAGCCGGGGCAGACCGAGGGGAGCGGTTATGTGATCAATTATAACCTTAATGGCGATACCCACACGCAAGTTGCAGCGGGTTATTTGAATAGCCTGACCGACTATTTTACCCTTTTCCAGGCCCGTTATGCGGATCATACTTACATCTACGAGAATCGCGGATCCATTCCGGAAGGAGAAATAGATTGGCCGTCGCGCTCGGATTTTAGTCTCGCGAAGACGTTTATCAATGATTTTAAAAGCACGGTCAACGTGCCGTTTGTCTACCGGGAAAGCACCTGGCGCTATTTGAGCCCCGCCGTGAATCCCCAAAAGCAAATTTGGTGGACGGTTTTCGGCACGACAGAAGCGCATACATTCACCGAATTGCCGGCTGAAATTGTTGCCAAATATCCGGACCTTGTGTTCGACAATTTGAAACACATGCGCACCAGCTATGTTTCAGGAACCAATTCCTACACCGACCTTCTGTCGAAAGAATTAAACCCGGGGGAAACTAAGCCGGGCATTTTGAAGACTGTTACGGTTTGGTAGGTTGATGACATGGGAGTTGAGATTCCTGACGAATGGTGGCCTGCTTCACCCCCGCTTCAAAATATCCATCACATCCCCTTTCCTCCTCCGCGAGATCTCCACCATCGATCCGTCGCTCAGCACGGCATTGCCTTGCGCACTGACCGCGGTGATGTAGAGGACATTGACCAGGTGTGACTTGTGTAGCCTCACGAATCCGTGGTCGCTCAACAACTCTTCATAGTCTTTCAGGATTTTGGAGACGAGCAACGGCTTTCGGTTGGTGAACCGGATGAGAGTGTAGGCCCCCTCCGCTTCCAGCCGGATGATCTCGTCCGTATTAAAAAAGAAACATCCATCGGTGGTGGATACGGCGAGCTTGAAATTTTTTTGTTCGGCGTGAACATTATGCAGCAGGTTCCGATACAAGAGATTTTGCTCTTCCCCGGCATTCCGTTTCAGCAGGAACCGGTTCATGGCCTCGCGCAATTCGTTTGCGTTGATCGGCTTGAGCAGGTAGTCCAGCGCGCTGAAGCGGATCGCCTGGATGGCGTAGTTGTCGTGGGCGGTGGTGAAGATGATGTCGAACGTTGGTGTTTGGAATTTTTTCAGCCATTCAAATCCGTTGATCACGGGCATTTGGATGTCGAGGAAAACAAGATGGGGCAGAAAGCTTTGGACACTTTGAAGGGCCTGCGCCGGGTTCGTAGCGCTTTGCACGTGTGTGATTTCGGGCACATAGCGCTTCAGCATCAGCGTGAGCGTGGTGATGGCAGAGGCTTCGTCGTCGAGTATGAACGCCTTGATCATGTAGTGGGGTTAAAAGTGTTGTCCATTCGTTTCCAGGGAAAGTTTCACGATGACCACCGTGCCGGCGACCTTGTTTTCGTCATCCCTCAGGTCGGCCACATCCACCGTGAAGGGGAGTTGATAGCGCTGCCGGAGCATGCCGATCCGGTCGGAGATGAGTTTCAGTCCTTTGGGTTTATGACTTTTCAGGCTTCCGTTCACGGCCTTCAGTTGCGCGGAGGCTTCGCGGCCGATGCCATTGTCCTTGATGGCGCACACCAAAACGTCGCCTGGCGACTGAAGGTTGAACAGGATCTCGACGCGTTTGGTGCCTTCCTTTGGCATCAGGCCGTGCCAGATCGCATTTTCAACAAAGGGTTGGATCAGCATGGGCGGGATCCGGATTTCTTCGGTGTCGATATCGCCTTCCATGTGAATGGAATAACGAAAGCTGTCATCAAAGCGAAGTTGTTCCAGCTGCATGTATTTGTCGAGCATGTCGATTTCGCGTTGCAGCGAGATAAAATTCTCGTCGCTGGTATTTAAGATCTCGCGATGCAGCAAGGAGAACATGCCCAGGTAGCGGCTGGCCTCTTCCACATTTCCTTGCAGCACAAACTGCTGAATGGAGTTGAGGGCATTGAAAATAAAATGCGGGTTCATCTGGCTGCGCAAGGCCGTCAACCGGGAGTGGGCCAGGTCGTGTTGCAGCGAGATCATTTCAATCTCGCTTGCCCGCTTCTGTTGTTCGCTGGCATAGATCATTTTCTCTCTTCGCTTCACCCACAGCCATGACGCAACGGTCAGGAGACCCAACACCGGGAGGATAAAACCGGGCGTAAGCCAAAACGGGCTCTTCACCGTAATAGGCATCGACACCTCTTTGCTCGAAGCGCCTTTGTTGGTAAACGCTTTTACAGAGAACTTGTATTTTCCGGGGGAAAGGTCATTGAAGGTTAGGCTCCGCGTTGTGCCAACCGTTGTCCACGCGCCATCGCCAAATTTGTAGGCGTACTGCACGCTCTCCTGGTCCGGAAAGGCGATCGCGTAATAGGTAAAGGTGAGCTCCCGTTGTTCGTAGGGCAATTCAATCGGCTGCGTGCTGGCGATGGTGATCGACTCATCCGAATGATCTCGCGACGGCCTCGCTGCTGAAAGGTAGATCCGGGGTTTGTTAGCGTCCACCTGCATCTGGCCTGCATTAAAGTGCAGGATGCCCTTTGAGCAACCCGCCCAAAACATGCCATCGCGATCCTGGTGGAGAAAAAGGTTGTTTTAGTTTTTAAACGGCCATCCATCATTTTGATCAAAATTAAGAACGACTTTGTTTTTCCGGATGACGGTGAGGCCCTGATAGTGACCGACCCACACATTCCCCTCGCGATCGATCAAAAGGTTATTGAAGACTTCGGTTGCAACTCCCCGCGATTTGTCAAATTTTTCCTGGACTTTTAGATCGCCGTGTTCATCAACCCCGCACCGCCAAATACCCTCACCATCCACCGCCAACCAAACTTCACCTTGGTCGCTCTTTTTCATGTCGGCAACGGAAATGATTTTTTTGTCGAGCGTGTAGGCTCGCAGTGAATCGTTCACCAATTTAAAAATTCCTTCCTGGCCGGCGAACCACATCGTTTTGTCCGGCGATTCGATGGCGCTAAACAAGGTTGCATATTGTGAGTTTACTGCATCGATATAGAAATTTTTGAAGGCAACTTTTTGCGTTGCCGGCGAATATGAAATTTGCGTAACGCCCTGGTCGCCGAAAACAAACAATCTTCCGTCGGATGCCTGATAGAAGGCGCGATTTGAATTGTTCCTCAAACCATCGGCTTCGGTGAAAACTTTGTTCCTGTTGTTCACGCGATGGACGAGACCCTCGTAGCCGGTGGCAAACCAAAGGTCGCCCGGCGACGCTTCATGAATTCCAAATACTTCCGCCCGGTTCACGACGCTATAGAGCGACCCCATATAATTCTCCTTCCGGGTCAGGATCAATCCCCGGTTACTACCCATGAGAAATTGTCCGTCGGTTGTTTCGTACAGGGAATAGCTCTCGTCGTAGCGGGAAGGACGCTGAAACGGTATCTTTTCAAAAGGCGAAAGTTTGATTTTCACCAAGCCATCATGGGCTGCCACCCAGTAGTCGCCCTGATCATCGACCAGGAAATCGCTGGCCCAGAGAATTCCGTAGGGAAGGAGATCCAGTTTTGTTTTCACGATATCGGAATCCGGATAGAATTCAAGGGCACCTACGGGAGAGAGCAGCCATTGCGATTTTCCTTTTGATGTCGCCTCCGGATGATAGTGTTCATCCAAGAGCAAGCGATCTGCTCCAGAGCGTGTGCCGCGGAACAACCCCGTTGCATTGTAGAAATAGTAGCGGTCTGCATTGATCCCACAAAGACTCATGATCACGCTGCCGGTTCCATCGTTTTTGTAAACGCACGTGAAGGACCGGTCGGTGTAGCGATAGACATCATAGGGCCCGGAAAGATAGATAGCGCTATCGGCGCTCAGGGCCATGTGGTAGACCGGTTTGTTTGCAAAAGGTTGGCGTTGCCATGCAGGAAGTTGAAACGACCGTAGTGGGAGAATTTTACTTCCGGCCGCGGCAAGAATTTTTTCTCTTGAAACCTGGAGCGGGCCAACTTCCGAACCCAGGAGCACCTTTCCGCCGGCCAAAAAAAGAATGTCGTTGATGCCTTGTGATGCCGCGTCGCTGCCCGCGGTTTTATAAAAAGTGTCGTCGCCGGTTTTGATGAACAGTCCGTTGTCGGAACCGATCCAGAGCAAATGGTCGTCATCTTCAGCGATGACATTTACCTTTCCAAACGGTTCGTTGCTTTTGGTGTGGGAGAAGTTTTCAAAGGTGTAGCCGTTGTAGCGGCTGATGCCCACCGTTGTTCCCACCCAGAGGTGGCCGAGGTAGTCTTGCTCCAGGGCGACGCATTCGGACGAAGGCAGTCCGTGCGACGCATCAAGAAGTTGGCAAACGAGGGATTGGGCAGGGGCTTGAACTGCCAGACCATAGACAAGAAAAAAGATTGCGCGTATCGATTTCAAGCCCTGCCGATTCCCATGGGATAGTATAGAATCTGTACATTAATGTAAAAAATTGCCGCGACTCCTGTTAGTCTGTCGCAAAGAAACTCGCGATGGGAAATCCCCAATCGGCGGTAGAGTTCCTTCGGATGGACACCGAATAGTTACCGTTGTGGGGCAATGCGCCCAGCCCAAATTCTACGGAGGCCTGGCTCGGGAAACCACCACCGACACCCAAGCTCGAAATGGCTTGGTAGTCCAGGCCGCTTAACCTCACTTCACACGAGCTATAGAGTGAATATCCTGTGATGGTCAACTTCGCAACGCCAGCGCCAGACCTGCTGTAAGTCGGCTGGTCAAAACTGGCCCCGTCGATGAACATGGGAGGCGACATCGACATGTACACTTTCCGGGTAACGGACCTGCCGTCGCCGTTGATGATCTTAAAGTCAAACTGGTCGGTGACACAATCGTCGTGCGTATCGCCAAAAAGTGTTTTGGGAATACGCGCTCTCATTTTCGTGCTGTCGGGGAATTTTGCACCGCTAATAAGCACGCCGTTGATATAGAGTTCGCTCGCACCGTAAAGGCCTCTTGCGCCATCCGAAAACATGGTATCGCCAGGACACAGAAAGAATGAACAGCCCGTGCCCACATTGGTGTTGTGATCGCGTTCAAAAATGCAGAAAGGCATGCGTCTCACCTTCCTGAAGCCCGACACGAGTTTCTTGCCATTGGCTTTTATCCGGAAAGGCCATGGCCGTTTTTGTTCGTTTCCCAACTGGAAGTCGATGTATTGTGCATCGGAAGCTTGCACGACGAGTTGCGTTTCGGATGCACTGATAATTTTAAACTTGCCGTCGGCACCGAATTCGGTTCCATAAGGCGCGAAGCCGCTAAATATCGTTCCCATTTCAAAAGTATCTTTCGCAGGATCGGCATTGAACCCGGTACCGGTTATCGTAATGACATCATTGGCATAGATGATACTCGGTGAAACAGACGTAACCGTAATCTCAGATCCGCTGGGGTTGTTCGGATTGTTGGGATTGTTGGGGTTGTTGGGGTTGTTCGGATTATTGGGATTATTTGCGGTGGGGTCGTTCGACTTGCTGCAGTGCATGCAGATAACCGTTGCGCCGATGATCAGGAGGAGGGTCAGGTATTTTTTCATGACGATAAACTTTTCGTGCATTGTGCAATTAAAGCTGATCGGTTTGCAGCACCGGGCCAAAACGGTTTAGTGAACGGTTGGAAGGAGTTGAGGAATGGTCATAGGGTAAGTTGTTGTAAAGGAAGCGGTAGGCCGACTAACAATTGCTGAAGGAGTAAAATGCTTAGTGGCCAGGTATGAATTTTAATTGTTTTTCGGTAATAAAGATAACATCTAGGGTTGACCTTGTCCTCGTCGTTTTTATTTCGACAGGGCATCTATACGTTTTAAAACAAAAGTATCCCTGATCCGCCCTCCCTTTAAAGAAATTGTAGTCTTTTGAAAAATTCCCCAACACTCTTTATTGAAAAATGATGATATGAGATCCACCGCATCATTCTCAGGTAAATCACCGCTTAGCGTTCCTGTGATTGCATTTTGATCTGCGTCAAGAAAATCGAATTTGCGGGATTCTAGTAAAATTCCTTTCAATACACCTCTAATTCGCTCGTCTGTTTGTAGGGTAACGGTCTCAGCTACCCTGTTGTAAGCTCCTTTCACTTCTTGAGGTAGAAGCGATGACCGGATACCACCGGATTCAATGGTTATACCAGCGTCGTCGTCGGATACAACTTTCAAAAACTGTCGCAGGCCGTTTATTGTCCTGGTGGACACGTCTTCAAGAGATGCTGCGAAATCCTCGTCACTTCTAGCCGATGAATCGATTAATTTGGAAACCTGCACTAAAGAATCTGATACCAGATCTTCATCAAACAAATTGTTGTCGTCAATCTTGGATAACTCCACACCGAAAGATCCTCTGGGCAATGCTGTGAGAAATAACTTGGCCTCATCTGCACTCTTTAACTGACCTCTGTCCCCAACTTTGCCAAATCCACGTTGTACAAGATCCGCGTGAACCATTTTTTGAAACGGTAATATCGCTTTGCTGATGAAGTTTGCGTCGATGCCACTAGATCCCCATACTGGCTTCCCGGAAAATAAAATTGTTACTGTTGGCTCTTTTGCATTAAGTGGGATCTCGTCGAGTCGTTGCTTCAATTCATCAAGTCGCTTTTGAAAAGAAACACTCATAATGGGATGGTCGGCCACGCTTTGAAATAGGCGCTCTGTTTCCAGTATCTGGATCTTCAATTGCTCTCTGGTTCTGCGTGAATTCATGTTTCTTAATTTCTAAGATAATCCAATGCCGCTAAATCATCTGTTGGCGTATTTAACGGAATGGACAACATACCCTTCCAAACACCGTTCCGGTTGTGAGAAAATAACTGAGCCCAATATCGGGATAATTCCACAGTTTTTAAAGGCGAGTAGCTGGCATCAAAAGGATAGTGATCGAGTTTGAGATTTTGTTTGGCGAGCGATGGATCGTTGAATTCTGGCACCGCAGCCACTAAATTTTGCTGAAACTGAAGATCATATCCCCAGTAGATTGTCAATAAGTCAAGGTCTCTTGGAGCTCGTTTCTGCTGCTGTTCGATATCCTCCAGAAAGCTGCCGTCTAACCATTGAATCGCGTTTTGTGCCATTCCGTTCGTTCTAAGGCGGTTACGGAAATTGAGATAGTTTGCAAGAATGTCCCGTCTTTCCTTTGAAGTCGAAAAACACTGACATAGTTCAAGGGTGGAGCAATGATATGGAGATAGATCGACGGGACTAGCAGGGTTTCCTAAGTGCGGCGGAAGTACAAGATTGTGGTCAAACTGAGGTATCGGCATAACTTGATCTGTCAAATAAGAAATTCAACTTCATTAAAGGTAATGGTTTAAGAATATTTATCACCGTTGCTGAAGAGCTTTATACTGACTTCTGGCGAGCTTGATTTGGTCTCGCTCTTTCGACCCCATGGGTTAAGGTATTGGGTTTGCACTTCTAAGGTAGGCAAGTGTCAGATAAAGTCGGAGCCGACTGAGCGCTTCGCCATGCGGTCTCCACCACCGATCCGTCACTCCTCCAGACCAATTACTCATGACTACCTCAAAGACTTGATTTAAACCTATTTTCTTAACAGGTTTACTAATCAATAAATGTCTACTATGCTTAAACGTCTCACGATGCCGATCGTCCTCATTTTTTTGTTGTCGGTAAAGGCACACGGTAGTTCGACTGATTCCCATGCGTGGATCAGGATTAATCAACTGGGCTACCGTCCGGGTACTCCGAAGGTGGCGGTGTGGTGCGGGTTGAAGGAGGAAGTTGTTAAGGAGTTTCAGGTTGTTGATGCGAAGTCAGGAAGGGCAGTGTTCACCGGAAAGGCCGGAAAGGCATTTGGACGTTACGGTCCGTTTGCTCAAACCTATCGGTTGGAGTTTTCTGCTTTTAAGAGATCTGGAAAATACAAGATCAAAGCCGCTGGTATATCGTCACCTGAATTTGAGATCGGAGAAAACGTGTATGCCAACGCAGCCGATTTTTGCCTGCGCTATATGCGACAGCAGCGCACCGGCTACAATCCATTTCTGAAAGACAGCTGTCACACGCAAGACGGCTATGTGATGTATGGAAAAAGTGGGGGCATAAAAGACAGTACGCATTTCGATGTCGTGGGAGGATGGCACGATGCAAGCGATTATTTGCAGTATTCCACCACCTCGGCAAACGCGACCTACCACCTGCTTGCGGCCTACCGCGATTTTCCCAAGGTGTTCGGTGATCACAAACTGGCAAATGGTCTGGATGGCAAGAATGATCGGGCCGATGTACTTGACGAAGCGAAATGGGGCCTCGACTGGTTATTGAAGATGCACCCCGACAAAGACATTATGTTTAACCAGATTGCAGACGACCGCGATCATGTGGGGATGCGTATGCCAAAAATGGATGATCAGTACGGGAGAGGTTATCAGCGACCCGTCTATTTCATCGACGGCGAAGTTCAACAACGCGGTAAATTTCGCAACAACACCAAGGGCACGTCTTCAACAGCAGCCAAATTCAGCAGTGCGTTCGGACTGGGTGCTGCCGTTTTTTCCTCCGAGACAGCGTACAGCAAAATCCTTTCTGAAAAATCGACCACCGCCTATCTGTACGCGCAAAAAAAGCCAGGCGCAACGCAGACGGTTTCCGTCAAATCACCCTACATCTATGCAGAAGACAACTGGGTTGATGATATGGAGCTAGCCGCTGCGGTCGCACGAAAACTGGATGAGTCCTTCCACTACGCGCGCCAAGAGCCCGTCACCCCCTGGCTGGGAACTGACACGGCAAGTCATTACCAATGGTATCCCTTCATAAATCTGGGTCACTATGAATTAGCCAAGCAACTTACCGGCCAAGCACGCGACACCATTAACGCCTACTACCGCAAAGGAATTGCGGCCGTTGCCACAAAGGCGGAAAACAATGCATTCCATAGAGGCGTGCCGTTCATTTGGTGCAGTAACAATCTGACCGTGTCATTTGCCATTCAGTGCTTCTGGTACCGGCAGTTGACAGAGGACAGGAGTTTCGAGGCGCTTGAGCAGGCAAACTTCGACTGGATTTTTGGTTGCAACCCCTGGGGAACCTCGATGGTGTATGGCCTGCCTTCGTGGGGCGACACTCCGGTTGATCCTCACTCAGCCTTTACGCATTTGAAAAATTATCCAATCGATGGTGGACTCGTAGACGGGCCGGTTTATACAAAGATCTTCAAAAGCCTGATCGGGATACAACTTAATGAAGCTGACGAGTACGCGGCTTTCCAAAGCGATCTGGCTGTATATCATGACGACTACGGAGATTACAGTACAAACGAGCCGACCATGGACGGCACGGCTTCTTTGATCTACCTGCTGGCTGCCAAGCAGGGCGAAACTGAAATGACCTCGCTCACACCGAAGAAGAAGGATTAACACTGGCGAAAATGAATCGTACCCCGCGCGCCCTTTTTAAAATTCCGGCCGACCTCACGCTGAGTGATTAGAACAAGAGCCAGGTACATTTCTGACTCTCGCTGTTGTTGTCGCGATCATGCATTAAAAAAAGAAGCCGGGTGCAACCCCGGCTTCATTGAACAACTTGATTCGCGAACAACAGGTTTCTAATTTCTAAACAATTCCCACTCCGACATTTGCATAACACTTCCACTGCTCACCGCGGTGATGTTAAGCCTGTAATAAGCATAAGCCGTAGAGTTGGAGAACGTATAAGTCTTCGTCAACAAACGGGTGGCGAAGGTCTGATTGCTTTGCGTGTCCAGCGTGGTCCACGACGTTCCATTGTTCGAGCCCTGGAGTGTCCAGTTCTTTGGGTCGCGTGCCGGAACATCATTCCCGGAAGTGATCGTGTATTTCACAACAACGTTTGAGGTGGTCGGCTGGAATCGAATCCACGCTGCAGCATGGGCTGTGTAATATTTTGTCGAGGTACTATTATCGATCACCTTGGTATAGTCCTCTCCCGAGGGCGAACCGGTCTGGTATTGTGCGGTGAGCGTTCCACCGTAGTTTGTGATGTCGAATCCGGCAGGAGGTGTGCCTCCACCACTGGTCAGCGCTGCAAAGATGGCATCCGTATAGGATTTGCTCACATTGGCTGCAAAGACCATAATGCCGGCCTTCTCCGGGTTTGGATGCCATTGCGCGTTGGCGATCGCGGTGTTGAGGTTGCTGAGCTGATGCGAATAACCTTCCATCACTTTCGAATTGCCCAGCGTGGCAGACCAGTAGCTGAAATTATCTGTGCTGTAGGCCATGTCCATCACAAAGTTAAGGTACTGACTGATGGACACCTCTCTGAAATTAGGCCCCGGCGCGCCACCGGCGTAAACGGCAGCCGTATACATTTTGTCGTTGGGGCTCGATGAGAGCGGACCAAAGTAGGCGCCTAGGGCGGCAATTAAATTCCTGTAGTTTGTATTCGCCGTGGCTCCGTGTTCTACATCCAGGGAGATGCCGTCGAGACCAACGGTAGTCACGCAAGAGTTGACGAAGGAGGCAAACTGTGTGGCATTGTACGCCGTTCCATTGTACGTTGTAAAAGGAGTTGCCGTGCTCCATGACGCTGCGTCGTCGACATTCATGAGCACTTTAACGCCGCGTGAGCGCAGGGTTTGGATGTCGGCCAACACTTGCCGTTTACTGTGATAGTAGGCATTGTTCATCCAGCCCGAATTGTAGTGCACGGTGTCTGCTAATTCCCACAACGTGCCTTCAAAGACGATCACTACGTTGGCGTTGTCGGTGAATGTTGTCAAGGGAAGGATGCCTTGGCCGGAGGGTGTGGCGTCGAAGGCGTAGTAGGCAACTTTCGATTGTCCTACGGCCGGTAAAGACAACGGTTGGATCGAAATATCCGCTTCGGAGGTGAGTGATTTTCCTGTTGAGTTCCCATCGGGTGTTACCTCCATCGTACAGGAATGCATGAAAGCGCATACCATGGCCATCGCCATGAGTGAACAAAAACGTTTTTTCATAAGGGTGCTTGGTTTAGGTGAATATAAATAGTGTGCTTTGACTGCAATCGCGTCGGGGCATAGATAGGCCTGTGACCCTTTCCAACATCACTTTCAACCGGACACACAAAGGCCAGGGATCCTTCCCGAAAATTACTTTCAACCAGACAAACAAGCCGGGGACCTTTTTCCCAAAATCACTTTCAACTCGACAGACAGACCAGGGGCATTTTCCGAAAATCACTTTCAACTAGACAACATTGCCCTGCTACTTTATACAATCGCATCAACCGTTTGCAACACACAATGGGAATGGATTTTTATTTCACTTTTTTCAAGAACGCTAAATATCAGCCGCTTTAAATTCTACTATCGGACGCTAAGGCATGGTGTTACGGCTGCGTTGACCGGGCATGATCATCCTTGTTCGTGCCCCATTCTTTACTGGGAGAAGGTCCCATTTGGATCTCCAGGCGACC
The DNA here is from genome assembly GCA_966211885.1 of uncultured Chryseolinea sp. Taxonomy (GTDB): domain Bacteria; phylum Bacteroidota; class Bacteroidia; order Cytophagales; family Cyclobacteriaceae; genus Chryseolinea. The sequence continues at coordinate 15,836 of CBIHQM010000020.1, forward strand.
ACCTTTGGCAATCTCCGAATGGGTCAGGTAGGTTTTGGTATACGGAATGCCATTGAGCACCATGCGTTGGATGTAGATATTTTCAGGCGCGTTGTTCTCGACCTCGATGTCGAAATAGGTGTTCTCAGAAACCCTGATCCGGGCACGGTCGACCGCCGGGCTTCCGAAGACATACATGCCATTCGCCGGATTCACCGGATAAAAACCCAAAGAAGAAAAAATATACCACGCCGACATTTGGCCAACGTCTTCATTGCCTGGAATTCCGTCGGGTGCATCGTGATAAAATTGATCCAGGACGTTGCGCACAGTTTTCGCAGTTTTCCAGGGAGAACCCGTGTAGCCGTAGAGGTAAGCAATGTGATGGCTGGGCTCATTGCCAATGGCATATTGCCCGATCAACCCCGTGATGTCGGCCGACGCTTCTTTGCCCATGCTCTCGTTCACAACAAACAGGGAATCGAGTTTTTCTACAAAGGCCTTTTCGCCTCCCAGAAGTTGCATGAGTCCTTCAACATCGTGCGGTACCAGCCAGGTGTATTGCCAGGCGTTCCCTTCGCAAAAGTCGTCCTTCATGTGTTTTGCCATCACCGGGCTGAAGGGTGTGCGCCACGCGCCGTTGGCCAGCTTGCCGCGCATGAAGCGGGTTTTGGGGTCGAAGTATTGTTTATAGTTGCCGGCGCGTTTGAGGAAATATAGATATTCTTTTTCCTGGCCAAGTTTTTTGGCAACCTGTGCGGCGCACCAATCGTCGATGGAATATTCCAATCCAAGGGCAACGCTTTCTACGATGCTATCGGCGGGAATATAGCCAAGCTGGTTCACGAAGGGCAACCCTCTCTCCTTTACCAACGTGGCGGCTACCATAGCGTCCAGTGCTTTTTTCTCATCGACGTTGGCAATCCCTTTCAATATCGCATCAGCGATCACCGGAAAACTGCTATTGCCGGGCATCGTGTTGGTCTCGTTTCCCCAAAGGTGCCAAATGGGCAGCTTTCCCTGTTGCTCATGAATTTTCAACAGGGAGTTGACCATATCGCCTACGCGATCGGCATTGATGATGGTATGCAGTTGATGTGTCGCCCGGTAGGTGTCCCACAGCGAGAAGGTGGTGAGGTTCGTAAAGCTCGTGTCATGGTAAACCTGCTTGTCGCTTCCCCGGTAGTCGCCATTCACGTCGTTAAAAATGGAGGGGGCGATCATCGTATGGTACAACGCGGTGTAGAAAATCCGTTGCTGCGCCTTGGTCTTGGTCTGAACTTGGATGGCGCCTAAAGCGTGGTTCCACAAGCGATCGGCGTTTTCTACGATGGCATCAAAATTCCAATGTGGAATTTCCTGGCGGATATTCAGAGCAGCATTTTGCGCGCTGACGGGAGAGATCCCAATTTTCACAAGAACGGGCTTCTCCGTGTTCAGTTTGACAACCGCCTTCGTTCTTTTGCCAGTCACGGTTTTTCCATTAACAACAGTGTCGTCTTTTGCCAGAATGACATGGTCTATGGGAGTTGAAAAGATAGCCGTAAAAAAGATCCGCTGATCGGCAGCCCATCCACTCGAATACCGGTAGCCCGCGAGCGTGGAATCATTGACCTGTTCAACATGTGTTTCGACGGGCGAGTCCCATCCGATTCCTTCGCTCAGATCAATAACGACATGCCCATCCTTGCCGGGAAAGGTGTAGCGATGAAGGCCAACGCGTTCCGTAGCGGTCAATTCCACCTGAATGTTATAACGACTTAGGTTGACCGAGTAGTAGCCTGGTTTCACCTTCTCATTGCCGTGCGTATACTTTGATGCGTAGCCACTCTCCGGAGATTCAGGCGTCCCTTTTGTGTACTTCACCTCGCCCATGGCCGGCATCACCAGGATGTCGCCCAGGTCGCCGATGCCCGTTCCGCTAAGGTGCGTATGCGAAAAGCCAACCACGATGGAATCGGAGTAATGATAACCCGAACACCAGTCCCAACCGCGCGCGAAGTTCACGGGGCCGAGTTGAACAGCACCAAACGGAACATTTGCACCAACAAAAACATGCCCATGGCCGCCGCTTCCGATGTACGGGTCAACGAACTGAGTGTAAGCCATGGCGTCATCGGCGTTTGGTGCCGTTTCTTTTTCACGATGGCATTGAGTGATGACGAAGCAAGAAATAATCAGGAGTGTTAACGCGCCATGAAGGCGTGTCTTTGTTGCCCGGTGGGCATATAGTTTACGCATGCGAAAGTTTATCCGTTTGAGGGTTGACTCGTTGTTCTCTACTTAGGTTTTGTTACAGACCTGTTGGTAGTGAAATCGCTTTTCGGGACGCAAACACACAAGCAAATTGGATTTTATGCGGGTCTTCTTTAAAAATTTCCACCCTCAATGTCCCACCAAAGACGGGTTCCTCCATCATCCGGTCCGCCAAGATGTTGCAGGGCGCCTTCAATGCCTCGTTTGTTCGTGCTGTATTCACTTTGGGGATAGCTCAGCCGCCGGATCTGCACGTTCGTATCAATTTTGCCACCGCTTTTATTGATGACCACCGGGAACAACTTCGGATAGCCTGTACGCCTGAATCCTGTCCATGCTTCTTGTCCTTCGGGGAAAGTCGCCAACCATTTTTGAGTCATGATCTTGTCCAGCTTTTCTTCTTTTGAAAGATTGTCATCCCATTTAATGGTCACCGTGGAAACGGCCGGAGAATTGTTGCTGGCATTTTTCGGATCGACGTAGGCAGCTTGCGAGCTGACATCGTCCTGGAGATAATTTCCAATCTCCACACCCCATTGTTTCATGGACACCTGCACCCCGGTTTCGTAGTTGGTCTGTGCATCGCCGGCGCCTTGCCATTGGCGCAGAGAAGCTTCCGCTTTTAAAAACCAGCTTTCGGCTGCACACATGACCGGCTGCGGCGTGAAGACAAGAAATGTTTTCTCCGTGTTAAGGCTTGCATAGGTTTTATACGCATCCTTTGAGGAGATAGCAGACCCAATGCGAATCCCAACGTACTGCCCCGGAAATAACGGATCTGTTGCCGGGCTTGCATAGACCGTCAACCGCGGATCATGGAATCCAATGAGGTACGACAAAACACACGCATTAACTCGGTTATCATCCCAATCGTGTGTGATCATGAACAAGTCACTCGTGCCGTTGGTTGAGTTGATGGCCGCATCATCATCAGGGTCGGCCATGAGCCCCATGTCGTCGTTGAGTGCTTTCTCTCCCTGGATCCTCGCCAATTGGGGAGCGGCCTTCACAATGTGCAAAGCCAGACGCAATCGAAAAGAGTTTGCAAATTTTATCCATTTGTGGTCGTCGCCACCAAAGATCAAATCGAACTCCCGGAAGGGCGCTTCACCCGGATGTTGTGCTACAAATGTTTTCAGGTTGATAACGGCCGTATCCAACTCCTGGAAGAATTGTCCGTACACGCTTTCTTCAGTGTCATAAGGTGTATAGGTGGTCGACGTGCCAACTTTACTGTACGGAATGGGGCCAAACTTATCCGTCACCCGGTGCATGGCTTCCACTTTGATGATCAAGGCGATCGCCCAGAGGTCTGGAGATTTCTTGCGCGTTCCAAGCTTGGCCAGTTTAAGAATGGGCGACATGATGCTGATGTACATCGCATCAAACCCGTCGCGATTCCAACTGTCGACCAGGAAGTAGTTCAGGTTATAGTCGGCCATAAACGGAGTGGGCGACATCATGTAGCCGGAGTAAGCATCCGTGCTCAGGTTTTGAGCGGTCTGATACTTATCAAAAATTTTCCGTTGAAGGGGTTTAAAGACGGTGATGGGATCTACCTGGTCATCCGAGATCCCGGTGGGGTCTGTGTTATATTCTTCAAAATTGCCGACGCACCGGAGCAAAACAAGACAGAGCGTGCAAAAGACGATCAGTGAAGTCGTCTTTCGGATAGCTCGTTTTGCAGATTCTGACCGTGTCATAGGCAGTGTTTTTAAATCGTAATATTCAAAGCAAAGCCAATATTTCGAATGGCAGGCTGGTTGAATATGTCAATGCCGGATAAACCATTTCCAGTGGACATCAGTAGCTCGGGATCGTAGGGAGCCTCCCGGTACAGGTAAAGCAAATTACGCCCGGTGAGAGCCAAGCGCAATTTCGATATGCCGTATTTCCGCACGGGAATGGAATAAGCCAGCGAAACTTCGCGTACGCGGGCCACCGTGGCACTGTAGATGTAAAGTTCGGAAACGCCTTGCCGGCCGCCGATGCTGGTATACCATTTCTGAGGATCCACTTTGGAAACGGCCTCGCCTTTTTCATTTACACCATTGACCGGCACATAACCTTTGTCGCGTGCATCACCCGTCGCTTTCGATATTCCATATTGATCCATGATGGCTTGTGTCATCGAGAAAACCTGGCCACCAATTTTGGCATCGATTAAAAAATTCAAAGTAAAATTTCGATAGGTAATGGAGTTGTTCCAACCGGTTATCCAGTGCGGATTGGGGTTGCCCAGGTAGCTGAAGTTAGTATTGATGCGCGGCGTTCCATCGTCGTTAAGGACCATGCGCTGCGCGGCGTCGCGCATGACAGTGATGCCATAGATATCACCATACGAACCTCCCTTCGCCAGGACCGATTGGTAACTTGTGTTGTCGTTCGTCGTCAGCAAATATTTATCAATTCCGTTTTTTGAATCGACGTCGATGATCCGGTTGACATTGTGAGCAACGTTTATGGAGGTCTCCCAGCGGAATCCCCATCCCATTCGCAGGATGTACTCCATGGAAAACTCGATCCCGGTGTTCTGCACGTTCCCACCATTCACATAGCCCGCGCTGTAAGCCGTGGCAACCGAAGGCACCACTTTAATAAATTGGTTGAAGGTGTTCGATCGATAATAGTTGAACGTCAGCGCCAGCCGGTTCTCAAACAGGCGGAGATCCGTTCCCAGTTCATAAGTTTTGGTGCGCTCCGGCTTCAAGGTTTCAAAGGGCGCCGCCGTGCTCAGTGTCACCGAGCCTGTGTTATCAAACGAGTTTACTGGATTGGTTACGTATTGAGGAACCGTGTTGCCTACTTCTGCATAGTTCGCCCTCACCTTAAAATAAGAAATACGGGTGGGGAGATCTAAGGCATCTTTCAGCAGAACCGAAACACCCATCGAGGGATAAAAATAGGAGAGGTTGGGCGTAAAGGATAAGTTCGAAGACCAATCGTTGCGCCCCGTTAAATTGAGATGAAGCCAATCCGAGTAAGAGGCACTAACCGTTCCAAAGATGGACTGCAATTGCGTGTGGTTATCCGGATAGTTATACACGGGATTCACCATACTGCTGGCGACAATATTTTGCGCCTTAAACACGTCCGGCATGATGAGCCCCAGACCGGGCCCAACGGCAGTTCCGTCGAGGCGACTGTCGGTGATGCTTGTGCCCACCGTGCCGTTGATACCGAACGAGGTAGGCATTGGAATTTTAAACGCCAGCAAGGCGTCGGCATACTTTTGTTCTTGCGTCTGCGTGTTGTCGATGAATTGTCCGTTGGGACGGGCCAAGGTCGCTTGTGTCCCGGAAAAAAGATTCTGCTGATAGCGGTCCGTGACCTGGTCCAGGTTGCCACGCACTTGAATGTTGATCCATCGATTCACGTCAAACGCAACGCGTCCGGAAAGGAGGAGCCTCCGACGGTGAGAGTAATTTGGATTCCGGTTGATGATCCACCACGGATTTTGTTGGATGTCCTCATTGGTAAACCAGTTCTGCCGTTCATAGCCAACACGGTCGGCAAATTCATATTGCTCCTTGTAAGGCGAAATATTCATCTCGCTGGGGAATAAATACAAACCGGTTAACGGGTTAAAGTACAATCCCAGGGCCGGAGTGTTTTCAACTTTCTGAGTGATGTAGTGGAGACCGGCATCGACAACCAACCTCCGGTCGAACAACTTTTGAGATTGTTGCAGGCTAAAATTGTTCCGCGCCAGCGTATTGTGGGGCACAGGTCCCTGACCATTGGTGTTGGCAAACGAACAATAGATCCTGTTTTTTTCTGAACCGCTGGCGAGGTTGACAGAATTTATGAAGTTGACGCCTTCATGAAAAAACGTTTTCAATTTGTCATCCGCCGGCGAGGCAATGGGCGCACCCCAACTATCCCTGGCGTTGCTCCCGGTCCGGCCATAGCCCGTTTGGAATTGAGGGCGGTAAGCGATGTCACTCACGTAAACATTGGAATTGTAATTCAATTCGGTGATCCCTTCTCTCGCCTTTTTAGTGGTGATGATGATGGCGCCGTTTGCGGCCTGACTTCCATAGAGCGCCGCGGCAGACGCGCCCTTTAATACGGTAATGGATTCTACATCGTCCGGATTGAGATTTGAAATGCCATCGCCTCCGTCCATCTGGCCTCCGAACGGTGTGTTGGGCTGGCCGTTAGAGTTTGAACTGTTCAACATCGGCAGCCCATCCAGCACATACAGCGGCTGATTGGATTGAGAAAAGGACCGGTTTCCCCTCAGGATCACTTTAGCCGATCCCCCGAGGCCAGAGGCACTTGGGAAAACGGTCATGCCCGGCACTTTGCCGTTCAAGGTGTTCATCATGTTGTCGGTCTTCGCATGCGTCAGTTCTTCGGCATCGATCTGTTGTGTTCCATAGGTCAGCGATTTCTCCGGGCGGGGTATGCCCATGGCCGTGATCACCACTTCCGCCAGCGAGGTCAGTTCTTCTTCCAAAACGATCACCATGGACGTCTGGCCATCAACCTCCGCTTCATAGGTTGCATAGCCGATGAATGAGACGACAAGGATCGAGTTTGCCGGGACACTTTGAAAATTGAAATTGCCCCCGATGTCGGTGGATGCTCCGGTCGTGGTGTTTTTAACGACGACATTCACACCGGCTAAACCGATGCCTTTGCTGTCGGTCACGCGGCCTGAAATCGTGATGAGCGGTATTACATTTTCGGGTGATGTTTCTTCCCCGGACCCGCCGGCCGATCTGGACAGGACGATGTATTCATTGTCGTCCTGGATCTTGTATTCAATGTTCAGGGGAAGGAGGAGTTGATCGAGGATTTCGGCAAGCGTTTTCCCATCGGTTTCGGTCGATACGACCTTGGTGACGTCGATTTGATTTACGCTGTAGACAAACTTCACCCGCGTTGCCACCTCCAGCGTCTCGAGCGCTTTCTTTAAGGTGATGTGTTGCAGGTTGAAGGAAACTTGTTTTTGAAGGACACTTTGGGCTTTGGCAGAATGGTGGGACAGGAGCGTAATACAGCAAAATAGCGGTATGGTGTGCAGAACACATGCCTTGATCAATGCCTTCATACGGCTCCAGTTCAGGTTCATCTCGCGTGCCGTGCTTCAGGCCGGATACGCATTCCTAGTTTGGAGCCTAAATTACGCCCTTTGGGGCGAAACATAAAACGTTTGCAGTAAACAAAAAATGGCCAATAAGAAGCGTCGATTTCGGGTGATCACGCAACATGAAATCGACAACGTTTGCGTCTTCTTTCAAACAAATGTTTTCATCGGCATCCCTCGCCCGTCAATTGAACGGTGCTTCCGCTGATCGTATAGCGAAGGCCCACGGCCTGACCGATCAGATCCAATGTGTTCTCGAGCGATTGATCGGAAAAATTTGCGCGGATCTTGCACTTTCGCAAGTCCTCATTCCCGAACGAAATGGTGACATCGAACTTCTCCTCGATCCGGCGGACGACTTCGTCCATGGGAACGTCGTTGAAAATCATTTCATACTCCGTTCCGTCGGTCGTGGCTTTCTTCTCCTCAACGGCCAGGGTTTCCTTCGAGATGACAGACGTCGCTTCATCGTAGATCGCCTTCTCATTGGGTAGAACCACTTTTCCATGGGTATCATTGGCGGATGTGAAGGACACTTTTCCAGTCAACACCGTGAGCTCAACCCGCTCAGGGGAGGATTTAAGATTAAAGCTCGTGCCCAGCACGGTAGTTGTCGCATGACCACACTGAATGATAAAAGGATGGCGGGGATCTTTGGCGACTTCAAATAAGGCTTCGCCCTGCAGCGTCACGTTTCGCGTGTTGCCCGCAAAGGCAGACGGAGCTTCCAGCGAACTTGTGCCTTTCAGCCAAACCAAGCTACCATCGGGTAAGCTCACCTTGGTAGTGGTTCCATTGCTGGTGTATGTTCTCAGATCGTTTGAATTTGATTGGAGACGCCAGGCCCCAAATCCGATGAGTGACACGACAAGGAGGGAGGCCGCTATTTTTAGCCATTTCCAATTCCCGGCCTTTGTCAGCGTTGAATCCTCCAGGTCAACGGGATGGGTATTCGCGGATGGTTTTATGCGATGGAGTAGTTTGTCCTTCAGTCGATCTTTATCTGCATCCGTAAGCGGGGAGTTCATTCCAGTATCGACGCTGTTGAACCAGTCATCCACCAATTTCTTTTCTTCCTGGGTGAGTTGATCTTTTTTGTACAACTCGATCAGACGATCAAAGCCAAACTCGTTCATAACATACAGACATTTAGTAACCAGACTTCATTGCTATATCGCTTCGACAAGAAGGATACACACAGTCAATTGCAATATCTTTTTTCACATTTCACGTGAAAGCTCCAACGTCATGCAAATCAGTCAGGGGCAAAGTTAGCATATTCCCACACGTCGCCATAGTGACGCGCGATGCCCTCAGAGCGAAAAGCCCTTCGCCTTCCTGGCAGGTTTGGTGCTGAGGTCGCGCAGTTGAATGCATTGGCAGTAATCGTTTGCGTTAACGGGGCGCATCAAATGTGGCGCCAAGACAGACGTCGCGCTCGAAAAAATTTAATAATTTGGTGTTAACATGGACTCAGCATAGTCTGAATTAATCAGAATCGCATGCGACAGAATGAACACACAGTCAATTTTAAAATATTTTTTATATGGCTGTCCTTCAGTTAGTTACGAGCCAAAAGACAGCGCGCTACACCGGGTTGAAGAGGGGAGTGAAATGCATGATCGTGAACCCGTAAATCAAAATTCACAGTCTATAATTCGTTTACGTAAACTTTCTGTTATTTTAGTTACCGATACATTATGGAAACAACGGGCAGTCATCGTGAGATCGATCTAGTCGCTTCACTAAGAGAAGGAAACGAAAAAGCGTTCGAGCTGATCTATGATCGAATCGCTCATCGCCTATACCTATTCATTCTGAAGAAAGTAGGAATGAAGGAGACGGCAGAGGAGATCCTGCAGGAGGTGTTTGTTGCCCTTTGGAACAACCGGAACGCGATGGATGCCAACACGTTCCTGGATCCTTACTTATTTAAGATCGCGAAGAACAAGATTTTTAGTTTCATGCGTTCGGAGCATGTCCGGAAAAAATATGCTGCCGACTTCACCTTGTTTATACAGAAGTACAGCGACAATTCCCTGGAGGAGATGATGGATGTAAAGGATCTTCATCAGGTGCTGCACGAGCGCATTGCCGAATTGCCAGACAAATGTCAAACCGCTTTCCGGATGAGCCGCATGGAGCATGCCACCATTTCCCAGATTGCCGAACGCATGAATATCTCGACGCGCACCGTTGAAAACTATATCACCCAGGCCCTGCGGCATCTGCGAACGCATCTGAATACCCTAACCGCACTATTCTTTTCCCTGTTTTTTATTTTTTAGCAAGGGATTTCAACCGGCCGCTGAAATAATTGAAGTCGCTTGTCGCGCAAATTCCTCCCTTGTATACCCTATATATAATATAGTGTGTTCTCCTTTATGAGGGTGCCATGACTTCTTTCGCCCCGCTTTGAAGGTTCGCGATTGAATAAGCAGCATGACCTGCTGCCCACTCCAGCACGCCTCTTTTTCCTCATTTACAGCCGATTCTCTGCCTCCGTGTACCGTGTCTTTTGGTATTCAAAAAAATAATTTCATCGGGCTCTGTGTGTTTGGCTCTTTTGAAACGATCTAAAGCGTAACGAGGGTCCGCGCTCGGCAACGGGAGTTGACCTAAGTCTATCTAAACTAATCACTTAACTTTTTTTAAAACAGCCTATGATGAAAAAAATACGAATCCTTCTATTGCCTTTGGCAATGCTGCTGTGCGGATATGTCTCCGCACAAACAGTTACGGGAAAAGTGACCTCCGCTTCCGATGGTGCAGCCATTCCGGGTGTATCGGTAGTGGTGAAGGGTACAACGGTAGGTACGACCACCAATGCTGATGGAGACTATACACTTAGCGGTTCCGACGTAGGGACGGGCACACTCGTGTTTTCCTTTATCGGCTTCGAAACGCAGGAGGTCGCAGTAGGCAGCCGAACCACGGTAAGTGTCGTGCTTGCGGAAGATATTAAAGAGCTTGGCGAAGTCGTTGTCACCGCCCTGGGCATTTCGAAAGAGACCCGGACGTTGGGATATTCGGTCACCAAAGTGGATGGCGAGCAAATGAACAAGGCACGTGAGAACAACGTGGCCTTGTCGTTGAGCGGCCGTGTTGCCGGTTTGAACGTGAAGGGCACCAGCGGTGGTCCCGGCGGTACAGCCCGCATCCTGTTGCGCGGTATGCCCAGCATGAACAGTGGCGGTGCGCCACTCTTCGTTATCAACGGTGTTCCGATGGACAACACACAGCGCGGCAGCGCCGGTGAGTGGGGTGGATCGGACAACGGTGACGGTATTGGTAACCTGAACCCTGACGATATCGAAAGCATGACGGTATTGAAAGGACAATCCGCCTCTGCGCTTTACGGCTCACGCGCCACGAACGGTGTGATCCTGATCACCACCAAAAAGGGTAAAAAGGGTGACTTTGCCGTAGAATACAACATGAACTACATGGCCGACAAGCCCCTGAACTATACTGACTTCCAGTATGAGTATGGACAAGGCCTCAACGGTGCAAAACCTACCACCGCGCTCGAAGCACAAGCCACGTCGCGCATGAGTTGGGGAGCCAAACTCGACGGCACCCCGGTGATCCAGTACGACGGCAACCAATATGCTTACTCTGCACAGAAGAACAACATCAAAAATTTTTACAGAACGGGCTCTTCGTTCACCAACACGGTGTCTGTTTCAAAGGGTGGCGACAACGGGTCGTTCCGTTTGTCGTTGTCTAACCTGGACAACAACTCCATCGTGCGCAATAGCGGGATTGGTCGCAAGACGATCAACCTGAACATCGAACAAAACATCACCTCCAAGCTGAAGGTGAATGTGATGGCCAACTACATCGACGAGCGGTCCAAGAATCGTCCCCAGTTGAGTGATGGTCCCATGAACCCCAACAACGGATTGTTCCTGGCAACCAACATCGACGAAAACATTCTGAACCCTGGCTACAACACCACCACGGGTTATGAGACACGCTATGGCGACGATGAGTATGTTACCAATCCTTGGTTTGTGGTTAATCAGTACGTCAATAACCTCAGCCGCAAGCGCTTGATTTCGGCGGTTTCGGCACGGTATGACATTACGAAGTGGTTATACGCTCAAGGTCGTATCGGCTACGATCAGATGAACGATGGAGTATTTAAGGTAGAGCCTTGGGGAACTGCCTACACCACCGCACCGCAAGGAAACTTCCGCGGAAACCTGCAGGAACAATCTTCAGCCCTTACGACAGAGGCTAACGTCGACGGGTTGATCGGCGTATCGAAAGAGCTGTCGACCGATTTCAGCCTGGATGCGTTGATCGGTGCAAACTCCAGAGCAAACCAGTATGAATATCAGCGCGTAGCGGGTAGCACATTTGTCCTGCCCTACCTGTATACACTAAGCAACGTGTACACGGTGAACACCAACCCCGGCGACAACTATAAGTTCACCAAGAAGCGTGTCAACTCGGCATACTATTCTGTTGACCTGGCCTATAAGCACCTCCTCACGCTGAGCACAACCGGTCGCTACGATGCGTATTCAACGCTGCCGACCAACAACAATACGGTGTTTACGCCTTCTGTTTCGTCTAGCTTTATTTTCTCTGAGCTCACAGACCTTCCCAGCATGAGCCTTGGCAAGTTCCGCGCATCCTGGGCACAAACCAGCGGCGATCCATCCGATCCGTACAAGACACAATTGTATTACTCATTGGGAAGTCCGCTTCGTGGAAACCCCATGGGCTCTTTTGCCACCGAGCAACCCAACGGTTTGCTGAAGCCTTTCACCCTGACCGAAGTTGAATTGGGTCTTGAGTTGAAATTCTTCGAGAACAGATTGGGACTTGATCTCGCCTGGTACAACAGAAAATCCAAGAACGAGATCATGCCGGCCACATACAGCGCTGCTACAGGATTCACCACAGGATTTGTGGGCACGGGTTCTACGCAGAACACGGGTCTTGAAGTGTTGTTGACCGGTAGCCCCGTGCGGACATCGCAGTTTACCTGGAATGTTACCTTTAACATCACCACCGTGAAGAACACCATCCTGCAAACCGACGCGGATGGCAAAAATCAAAACCTGGGCTCCAACCGCGGAACGCTCGGTAATGCGATTACCGCTTACGTTAAAGGTGCGTCAGGCCCTCAGATCATGGCCTATGACTACAAGCGAAATGCCAGCGGCCAAATCATTGTTGATGCTTCAGGGCTGCCCGTTCAAGGTAACCTGGTTCAGATGGGACAGGTACTTCCTAAAGTATTTGGTGGCCTCACCAACGACTTCAGCTACAAAAACTTCAACGCTTCATTCCTGATCGATTACAACTTTGGCAACAAGGTATTGTCGGCAACCGAGTACTACTCACTCCTGAGAGGTTTGAACAAGAAGACGCTGGAAGGCAGAGCGGAAGGTATCACTACCGGAGTGTTGGAGAGCGGAGCGACGAATACCACCACCGCTACCCCTCAAGACTACTATCGCGCCGTGGCACAGAAGATCACCTCTACCAGCGTGGTGGACGGAGACTTCATCAAATTCCGTCAGTTCACTTTGGGTTACACGGTGCCGTCTGCTGTATTCGCGAATTTCCCTTTGATTCGCTCGGTACAAATTTCACTGGTGGGACGAAACCTCGCTATTCTCATGCGCAAGGCTAAAAATATCGACCCGGAAGCCAGCTTTGCTTCAAACGTGAGATACTACGGAATTGAAGGCACCAGTTTACCTTCGACACGCTCATACGGTTTCAATCTGAATGTGAAGTTTAAATAAGCAACCGACATGATGTTTAGTATGAGACATAAAAAAACTATTCAAATGAAAAGAACATTTTCAATCATATCCCGACTGGTCTTGATCACCGCGATCATGGTAGGTTGCACCAGCGACTTCGAATCGATCAACACGGACCCGACCAAGGCAACACCGAGTAACTTTGACGCGAATTTTTTTCTCTCTTCCGCACAATGGAACTATGCAGACGCGATCACCGGATATAATGGTCCGGTTTTGTTCCAGAGCGGTTGGGTGCAACTGTTGGCTTCCACCACATCAGGAGGTGCCAACTACTATACCAACATGGACAAGTATGTTCCGTCCAGCAACACCAATTCGTACCAGGCTTCCAGTTGGAACCAGTGCTATCGTTCGGGCGCCCTCGCGAGCGAGGCGATAAAGAACACGGACGCAGATCCGGAAAAAGTGAACCTCAACGCGGCGGCCCGTATCATCCGCGTGCTGGCGGCACATTATATTACCGATGTTTACGGCGATGCGCCTTATTCGCAGGCATGGAAGGCGAGCAGTAATGTGACCTTACCGGATTACGATCAGCAGGATCAACTCTACAAATCACTGCTAGCCGACCTGGACGGTGCCATTACCTCGATGGATGCAGCAAAAGCAAAACCGTCATCGGACATTCTTCCCTACAAAGGCGACGTTGCCCAATGGAAGAAATTTGGTTACTCGTTGATGCTGCGCATAGCCATGCGCCTTACCAAAGCAGATGCCGCTACAGCAAAAACGTATGCCGAGAAGGCTGCTGCAGGTGGAACGTTTGCAAGCGCCGCTGATGACGCCTATATCATCCCCGACAATCCTAACGGGTACCACAACAACTATACGGCAGCCCTCATGACCGCCGCCGACTACTACCAGGTGCGCTGGAGCAAGACGTTGATCGACTACCTCAGCAGCACGAACGACCCGCGCCTTGGCGTGATTGCCGAAGTGCCCCAAGCCGGACTGGCCAACAACCAGGATGCTACGAAAGCTGGAAATTCCGATCCGAGTGTTCAGTTAGGACTTCCGAACGGATATGATTTGAACGGAGGCGCTACAGACATTACGCACGCTCCAGGATATCCCGGTGGCACCGGAACAGGTGCTGATGCAACACCGATTGGGAAGTACTCACGTCCTACAACGGCTCTCTTTGGTAACTTCAATGCTCCTGTGTTCATCGTTACCTATGCGCAGACTGAATTATTGTTGGCCGAGGCTGCGGTTAGAGGATACGCTGTCGGAGGTACTGCTGCTGAACACTATAGCAACGGTGTAGAAGGGGGCGTCCTCTCGCTTGCACCGTTTGGTACCGCTGCCGTGATTGATCCGGTTGATGCCGCTGATTATGCAGCAGCCAATCCGCTGAATATAAGCTCAACGGATGCCTCGTTGAAGATGATCAATGAGCAGTACTGGGCAACCAGTGGCGCGCTGATGAACTTCACGGAAGCTTGGAACAACTGGAAACGTTCGGGATATCCCGTGCTGACGCCGATAGTGGCATCTGGTAATTTTTCGAACGGCGTTATTCCTCGCCGTCAGCCATACCCCACAACAGAATCCACGCTTAACCCTGCCAGTTACAAGGCGGCGGTTGGTCGCCTCGAAGGTGGACAAGACGCCTGGAGCGCAAAAGTTTGGTGGGATAAATAAGAAATTTTCCTCCGAGATGGGCAGGTTATCCTGCCCATCTTTTTTTTATCTTTTTTTTGACACTGGTTTTATTTGAGGAAATGAGCTTGGGCTTGAAAATTTTTTCGCGCACCATGAAGCGGGTGGCGCACATCGGCGTCGTTTGTAAAGTTAATGTTCAATAAGATAAGGCCCAACAAGAAACGTTGTTGGAAATAGTTACACCCCCACCCACCGGTGTGGCGTT
>CBIHQM010000021.1:0-29917 GCA_966211885.1 uncultured Chryseolinea sp.
TTTGTTTCAAAAATAAAAAAAAGTGTAATATAAAAACATTTATAATTTTAAAATAGCTAATAATATCATGGTCGCGGTGCTGTTTTTGGTGGTTTATTTTATCAAAAAAAAACACGACCTGACCAACGGACTGGAAGCGACGTTCGGAAAGCTCAATCGCTATGATGCCACGAATCCGTATCACAAAACGGATCAATTGATGCTCCAACAGATTGCCCGGGAAAAGTCTTTCATCGACGCCTGGACCTTCAACCTGGATGAATCCGTGCATTCCGGCTGGCCTGTAGACAAACTGGAGAAGAGTATTGCCGACACCGATGCACAACTCAAAATATTTAGCGCCTACAAACCCGCTTTGAAGTATCCCGCTTCCAGTATGTATCCCTCTTTCCGGGAAGCGATGGGCGACATGCTGGAAGTGAAACGCAACGGGTTGGACGGCTATAACTTCGAAGCAAAAAAATCGGATCGTCACAGCAACCAGGTGTACCTGGACCTGATCAACTACTACAACGGTGTGCTGGTATCGAACTACAATACGTTTATGGACTTTGCTGTGGGAGACTACAACGGTCTGAAGGCTTTCAAATATGTGCCGGCGTTTGGCATCCGCGAGGACCCGAAATCAGACGGCGTCAGTGTAAAACCGTTCGACGACATCAAGCATACGAACCTTGTCGCTCCAAAACAAAAGGTTGCCATCGGCAAGCCGGCGTTTGATGCACTGAACAACTACATCGATTTTATAAACGAAGGCGAACGCCAATTGCGCTACATCCAGATGGTGCTGCGAAATTTAAACTCAAGCGCAGCCTACTATGAGACCCTCGATTCGTTTAGTGGCCACGGCGGCTTGTCGTATGACTACAAAGATTACCAGGTGCCGTTATCACTCTTTCAAAAAACGGTTTCCGAAAGCGACGCCCTCCCCGCAAACTTTGCGAAACTGTTGAACGACCAGGCCGAGGTGTTGCTCAGCATCCTGAAAGAAATGGACCAGCAAAGCGCCTCACTACAGGTGGACGTTTCCGAAAAACAATACGAGAAGGACCACCTCAAACACATCTTCAGCATCCTCGACAGAAATAAAACCCTATTCGATATTTTCGACTCCCGGAAAGAGCAGTTGTATAATGACGTGCGCAGCGTTTACGAATCCTATCCGCCGGCCGACCCCGCAAGTTCGTGGTACGTTTCCGGCCGGGCACTGCAAAGCCTCATCGACGCCGACCACGAGCAATTGTTCAAAGCCAAGGCCCGCTACAAAGGCGACACCACCGCCCACATCACCACCGCCAAGATCGACCAGCAATTGCGCGACGTACTCGCCAAGGAATATGCCAACATGAAAGGCATCGAGAAATACGGACGCAGCAACGGTCTTTGCCCGTACACACCCTACGAGGACATGCCCCAATCCTCGAAATCGCTCAGCGAACAACTCACCAAATTCGCGTCACCCAAAGGCGGTAACTCCGAACACCCCTATCACGGCATGGTGTATCACTACAACGACGCCATCGACGACCTCAATAAATTCAGCGAACTCTCCAAAGGAATTTTCTTGCTGCGCAGCGTCAAACAACCGGAACTTTTCGAAGTGACACACGGCGAAAAAAAAGCGGAAAACAAAACCGCCGATGCCAATGGAGCGGCTGCGGCGGGTACTGTTGCGGCCGGTAAAACTAATCCACCCACTGCCCCGCCTACTTCCACCACCAACACAGCAGCCAAAACCAAGGTCGCCCCACCCAAAACCAAGGTGCTGCACGACACGATCTACATCGAGAAGCGCGACACCATCTACATGGGGGCGCCGGGGGAGAACCTGCGTTCGATGGAAGGCTATGCGTCCAACAATATGATCCTGCTGCTGGATGTCTCGGGCTCCATGAACACACCGGAAAAACTTCCGCTGCTCAAGGCATCCGTGCTCGACCTGCTTTCCATGATGCGGCAGGAAGACGAGGTTTCCATCATCGCTTTTTCGGGCAAGCCCAAAGTATTGCTGGAGGGCGCCTCGTTCAAGGAAGAGGAGAAGATCAAAAAAGCCATCAACGACCTGAAATCGGCCGGCAAGACCGATGGGAACGCCGGGGTGAAGCTGGCCTATAAAGTGGCCGACAGCAACTATATCCGGGGCGGCAACAACCGGATCATCCTGGCCACAGATGGCGAATTCGCCCTCAGCGAGGAATCGCTCCAACTGATCGAGAAGTTTTCCAAGGAAGACATCTATCTTTCCGTTTTCAACTTTGGCAAAGGCATGGGGGCATCCAAGAGCCTGGAACGCTTCGCCACCCTGGGCAAAGGCAACTATGAATCCATCTCCAAAGAAAACGTAGACTATAAACTCATCCGCGAAGCTAAATCCAAGCGAAAGAAGTAGCTTTTGCTTGCCCGCCGAAGCTTTAGCGAAGGAGGGTGCCTGCGCTTGCCCGCCGTAGCTTCAGCGAAGGAGGGCCGAAGCTTTAGCGAAGGAGGGCGCCTTTGCGGTTTAAAGTTTTTTCCGAAACCGTTGTAACATCCCCCAAACCTCACCGTCTTGTATTTGAATTTGACCGAATGAACATCGAAGCTTTTCAAAACCGGGTATTACCTGCAAAAAACAAGCTTTTTCGCTTCGCCCTCCGCTTTTTGGGCAATGAGGAAGAAGCCAAGGACGTGGTGCAGGAAGTCTTTATCCGGGTGTGGAATGGTCGCGAGCAGATGAACGAAGTGCAGAATTGGGAGGCGTGGTGCATGCGCATCACAAAAAATCTCTCCCTCGACCGCATCCGCACCCTGGCCCGCAAACAGACCCACCCCTTGGAAACCGGCTACGATGTCCGCCAGGAAACTTTGTCACCCCATGAATCAACCGAAATACAGGAGAGCATGAATCGGGTAAATCAATTTATAGCGGCACTGCCCGAGAAGCAGCGCCAAGTGATACACCTCCGCGATGTGGAAGGGTATAGCTACAACGAGATCTGCGAGATCCTGGAACTGGACATGAACCAGGTGAAAGTAAACCTGTTCAGAGCACGGAATGCCGTGCGTGAAAAATTGATGAAGATAAACGCGTATGGACTCTAAAAAAATAGAAGCACTGCTCCAAAAATACTGGAACTGCGAGACCACGCTCGAAGAAGAGCAACAGCTGCGCCAGTATTTCCAGCACGAGGCCATCCCCGAACCCTGGAAAGAAACGGCAGCCCTGTTCCGCTACTTCGAGGAGAACAAAAAAAAATCCCTCAACGACGTAGCATTCGATAGCCGGGTGATGACCACCGTGCAGACCTCAAAGCGTGGCAAGGTGGTGAAGTTCTTTTACAACACCATGCGCATCGCCGCTGGCGTCACGGTTCTGCTCACCGCCACATGGTTCATCCGCAACGAAGTGCGCAAAACCACACCGCAGGAAATGGTCGACACCTACGACGATCCGAAGCTGGCTTTTGAAGAAACCAAAAAGGCATTGCTCATGATCTCGAAGGGTTTTGGCACCGCCGAAACGCAGACCCGGAAAATAAACATGTTCAACGAAGCTCAGGAAGAAATCAAAAAGAAAGATAAGAAGCTATAGCGCAGGGCCCTGCACCAATACTTCAACCGAAAGCAGAAAAAGAAAAACAATCGCAGTTAAAAGGATCAGTAAACAAGGAAATTCAAGATACTATGAAAAAGATAATCGCAGCAGTGGTTTTGATGTTGGTAGCGACAGGTGGATTTGCACAGGATGCCATATCGAAATTCTTTAGTAAATACCAAGCCGACGAATCGTTCAGCCAGGTGACCGTGTCCAGCAAAATGTTCGGCCTCTTCACCAACATGGAGGCAGACACGCCCGAAGACAAAGAAGTGCTGAATGCCATCAGCAAATTGAAAGGCCTGCGCATCCTGGCCAAAGAAGATGCCCGCAACGCCCGCGAACTCTACAAGGAGGCCTTCACCCTCATTCCCATGAAGGACTACGAAGAACTCCTGTCGGTTCGCGACAAAGACAAAGACATGAAATTCCTCATCAAGGAATCGGGCGGAAAGATCTCGGAACTGATCATGATCATGGGGGGCACAAAAGACTTTATGGTGATGACGCTCTTCGGCGAGATCGACTTGAAACAAGTTTCCCGCATCGGCAAAAAGATGAACGTGGAAGGCTTGGAAAAACTGGAGAAAATGAATCAGTCCGACAAATCGGATAAGCAACCCGAAAAGAAGAATTGACTCTAAATATCAAGGTCCGGCCGCAGCTTGATGCAACGGCCGGACCTTGATATGCATCTGTCAGGTAGATCAAACCCTACACGCCCATGAAAACATTCATAGCTTCCATTATCCTGACCGGTCTCATCAGCACCAGCCTGGCGCAAAGCACCAGCTTCACCACCTTCCGCGAAAAATTTATCGGTGAAGAAGACGTTCACCATTTTAGCATCAACGGATTTTTTACCCGCATGATCCTACGCATCGCCACCGAAGACGAATTTAACAAGGCGGTGAAGGAAGTGAAGAACATCCGGCTGGTCACCGTGCCCAAAGCTGCATTCGAAAAACAAAAAGTGACGGTCGATGGCTTCAAACATGAGTTGAGGAAAGACGCCTTCGAAGAATTGGCCCATGCCAAGGAACACGGCAAAAATATTACCCTCTACATTCAGTCAACCTTAAAGCACGACAACCGTTACATGGTATTGATAGATGAGCCGTACGTCGTGACACTCGTCGAATTCAGAGGCAAGGTAGACCCCGACGTGCTGTTAAAAAACGGACCGCTCTCTTTTAATAAACCCCAATAATAATTACGCCTATGCGCCAGAAGTCTGTAGCCGGTTTGGTTTTCGCAATGATACTGTCCGTGGCCTCCCTCTATGGTCAGACCAAGACCACCGAAGCACTACACAAGCAAAACAAGGATGTGTTCTCGGCATTCTTTTACAACAACACCTTGCGCATGCTCAATCAAAAAGACGACAAGGATTTTGATGCACTCATCAAGGATATCGAGAAAATGAAATTTCTCATGATCCCGAAGAGCGCCAGCTTTGGCGCAGCACAATACAAAAAGCTGGTCGCCGGCTACAAGGCCGAGTCGTTCGAAGAGATCATGACCAGCCGGTATCAGGGAAGGAACTTCGATATTTTTCTCAAGGAGCAAAGCGGCAAGACGCAATGCATGGTCGTAACGGTAAACGACTCTACCAACCTCTTTGTGCTCGACATTGTGGGGAGTATCGCCCTCGACAAAGTTAGTTCGCTGTTCAAGCAGGTGAATGAAAGCACAGACGTTGCTAAGATGATCAGGGACTTCACGAAAAAGGATTAACTTTCTTGTAATCCAACTTTCTACTCGCCGACTTATTCATCAAATCTCGTCATCTTGAAAACAGTTCTCTCCATCAAAGGACTCACCAAAGACTACGGTCGCCTCCGCGCCGTGAATCAGCTTAACCTGGAAGTGCAGCAAGGACAGGTCTTCGGCATGCTGGGCCCCAACGGCAGCGGCAAAACCACGACCCTGGGCATGCTCATGGGAGTGACAAATCCCACCGCGGGAGAGTTCACCTGGTTCGGTGAACCCGCGACCCATACGCTTCGGAAAAAAATCGGCGCCGTGTTGGAACACCCCATCTTTTATCCCTACCTCAGCGGGCAAAAGAACCTGGAGCTTAACGCCATGGTCAAGGAATGCCCCGCCGACAACATTCCCAAAGTGTTGGACTTGGTAGAGCTCTCCGGAAGAAAGGACGATAAATACAAAACATACTCCCTGGGCATGAAGCAACGCCTCGCCATCGCTTCGGCGCTGTTGAACGAGCCCACGGTGTTGATCCTGGACGAACCCACCAACGGTCTCGATCCGATGGGCATCGCCGAAATTCGCGAGCTCACAAAAAAGATCGCCGCCAGTGGCAAGACCATCATCCTGGCAAGTCACTTGCTGGATGAAGTACAGAAGGTATGCACACACTTTGCCGTACTAAAAAAAGGCAACCTCATCCACACGGGCCCGGTAGACGATGTAGGCCGCGGCGCGGAGACCGTGGAGGTGCAGGCCGACGTAGCCAACCTCAGTGAACTGCTGATGGATTTTTCGGGGACGGCCTCGATCAACCGCGAGAATGGATATTTCCAGGTAACGCTGCGCGACGAATTTCATGGCAAGGACCTCAACCGCTTTTTGTTCGACAAAGGCGTTGTGGCCAGTCACCTCGTCACGAAGAAGAAGAGCCTGGAGAAAATGTTTTTGGAAATACTTTCAGAACACTAGACGATGATGCTGCTACACCTGCTCAAAATAGACCTCAAGAAGCTCACCAGCTACAGAACCTTCTGGGTTGTGTGCGGCTTGTATTTTCTCGTCATCGGATTTTCCACCGCCAGTGGCTGGGAGTTTTTGAAATGGCTGGCCAGTCTCATCGAAGGCTTTGGGCAAAAGTTAAACATCAATCGCATTCCGCTCTATCACTTTCCCGACGTGTGGTTGAACCTGGTGTGGTGGAGCGGATATTTCAAAGTGCTGCTGGGCATCATGACGGTGATCTCCATCACAAATGAATACACCTATCGCACGCTGCGTCAAAACGTGATCGACGGTTTGAGCCGTTGGGAATTTTTGTTGACGAAGATCCTGACCAACTTTCTGCTGAGCCTGCTCAGCGTGGTGCTCATTTTTCTCATTGCGCTCATCACGGGTTTTATCTACACGCCCGAGATCAATTGGAACTATGTGTTTACCGATCTTGAGTTTTACCCGGCCTACCTGCTGGAGGTTTTTTCCTACCTATCCTATGCGTTGATGCTGGGTATATTAATACAGCGTTCAGGGCTCACGATCATCGTGTTGTTGCTTTCTTACTTGTTGGAGTTCATCATTAAGATCAACATCGACGACTATATGCCCTGGATCCTTCCGTTTTTTCCGATGGAATCCATCAGCGCGCTGATAAAGATGCCGTTATATCGCTATGTGTTCCAGGAGATCCAAGACTATGTAGATCCCTTGTCTGTTGCGGTTGCATTTGCCTGGGCGGTCGCCTTCAATTATTTCAGCTACCTGAAGTTGAAGCGCTCGGATTTGTAAAACCATTCGTCGCCAAATACGGCGTACCGCAACATTTCAAAAACGCCCAACCCCGCAAATACTGGCCATCTTAGCCCTGTCGACAAGCCGAAGACTTTCGCCGGTGAATGATCGGCATCAAAGTTGATTGGGGGTTTCCTTTACAAAATTGGGAAATTTGCACGCGTAGCCGGGCAGTTTCACACGGTTACAATAGGCGAACGCCATGGATACATGGCGAGATGGGCTTCTCTGTTTGATTCAAAATACCTCTCTTTGACTACATCAAACAGAAACGACTATGAAAACAAGACTATTGCTTTTATTGAGTGTTTCCGTATTACTCTTTGCATGTACTGAAGGAGAAGACAGGGAATCGCCGATGTGGGGTATTGATTTTTCAGATGAAGCGGCGTCAGGTTTTGCCATAGGCTCCGTTGACAAGCAGAACGATGGCACGAAGATCACCTACATTGCCAAAGCCGCCAACCTGCAACATGTGAAAGATGACGTCTACTTATTGACCTATGCTTTCCAAAGCGGCGATCAGCTGCAATTGACCATAACAAAAAAGACGGCGGACTACAACTATCATTTCCCGGGCACCACTACCGAAAACCAAATCATGGTGGCGCTGTTCAATGGCGAAACGCTGGACCTCACCACCAGCGACATCTCCATCCAACCCCGCGCGGAAGAAAACAAGCTGTACACCGTAACTAACCTGCACACCACTAGCTTCGGCGACTTCAACGGCACCATCGGCCGCGTCCCGCTATTAAAATAACCAACCCCAAGGATTCACACACCAATCAGAGCAGGAAGGCTGACCAGAAAATAGTCACATAAAAGTGTGGCTTCTGAAGAAGATTTCCCGAGTAACCCTGGATATAAATCCGGGGTTATTTATTTTTCTTTCACATGAAATGTTCGGGCAACCTGTTTAAACATCGTCAGATTTTCTTCAAATCGTTCGCTAGCCGATCCCACCATGGTATAGGCGCCGTTTTCAGTAAAAAGAGTGACAAGGTATAGGACCTCATAGGCATTGCTCGTACTGTTGATTCCTTCAGCCGTGATCTCGTACCCCGATATCTCATCGATCGTGATGGGTTTGCTTTCCTTAATTTCCACGTCTTTATAGTAAAGTTCTTCGCGTGCATACTTTTGTGATATCGTCTCATATCTATCCGGCGTTCCAGACATCGCGTAGACGAATGCCACGACAAACCCGAAGCGGGAGGACGAGATCATATCGCCCGACTCTGTGTAGATCAGCATCCCATTTATAAGGCGTGCAAATTTCAGGTTTGTCTTTTTGACGTCAACTTTGAAAACGGCATCATCGGATGGGTCGGAAAGTTTTTCATCCAACAAAACAACCGAACGCATGGCGGTTCTAACTTTATTTATGGTCACGCTGTCTTTCGTTGGAATTTCAGCCACTAGCGTCACGGTAACGTTGTTATTTCCGAACGTAAGGACGTCTCTCAAAAAACTTTTTTCCCTGCGAACAGTTTTGTAATACCCTTCATATTGATTGATGCTAATCCGATGTTGATCGATGACGTTATCTGTCTGGTCAGGTTTATTTATCTGACCATCGAAGGGACGTTCCCGCTGAGTTACTGTGATACGCGCAGCAGATGAAGGATCAAACATCCCCTCAGCCGTGGCTGTCATCAAAAAACCTTCTGGAGGGATGACATAGACGTTTGTCCCCGCAATCTTCACGTGCGTACCGCCTTTTGTATTGTTTATTTGCTCGGTGGTACTCGTTTGGTCCTGGGCTCTTCCACATGACCAAGCTGCGAGGCCTATCAGGATGATCGAGGCGCTGGCTTCAAATGCTGTCAAATAGTTTTTCATTTTCGTTCAGTAACTATGGCGAGTATTAATGAAGGTGTGCATGGCTATAAAGGTTGCGTCACGTCAACCCCGAAGGGCCACCGAATTTACGGATGGTAAGATATTAACAAGAGGGATGCGCCACAAAATCGCATAACAGTCGCATCATTTCAAAAAATCGATCGGATTCAAATAAAACATTTTCTTCCAACCCTGCGGCGCCGAGTCAATTCTCCAAGGATAGGGAATCAATGTAACAATGGAGTAATGCAAATGCGCCGGCTTCCCTTTCGCATTGCCGGTTGTCCCCACGGTTCCTATCTGCTCACCCTGATGCGCCCATGAAAAAATGTCTGCATTAATCCGTTGAAGATGTGCATAGTAATGCAGTCGCCATTTCGGCCCAAGAACCAAAACGACATTCCCACCCATCTTAAGCTCCCCCGTATAGATCACCCATCCTCCCGTTGCTGAACCCACAGCCGTGCCCTCCTTTGCAAAAATGTCGACGCCCTTGTGCGTGCCCGACTTTCCCCAGGGATAATACCAAAACGACTTGGGGTGATAACTCTTGCGATCCGCTCCCGACACGGGATTTATAATTTGCTGGGGTAGCAAGAAACCCAGCGCGATGACCACCGCGAGGGCAACGCCGAATAGTTTCTTTTTTGAATATTTCATAAGATTTTTATTGAGCGCGCGAATACGAAGTTCCATCCGTCACGAAACTCTCCCGCATAAACTCTTCCGCCCGTTTGTTCACAATCGGCAGTTTATCCATCCACGCGACTTCCACGGCATACACGCCAAAATCCTCGGTCACTTTTCCTTTGATCGAATAAAACCCACGCCCACGGAAGGGAAACTTGCGCGCGCTGTCCGGAAAATGTACCGTGTCAAAAACTTCACCGCGCTCGTCAAAGAATGTCCCGAAGAACATCGACTGCTGCGTTTTCATCGTGCTGGCATCTTTCGTCGTCACCACGTAGCCGACAATATGGACCTGTTTGTTTTTCTTATTTTTCAGATCACGGGCCAGCGTATCGCCACGCTCCGGCGAGGCGACAAGCAAGAACGGATTACACAACGGGAACCCCAACAACTCGATCTCATCAAAGGCATCCTCCAATGAATTTCGTTGCAACACGGGCAACGGGTAATCTTTGGGCTCCGTGTCGAACAAGTCTACCGTGGTCTTGTTGCGCTGTTTGACGTTGCCAAAATACAACATGGCTTCCCACAACAACCGCTGTTTGCTTTTGCCGGTAAAACGAAACGACCCCAACCGGATGAGGATCCGGATTTGCTCCAGCCCCAGCGCTATGCGTCGCAGGAAATTGTCAAGGCTTTTATATTCACCTCCCCGTAGACGTTCCTCCGGAATTTCCTTTGCGATCTTGGACTCGAGGCTCTTCAAATGAACAAAGCCGATGAAGATGGAGGTGTCATAGATCGTCGTCAGGTATTCGCTCCGGTTCACACAGGGGGCTTCGATCTCGGCGCCATTCATCCGCGCCTCATGAAAATAGAATTCCGTGCGATAGAATCCACCAAAATTATTGATCACCCCTACCATAAATTCCAACGGGTAGTGTGCTTTTAGATAAAGACTTTGATAGCTCTCCACTGCGTAGCTGGCCGAGTGTCCCTTTGCAAACGAATAGCCCGAGAAGCTTTCGATCTCAAACCACACGCGGTCGGTCACATGCTGGGCATAACCACGCTCGCGACAATTCTCAAAAAACCGTTCGCGCACGCGCTGAAACTCTTCGCGCGAACGGTATTTCCCCGACATGCCCCGCCGCAGCACGTCCGCTTCGGTCAACGTGAGGCCCGCAAAATGATGGGCCACCTTGATCACGTCCTCCTGGTAGACCATCACGCCATACGTCTCAGCCATCAACTCGTCCATCTTCGGATGAATGGATTCGTAGGTGCCGCCGTTTTGCGTCAGGTGAAAGCGTTCGATATACGCCCGCATCATTCCAGAACTGGCCACGCCCGGCCGGATGATGGAGCTGGCCGCCACCAGCGTGAGATAGTCCGAACACCGCAGCTTTTCCAATAGCATGCGCATCGCGGGCGACTCCACGTAAAAACAGCCCATAGCCTTGCTGTTGCGCAGCAGGTCTTTCACTTTCTCGTCTTCCTTGAACACATGGAAGCGATGAATGTCCACGTCAATCCCGCGATTGCGCTTCACGTGCTTCACGGTCTCTTTCAAATGGCCAAGCCCGCGCTGGCTCAGGATGTCGAATTTGTAGATGCCCAAATCCTCGGCGTTGTGCATTTCAAAATGCGACACGGGATAGCCCTTGGGCGGAAGCTCCGTGGCCGTATAGGCGTAGATTGGTTTTTCGGTGATGAGCACGCCGCCGGCATGAATGGAGATGTTGGCCGGCAATCCCTTCTTCACGATATAGCTGGCATATTTAAAGATCAGTTCGGTGATGTGGTCGCGGCTTTTGAAATGTTGCGGCTCCTCCACCAGGGCATCGATTTCTTCTTTGGGCAAGCCGAACACTTTTCCCAGCTCACGCAAAATGGAGCGATACTTATAGGTAGTGTGCGTGCCCAGCAGGCAAACGTGGTCCGTGCCGTAGGTGTCAAAAATATAGCGATAGATGTCGTCGCGGTTGTCCCAGGCGAAGTCGATGTCAAAGTCGGGAGGGGAGGTGCGCTCTTCGTTGAGGAAGCGCTCGAAATAAAGATTCAGGTCGATGGGGTCCACGTTCGTAATGCCCAAACAATAGGCGACCACGCTGTTGGCCCCGCTGCCACGCCCGACAAAGTCGTACCCTTTTTGTTTGGCAAAGACGATGAGGCGGTACGTGACGAGATAGTACGAGCAGAAGTTTTTATGGCGAATGATCCGCAGCTCCCGGTTCACGCGCTCGGTCAGTTCCTCTAATTCTTCGGGCCGGGTATAGTGGCCATAGCGCAAGGCAAACCCTTTCCAGGTTTCTGTTTCCAGGATGCGCCAGTCTTCTTCCGGCGACCCGTAAACATGTTTTTTGTTTTTATCTTCCTTGAGCGTAAAGTCCAAATGGCATTGCGCCAGCAGGCCATCGGTGTTTTTTACCACTTCGGGATGTCGCTTGAAGGCATAACCCAGCACTTCCTCCGGCATCATGATCTCTTCTTCGTGCGCCAGCAAATGTTTGGGAAACTTGCTCAGCAACGTGTTGTCGTTGATGGCGCGCAGCAAGCGGTGAATATTATAATCGGTCTTGTTTGCAAAGGTGACGGGGTGAAGGACCACAAACTTAGATTCATACCCGGCATAGGCTGCATACACAGCAAACTGGTTCAACTCATGTTTTCGCACACCGATGTATTCATGACCGCGAAGTTGTTCGGGTGCCACCTTTTGGAAAGGATAGATGATAAAAACATTGTCAAAGTCCGGGGCCCGTTCGGGAAATGGTTTGGCCTCGCGGTTGTAGCGTGACAAGAAGCGGGTGATCTCTTCAAAGCCGGCGTTATTTTTTGCGATGGCGATATACAGCAGATCGTTGCCATTTCTAAATTCAACCCCCACCACGATCTCCAGCGCGTGGGTCCGCTTGCCGGTAGCCGTTTTCGGTCCCTGTCGTGGCGAACGCTCCTCACATAAACGCAACATCTCGATGTATGACGCCGTATTGTTTATTTCCGTCATCACCAACTTATGGACGCCACACCGAATGGCCTCCTCAAACAGGTCCTCCACCGGTAGCGTGCCGTATTTGAAACTGAAACCGGTGTGACAATTGAGGTACATACTTCGTTGATACGGATTAATGGATTAGGATGTGGCCTTGAATTCCAAGTACGCCATCACCGCCTTGATCTCACCATACGTGAAACCGGGGCCCAATTTTTCTTTGATCGGCGCCAGCATTTTCCCACCAACTTGCTCGATGGCGAGTTGAATGGTTGGGATCTTTGCCGGTCGCACAAGCTCTTCCACCGGCAGCTTTCCATATTGAACATAGAAGGCCAGGTGGTTTTCCACGGTGCCCACGCTCAGGTTGCGCAGCGCAGCGATGTCACCGGGCAAATGACCGGCTTTGAACAGGTCCAGGGTTTGTTGTTTGGTTTCATTTTCTCTTTGGGGCCGCTCCGGCCGTTCCCTTCGCCCGCTGCTGGTGCGCTTCGGGGATTTCAGATGCATGCGCGTAGCCAAACTGTTCTCCTCGCAATACCGCACAATGGCATCTTCAAAGGCAGGTCCATAGCGCTCCACTTTCAACTCGCCAAAGCCCGAGATGTTTCGCATCGACGCCCGATCCAGCGGCAAATACGTGGCCAGCTCGCGCAGCGACGCATCCGACAGCACCACATAGGGCGGCACATTTTCTTCCTGAGCCAGCGCTGTGCGCACTTTTTTCAGCATCATAAACAGCGGCGCCTCGTATTCGGCGGATGCTTCGGAGACCTGCATCATCGGCGTGGGCAGTTTCTCTTTCGAGCGCACCAGCATCACGCGCTCGACACCGCGCAGAACGGCGGTGCTTTTTGGTGTCAGTTTCAATACCGGGTACGTGCCATCCGATTTGGCGAGGTAACCCTGTGCCAGCAAGTCGCGGATAATGCTCACCCATTCTTCTTTGCTGGTATCGGCACCCACGCCAAAGGTTTTCAGGGCCCGGTGGTCGTCCATGATCTTTGCGGAATTCGATCCGCGCAAAACGTCGATCACATAGTTGGTGCCAAACCGCTCCTGCAAACGCGTCACGGCCGACAGCACCTTCTGCGCCTGCACCGTGCCTTCTTCGCGCTCTACCTGCGTGAGACAGATGTCGCAGTTGCCACAATAACTGGGCGCGGGTTCGTCAAAATAGTTTAGCAGGTATTGGCGGCGGCACGTCACCAGGTCGCCATAGGCTGCCATCTGGTCGAGCTTTTTCAGGTAGATGCGGGTTTGTTCGGCGTTGCCTTCGATCTCCACAAACTTTTTCATCTTGCTCACATCCGCGTAGGTGTAATAGAGCAAGGCCTCACTCTCCAACCCGTCGCGTCCGGCGCGTCCGGTTTCCTGGTAGTAGCTCTCGATATTTTTGGGAAGGTCCATGTGCACCACATAGCGCACGTTAGATTTGTCGATGCCCATGCCAAAGGCGATGGTGGCCACCATGATCTTCACGTCGTCGCGCAAAAACATTTCCTGGTGTCGCGCCCGCTGCTCTTTTTCCATTCCGGCGTGATAGGGGAGTACATTAAAACCTTCTTTGGCCAGGTCGGCCGCCAGGCTCTCCGTTGCCACGCGCGACAGGCAGTAGATGATGCCCGACTCTTCTTTCCGGGTGTCTAAAAAGCCCAGCAGTTTTTCAAAGCTCCGTTTTTTCGGCTCCACGGTGTAGCGGATGTTGGCCCGGTTAAAGCTCGACACGAACACAGAGGGGTTGCGCAGCGCCAGTTTTTCGATGATGTCTCGTTGCGTCACCTTGTCGGCCGTGGCGGTCAGGGCGATCACGGGCACGTTGGGGAGCGTTTGTTTCAGTTGGTTCAGCAGCAGATATTCCGGGCGGAAATCGTGACCCCAATGCGAGATGCAGTGTGCCTCGTCAACGGCCACCAGGCTCACGTTGAACGAACCGAGACGCCGGAAAAATGAGCTTTCGGGCGCCAGGTACAACAGCTTCATTTCTTTTGACAACACTTTGCTGATGATCGCGTCCTGCTCTGCGCCACTTTGCGTGGAATTGAGGTAGGCCGCCTGCACGCCGTTCAGCCGCAAGGCATCCACCTGGTCTTTCATCAGCGCAATGAGCGGTGAGATCACAACGGTAAGGCCATCGAGCAACAAGGCCGGCACCTGGTAACAGAGCGACTTGCCGCCGCCTGTGGGCATCAACACAAACGTGTCTTTCCGCTGAAGCACAGACTGAATGATGGCTTCCTGTTCCAAGCGAAAGGAAGAATACCCGAACCGGGTCCGAAGAATTTCTAAAGGCGACATGACAACAACGTTATGAATATAAAGATAAGAACACAACGTCTTCCATGCTATATTATCCGGATAAGATCGGCTATTCGCCTCCAAAAAATAAAGCGGCCGAGGCACAAACGCGGATGCGGTATTTTTTCCCACAACGAGGGTGGCAAACAACATCACAAACAACATCACCGCGCCGTGCGACGGCCGCTTATTTTTCTTCCTGTGGACCAACACGTCGCCAGCCTTCCGCCGATGGATGGCTCGTGGCAGCATGGTCGGGAACAGATTCAAAAGTATGTGGCGGCCCCCTCGTACCTCAGCGCGGGCCCGCCCGTACCGAACGTGCAAAGGATTCTCTGCTGAGTATTCCCACGGTACGTTCGGGCGGGCCCGCCCGTACCGAACGTGTGAAAGACTTTCCATTGAGTATTCCCACGGTACGTTCGGGCGGGCTATCCGTTCCAAGTCCTGCCAGCGCTCGATCCCACCGCCCCCGACAAATGTCGGGATCGGGCTTTCCACTTCTATCCCTGGCCGGGACGATCCCACCGGGCGAGGAGGCTCTTCATGGGACCACATACTCGCACACATAACCGCTAACGGTTTATTCGCCTAACAAAATATCGCGGTAGTGAATCCAGCGATTCTCAGCACGCGCCAGCACCGTAATGCGGTCGCAAAGAAAATGCTGGCTATAGGGCAGATCCTTCAGATACGGCCACGCTTTCAGAAAATCTTCCGCCGAAAGTTTTTTCGCCACGGTGATGTGCGGCGTATAGTTCGCATCCTCCTTGATCAATTTTTCAAAAATATCCCGCACGGGATACTTATTGACGATATCCAAAACAATGGTGCGCTCCGATCCGTGGTAAAACACACTCAGGTCCTTGATAAAGATGTTGAACGGCTTGATGTTGGCCACCTTCACTTCCACATGCCGGATAATGTCGTTCACGTGCTCGTCCTGGTATTTGAACAATGAAATATGCGCAGTCGAATACCGGTCCGAGAACTCGTGACCGATGAGGTAATGCACATCGTCTTTCAGCACAAACACATCGCTGAGAATGTGCGGCGGCGGCGAAATGATAAAGAACAATTCCTGAACGGGTGATTTTGTGGTTGCGATGGATGTTTTCATAGCCTATAATTTTTTCATTTGTTACACTTGACTCACTTCAGATTCCCTTTGAACATATTCATTTCCATCCGCACGCGGCGGTTCACGCCCAGCGTCGTCGCGCGGATCAGTTTCTCTACACCGTGTTTGTGCTTGATGAAGTCGATGGCCTCATACAGGTTGATGCTTTCGGCCGTGTCGTCAAAAAGACTGATCTGGTGACTGCCGTGCACGAGGCTGCTCAGCCGCACACCCACCAACCGGATCAACATTCGCCGGTTGTAGAGCCGCTTGAACAATTCTGTTACGGTGTTCAGCAGGATGTGATCCGACGATGTATAGGGAATGTGAATTTGTTTTGTTTCCGTGTCGAAGTTGGAATAGCGGATCTTCACCGTCACACACGACGCCAGTTTCTTTTGCTCGCGCAGTTGGAAGGCCACCTTCTCCACCATGGCAATCAAAATGGATTGCAGGCGTTTCACGTCGATGGTGTCTTCCTCAAACGTGCATTCCGTGGAAATCGACTTTTGTTCTGCATAGGGCACCACGGGCGACTCGTCCACGCCGTGGGCCTTGTTCCAAAGGCTAAGGCCATTCTTGCCAAAGGCACTCATGAGAAACTTCAGCGGCATTTCACGCAACGTGGCCACGGTGCGCACGCCCATGTCATACAAAAATGAAGCGGTCTGCTTGCCGATCATGGGGATCTTCTCCACCGCCAGCGGCGACAGAAACGCCTGCTCCGTGCCGGCGGGAACATTGTGTTTTGCCTCCGGCTTAAACTCGCCCGTAGCCACTTTCGATACCAGCTTGTTCCGCGACATGGCCAGCGAAATGGGCAGGCCAGATTCTTTATTGATCTTTTTCTGCAACTCCAGCGCCCACTGAAAAGCCCCGAAGTAGCGGTCCATGCCGCTGGCATCTATATAGAACTCATCGATCGACGACTTTTCGAACATGGGAGCTGCCTCGGCGATGATCTCCGTCACCTCGTGCGAACATTGGCTGTACGACTCCATATCGCCCGAGATCACCTTGGCATCGGGGCAAAGCTGCAGGGCCAGGTACATGGGCATGGCCGAATGCACCCCGAATTGCCGCGTTTCATAGCTGCAGGCAGCCACCACGCCCCGGCGGCTGCTACCTCCTATAATAAGCGGCCGGCCTACCAGCGCTTTGTTGTTTCTACGCTCTACCGCCACAAAAAACGCATCCAGATCCAGGTGAATTATGTTCCGCTCCATGACGCTAAATAACTAAAAATATTAGTAAAATGTTTTGCTTTTAAACTAATTTTTTTAGTTTTGTACTGTTGTTAATGCCATAGCAACTCCCATCCCAACCTCTGCGCCAAACAGGCGAGAGGTGGGACAGGGTCTTTTTACCAGTATGATGTATTTTGAATAGGCCTAAACATGTTGAGCAGAAGTGCAGACGGTATGAACTATAGGAGCGGAGAAAACAGATTGTGATGAGAGGAGGACTATAGACGAAGAGACTGTACCGGAGATCAGAAAGATTGCAAAGTTGGCTACTCTGTGCGCCTAAACCTTTCCGCTATACGGCGGAGGGTTTAGTCCAGGGTGACCGAAATGGTGTCGGCAAGATTGGGCCCACCAGCGATGCGATCTAAAAACTGTTCTGCGCACCGGGCTTTGGCGATCGTTAGAAAATTCCGACGTCCATTGCGCTCAGCCTTTGTTTTTCGTAAACACTTACCTCGTATTTTTACAACTATGGCTATGATCAATAAGAACCTGAAATTTCTGCGCACCCAAACCGGGATGACGCAAAAACAACTGGCCGAAAAACTAGGCCTCAAGCAGGCCGCCATCGGCGCCTACGAAGAAGAGCGATCCACCCCGCCATTGGCTTCCCTGCTCGACATCACCAAGATCTTCAACGTGAACCTCGACGCCCTCGTGCGCCAGGACTTGAGCCGTTTGTCGGAAAAAGAACGCAAGGCCGCCAGCCCCACCAAAGGAAAAGACATCCTGGCCATCACGGTCGACAGCAATAATAAAGAGAACGTAGACCTGGTGTCGCAAAAAGCATCGGCTGGCTACCTGGCCGGCTACCAGGATGTGGAGTTTGTAAAAGACCTCCCCAAGATCAGCGTGCCTATGCTTCCGCGCAACAGAACCTATCGTGCCTTCGAGATCCAGGGCGACTCCATGCTGCCCGTGCAACCGGGTAGTGTAATTTTTGGAGAATATATGGAGGATGTTGCGGCCATAAAGAACGGCAAGCTCTACATCCTGGTCACCAAACAAGACGGCATCGTCTTCAAACGCGTTTTTAATTTCGCCGCAGAGGAGGGCAAATTGTTGTTGGTATCCGACAATCGCCAATACGAACCCTATTCCGTCGACGCTGCCGAAGTGCTTGAGATCTGGCAAGCCAAAGCGTTCTTTACCAACCAGTTTCCCGACCCGCAAAACGCCAACGCCGTCTCCACCGAGCACTTGGCCCACACCGTGCTGCAATTGCAGGCCGAATTGCAGAAATTAAAAAAGAAGTAAGCGCACGCACACCATGTAAGTTTTGCCTGATTTAACACGTGTAGGGGTAGAGTATTCTCGATAGCTTGGCCTGTCTCAAATAAGTTATCCCATGACGCGTCGCATAGCCTGTATCCTGATCGCAGTCGCCTGTTATCCTGCCTTGGCGCAACAACCTGTCAAAACGCTTGAGCCTGTTCGCGTCGACAACCTCAATCTTAGCATCGAGGGAGAGCAGCAATTCAACGAGAATCAAAAACTCATTCAGCAGATCGCCGCCAAATTGGAGCGCGGCGTGAACCTCAAAGACCTTCCGCCTGATCAACAGAAAATCTATTCCGAATGGGATGAGACCACAGAAGACTATTGGGATATTCTCGGCGGCGGATGCAGCTGGTATTGTGGTGCGATTTGCAATAACGTGAGCGCATCATCGACGTTGAAATCGCAAGGTGACAATGTCTACGACGCCAACAACGCACACGACCTGAACTATAAAACCGCCTGGGTGGAAGGTGCGCCCGGCGATGGCGTAGGGCAATTCTTGCTCTACAAATTTGCGCCAGAAAACCCGCGAATAAACGAGATCATCGTGGTTAATGGCTACGTGAAAAGTCAGACCGCCTGGGCGAACAACGCGAGGGCAAAGAAATTGAAACTGTATGTCAACGACCGGCCCTATGCCATATTGAACCTGAGGGACCAGCGCGCAGCGCAACATTTCCAGGTAGACCCAATTGGGAACGGCGATCGGGATTTTACTAAACTCAAATCACAACCCGAGTGGCATCTCAAATTCGAAATTTTGGAAGTATACAAAGGTCTCAAATACGATGACCTCGCTATCGCTGAAATCTATTTCGACGGACTGGACGTCCATTGTTTTGCAAAAGGCACTAAAGTGACCGCTGCCAACGACCAAACCCGGAACATCGAGGACCTCGCACCAGGCGATGAAGTGCTTTCTTTCGACCCGCACACAAATCAATTACATCCTGCCATCGTAGAGCAAGTGGCGAAAGTTGTGCACCACGGCATCGTGAAATATGCTTTCGACAACGGACGGGAAATTGTGGCCACGCAAGACCATCCCTTTTTAGTTGCTGGAAAAGGCTGGGCGTCGCTGAAACCAGAGGGCTCCCGTCAGTACAAAGGATTTGAAGACATTGGCAGGATTGCCTTGGGGGATGCCTTTGAAATTTATGACGGTCAGGGAAACAAAAGCACGGCGAAGCTCAAGCAGATTGAGTATCTCGATGGTCATTATGAAACATACACCATCACGCGGCTGAAAGGAGGGAACAACTTCATCGCGAATGGTTGCGTTGTGGGCGTGGAGGATGCGGGAGGTGTGTTGGCGGGAGCTGGTGCGCAGGAGTAAGTGCGCGGTTCTTTATTTTTACCGCCTCACCTTCGCTAAAGCTTCAGCCCTCCTTCGCTGAAGCTTCGGCGGGCAGGCGAGCAAAGAGAGGCGCAGAGGTCGCAAAGAAAATGCAAAGAGACAGTTAATGCTTTTGTAGGATCGTCATTATGCCGGTGAAGTGGGCTTTTAAAATTTTGCCTTCAACCGTTCCGGCGATGTCGATGATATAATCTCTTCCTGACCGTGCTACGGTCATTTGTCCCGCAGTAAATGAAAACACTTGAGTGCTCGGCGATGAAGCGGATGTGTCCGTGTTGTCCAACTGTACATGGCCTCCCGGGATGGCAAAGGTTTCGGCGCGGCTTGCTGTTCGCGTGAAAGTGTACGTTCCTGCATCCAGGTCTTGTGTTGCGCAATAGACCGACAACGCGATGGCATTTCCTGGTTCCGTCATCGTGTGCCCGTCGGTGGTGAGGCCTGCTGATAAGAGTATAAATACGTTTCGATAATAGGGTGTGCCGCTTCCGGTGCTGATGTCGGGCGAAGGTGCATAAAGCAGGAGGGCCGATCGCAAACCCCGGGTGTGCCCGTCGAAGTTGAAGACGTTGGTGTCATCGTCTTTTGTGCACCCGGCCATGCTCAATAAGAAAATGTATAAGGCCGTGATGATCATGCGGCGGGTGTTGCAAAGGGTGATGAAGGGCATAACGTTTGTGTTTTATATTTTGAATACAACAGGTCAATGTAACGGGCAACCGGCTTGCAGCTTTTCCTTCCAGAGTTTTTACGTTCGCGCTAGTTTTCAGATTGCCTAAAAAAATACCACGAAAAGGTCCGTGGTATTTTAAAAAACGGGATCACGGCGAAGTGCTTCTGTAAACTATGGCCTTTGCTGCCCCGGCGATCTCATCCCGTTGCATCTTTATCCTGGGACTAGAAATAAAACAACAGGTTGATCGATCCGTTGAGGTTGTCGAGACCAACGCCCAGTGACGTCAAGCCATTGTTCAGGTATTTGTCGGTTTTTGTCTCGCGTGTGACGCCGGCTTGCTCATCCCACGCTTGGGTGGTGATGAGCGATCGCTGTTGGGTTTGGAACCCGAACGTATAACCGAACTCACCGCCAATGGAGATCTTGGGCGCAAAGAAATATTCCACCCCCACAAAGCCGCGCACACCCGCCAGCAAACTGGCGCCGTCTTTGTTTTCGATGACGCGCGAACCGGCGGCCGCAGGTGTTCCACCCGCAATGTTGTTTCCAAAGTCGTGTGTGATCGGTGCGTTGAAATCGGAGGTGAACGGATTGCCGTATTGATAAGTAGTTTTGGAATTCGCAAATCCCAAAACCAACTCGCCACCATAGATGCCCTGTGCCCTCGAAAAACCACGACGCTTCTCGATACCCGGCGCGATCACGATGTTGGTGGCATTCACTTTTTGCCAATCCTCCGTGAACGCCGGGTAGTTCACGTCGGGCCGCATTTCATTTTGAAGCACCACCGCTTTGTTGATCTGCGTGCCCACGCCCACCCCGAAGCGAATGCGGTAGACCGTGTTTTCATCTTTCATGAATTTGCCAAACACAGCAATGCGATTCGCCGGATTGGCAGCATAGTCAAAACCGGGCGCCGTGTTGCCGCTGGCATTAAAAAAATTGCCGAAGTAGTTTAGAAAGGGAGTGGCGGATATGCCCAACCCCAGTTCGTCCATTTCCGGCAAAATAGTTTCTCCTCGCTTGGATTTTAGTTCGGTGACATCCTGTGCTATGACGGGGCCACACAACAGCATGAGCACAATCCCCACAGTGTATATTTTTCTCATTTGTGACAACTTAAGTGTAAAGAATAGGAGGGGTGCGCGATCAATACGACAGATTCAAATAGAACACACCGTCTTTATAGATATCGATCGATTTGGCAGGCGCGCTAAAAATGACATCCTTCGTCACGGTGTTGTCGGCGTTGGTGACGTCGATAATGAAATCGCCGGCGGCTACACTCACGCGGATCGGAAGGGCGCCCACTTCCACGTCGATGCTGTATTTTCCGGAAGGGTCAACAGTAGCGGAATAATATTTTTTGCCGTACGTCCTGGTATTGTCCGGCGTAACGGCCAGATCCTCGCCGTTCACCATGACCACCACCTTTGTTCCGACCGGAGCGGTTTCATCGCCCGCGTTCTTGAGGTTGGTGTCGGCAAAAGCTTTTCCGGTGATGGTGGCTTTCCCTAATTCGGGCTGGGGATTAACGGAGTTTTCGGTTTGACAACCGGCAAGGATCACAACGGTGGCTAAAAAGAAGAGAAAGAAAATTTTTTTCATAACGGTAAATATTTTGTAGAACATTGCGCACGCAAGAAGGACTTTTTTAGCATCGCAAGAAAAAAATGCCTATGCGACAACCTGATTTCAAGGCGTTGCCGTGGTGACGAAATTGAACGAACGGCGTCTACATAAACCGTTATGCTGTAGTAAAATTGCCGATAAACGTTTGGTACTGAATGACGCATCAATCGAACCGCGGTTTTTCCCGTTTTATCAACGGATTGTTGATTTAACGGTACGTCTATAAGAAATTGACCAACGAATAGAAAATTGAATTCATTTCAGCGCAGGCAGGCCATTGAAGGTGTTGAAACTTCCTTCCCCAGGCGAACAAAGGGAAACGTGCTAACCGATCAGGATTTTGATCAATGCCGCCTTCTTTCTCACCGCCACGGGAATTTGTGTGCCATCGATTAACATCAGGTGGTTTTCCCGGTAAAGCCGGTCGATGAAGTGATAGTTGACGATAAAGGATTGATGAACGCGAATAAAGTGGGAAGCGGGCAATGCGTCCTCGTATTTCCGCAGCGGTGTGGACGTTAATATTTTTCGACTTCGCGTAAGATAAAAGGTGGTGTAGCCGCCATCACTGTTACAATACATGATCTCATCGAAGACCACCATCTGCCAATAGTTCGGCATCCGAAGCGCGATCCGCTGTTTGTCGTCTTTGGACGTAAGCGCAGGCTGGCCGCTTTTGTGCCATGTTTTTTTGACACGTTGCGCGGCAACGTGACGGGGTTCGTGTTTTTTAGAACATTTGTCTTGCGCCGAGCAATTCGATGCTGACGCGGGTTGCAGGACCGTGCTGGCGTCTTTCATAAAGATGACCCGAAAAGAATCACGCGATAACGCTTCCAGGAAGTCCAGGTTCTCCTGAGGAGCAACCTGCAGATTCAGTACCATTTCAGCCAGCGGCAAAACCCCGGGCGTTTCGGCCTGGATGGGACGGCACGTACCGACAAAGACAACCCCGTCATCTTGAGAAATATCTTCCCACCCAGACTTGAGATCGGGCCACAGCTTTATCGCCAGCGAACGGGTGGTTGAATGGGACATTGGTCAACGTGATTAGCCTGAACAAAAACCAATACTAAACCCAACCCCTGAAATGGTTTTGCAGTGGCGATACCGTTGCGAAAAAATGTCCGATTCCCAAAAGCCTCGCCCGTAAAATGACTTCCCAAAAAAAACGACGTAAATAAAAAAGAGAAGTTCGAAAAGGAGACCGCTGACAAACGACGATCGAAAAGAATGGAAGGCTGAGAATAAAGACGACCGAGGAGAAAGGAAGGCCGAGAATAAGGACGACCAAATAGAAAAGGAAGGCCGAGAATAAAGAAGACCGAAGAAAAAGGAATGCCGAGAACAAGGACGACCGAAAAGGGGGTAAAAAAAAATCACTCCTTTTGAGAGTGATTTTTCCATGTGCCGAAGGGGGGACTCGAACCCCCACAGCTTGCGCCACACGCCCCTGAAACGTGCGTGTCTACCAATTTCACCACTTCGGCAAGTGTCTTTCAAAATTCAGGGTTCTCCGGTCCGTCTCGACTGGAGTTTTTTGTTTTGGTGCCCAGGACTGGACTCGAACCAGCACACCGGTTAAGGCACTACCCCCTCAAAGTAGCGTGTCTACCAATTTCACCACCTGGGCATTTTCTTCGCCGTATGAGGTACGAAGGGCGACAAAAGTAAGAAGCTTTTCAGCATTAAGCAAAAAGGCTTTTAAATAAAACGGGCTATCCAGGCCCCCAGGGCCAGGGCCGAAAAACCGGCCACCAGGCTCACCGATGTGTACAGAAACGCGGTTCCGAGCATTTTTTGCTGGAACAGGCTGAAATTCTCCCACGCAAAGGCTGAAAACGTGGTGAATCCCCCACAAAATCCAGCCCCCAGGAACAAGCGCCAGTTCTCGGTCATGCCGGTTTTGCGCACGGCCAGGACATAAAAAAGGCCTATTAAGAACGAGCCCACGAGGTTCACGGTGAGGGTGCCATAAGGAAAAGCGGTGTTCATTTTCTCGTCCACGCCTTTTACCGTGAGGTAGCGCGCCACACTGCCGATGGAGCCGCCGATGGCGATTATTAGAATTTTGAAGAGGTTCATGGGGATACAGATATTAACAGGGCTTTCATTTTGTTCATCCATGTAATTTTAACATTGCGTTTTAAAATTACAAGGACAAAAATCGGGCGGGATCATCTTCGAGTTTCACCGTAAGGTAGTGTGCCATGCCGATGGAGTCGCTGCGTCAGGGCAAGCGCTACGATTTATTTTGGCGCCTTCAATTTTGCCATATCAAAATAATCCCAAAATGTGTTCGAATAAACGTAGCCGTCGTTGAATCCAAATTTCAGACGGAATTCTGCTTTAGTATTGCCTTTGTAGCGAGGTAATTTTGCAATGAGCATGTTTTTGGGATCGAGAATTAAATCTCTCGCCAGGACACCGCATAAGTCAACCCGCTCCTTATCAAGTATCACCCAGCGGCCGTGGTCATCTTTCACTTCCTGGACCATTCGTCGAATCATATTGTGCGTCCCTAAATACACGAGAGAATCGGAATGATTCGTGACGACAATTGGAAAGGCCTTCTGATATTTTATAGAATCCACAATCCAGTTTCCACTTTCTTCATCGAGATGAGAAAAATGATGTGGTGCCAGAATATGAAACAATGTATCGACCTGTATACTGATGTTCTTAGACGTGATCCTCGCCCAGTTTCGGGCGTTTTCATACTTTTCATATTGCGCTTTGCTGGCGCGTGATGAAATCGGTTGACGTGGCAAAACGATAGTGTCGGTGGACTTACCCAAGTAATACACCATGAAGTCGGCGGAAGGATGGAATTCCATCAATTCACCGGTGAGGACAAGCGAATCGATCAGGATTAGATTTTCATGGGATTGAAGGTTGAGTTGCTCTATTTTTTGACGGCAGGAAACCAAGGTGGCCATCATCAGTAAAGACAGAACTACTCGGAAAGGAAGTGTGTTGAGTTTGGGGACGGCGGATGATGTCATGGTACTGTAATGATGCCGTCCCGAGAAAGACACGAAGAAATGTCTCCTTATGTTGTAACTAACTGATAATCAAGAGCCGAGGATGGGAATTGAACCCACGACCTGCTGATTACGAATCAGCTGCTCTACCCCTGAGCTACCTCGGCTTGTTTGGGGGCAAAAATAATCGATGAAAGTTTACGGCCGACATCGAAACGCATTTCGTTCTGCGTAAATTACTAAATTGTCGCAATTATGCTCTCCAAGAAATGTAAATACGCCATTCACGCCCTCGTCCACATGGCCAAGGAGCCTGAAAAGAAGTTCCTGAT
This sequence comes from uncultured Chryseolinea sp., assembly GCA_966211885.1. GTDB lineage: Bacteria > Bacteroidota > Bacteroidia > Cytophagales > Cyclobacteriaceae > Chryseolinea. The sequence goes on from CBIHQM010000021.1 coordinate 25,464, forward strand.
CAAGGATATTTCGGAAGCCTGTAACATCCCCAAGAAGTTCCTGGAGGCTATCCTGCTGGAACTCAAGCGAGCGGGCGTGCTAGGGAGCAAACAGGGTAAGGGTGGCGGCTATTTCCTGCGCCAGGATCCAGCCACCGTGAACCTGGCCGAGGTGCTCAGGATGTTCGACGGGACCATCGCCCTGGTTTCGTGTGCCGCCCATAAATTTTATGAGCCCTGCGCCGAGTGTGAAGACGAGGCAACCTGCAGCCTCCACCATGCCTTCCTGGAAATACGCATGGCCACCGTAGAGATGCTGAAGAACGAAACGCTGGAGGGACTGGCCAAGAAAGAGTTGAAAATGAAGGCCAAGAAAAAAGCCAAAGCCTGAACTTTCGTCGCTCGAAAAGCTTTGTTATAGTTTCTTTCCTAAACTCTATAAAATCAATAGATTTAGGCTGCCGTTGAGCAGTTTCATAATGCCTTAATTAACTAATTGTTTCACTAAAATAATTCCTGAACTATGTCAATCAGATTAGGCGACATCGCCCCCGATTTCACGGCCGAGACCACCGAGGGCAGCATTAAATTTCACGACTGGCTGGGCAACAGCTGGGGCGTTTTGTTTTCGCACCCTGCCGATTTCACCCCTGTGTGTACTACCGAATTGGGCGCCGTAGCCAAGCTGCGCTCTGAGTTCGACAAGCGCAATGTGAAAGTGATGGCCATCAGCGCCGACCCCCTGGATTCGCACAACCGCTGGATCGGCGATATCAATGAGACGCAGAAGACGGTGGTGAATTATCCCCTGATCGCAGACCCAGAATTCAAGATCGCGAACCTGTATGACATGGTCCACCCGGCCGTGACGGATAAATTTACCGTGCGTTCCGTATTCGTGATCGGTCCCGATAAAAAAGTAAAACTCACCATCACCTACCCGGCCTCCACCGGGCGGAATTTTGACGAGATCCTCCGGGTCATCGACAGCCTGCAGCTGACCGCCAATTATAGCGTGGCCACCCCCGCCAACTGGAAACAGGGCGAGGACGTGATCATCACCGCCGCTGTGAAAGACGAGGACATTGCCGCTAAATTCCCGAAAGGACATACCCGTGTGAAGCCCTATTTGAGGACTACACCCCAACCGAATATTTAGGATCTTTCAATTGTGAGCCCTACGAGCCCTCCGGATACTTTCTGGGGGGCTTTGTCTTTTTACGGGGTTTTGGCCATCCCTGCATTAAATGACCAGCCAACTGCTGAATGGGGTGTTGAACGTTAAAAATGACGATGTTCATAACCTTTCAGTCTTCGGCACGTATCTACACGCACGAAGAAATCTCAGATTCTTCAACATCCCGAACGGCCGTAATGATGTTGCATCGATGCCCGTCCGGGGGTGTCACAAGGCCTCTCGCTAAACCAATCGCTCCATTCGCGCGATAAAACGTTTGCATAACTCCGATTCGCATGAAGGATGGAGCTGGACGTTTTAAATCATAAACACCACGGTGTTACAAAAATTGGAAAAGACCGATATATGCCTCCACCCCGGGGAATAAGAAAAAATAAAAGCATAGGGGTAAACGACAACAGAATTGTCATACATGAAAATTGAACGATTATGGAAAATAGGATCAATCTCACCCCATCCGTCAATGATTATCTGAGACGTTTTTATGTTGCCCAGAACAATCTTCACCAATTAATCAAAGAAGAGCGCCTGCAGAAACGCATCCAAAAAAGTAAGCGGCTGCTCCTGAAAGCTGAATGAACAAATCCAAAAGACTCTCTATCATCGGTGGCGGCATCGGAGGCATCACCCTGGCCATTGCGCTCCGAAAAAAAGGCTACCCCGTAACGGTGTATGAAAATACCCCCCAGCTCAAACCGCTTGGCGCAGGACTCGGCTTAGCGGCCAACGCCATCAAAGCGTTCCAGCAAATCGGCATCCGCGACGAGGTGTTGAAAGCGGGAAGGGTGCTAAAGAAATTTGTCATCAAAGACCAGCAAGGGCAAGCGTTGTCGACGGCCAATGCAGAGCGGATGAGTGCGAAGTTTGGTGCTCCCAATAATTTCACCATTCACCGAGCGGATCTTCACCAGGTGCTTTTGTCGCAGCTCCCCGAAGGTGTGGTGCAACAAGGCAAAGGGTGCTCTGATTTTGAGCAGACATCCAATGGTGTGCGGCTTCATTTTACGGATGGCACTTCCGTGGAAACAGATTATGTCGTGGCCTGCGATGGCATCCATTCCATCTTTCGCAAGAAGTTATTGCCGGGGAGTGCGCCGCGATATGCGGGCTATACGTGTTGGCGCGCTGTGATCGATAAGATTCCTCCGTCGCTGAATATGGAAGAGACGTCGGAGACATGGGGACCGGGAAGTCGCTTTGGCATTGTGCCACTGTCGCGTCAGCGGATCTATTGGTTTGCCACGATCAACGCCGCGGCAAACGACCAGGAGAAGAAAGCTTACGGAGTGGCCGAGCTCTCCAAACATTTCAGTGAGTTTCATACGGACGTTAAAAATGTTCTCGCGCAGACCCAGGATGCACAGTTGATCTGGAACGACATCATCGATCTGAAACCCCTGAAACAATTCGCCTTTGGAAATATTCTGTTGATGGGTGACGCTGCTCATGCCACCACGCCCAACTTGGGCCAAGGAGCTTGCATGGCGATTGAAGATGCTGTGATCCTGGCGAATTGCCTGGCCGAAAATGCCGAGCCCATCGTGGCGTTTCAGCGCTTTGAAACCCGTCGTCTGCGACGCACCCGGCACATCATCCGGGATTCGCGACGCCTGGGGCGGATCGCGCAATTGGAGAATCCTTTTCTTATCAAACTGCGCAATGCGGCGGTGCGTCTCACACCACAGCGGGTTACCGAAAATCAATTCAAGTTTATTTCGGAAGTTTCTTTTCAATAGTTCTCCCTCGTGGCAAATGCCGCGTTGAGCAAAACTTCAATTGGGGCTGTGCATTTGTATGCGCAGCCCTAAATGCATAAAGCAACCTTTGCGAGCCTTGTTGTGAAAATTCCAATGCTTTGGATACTTTCGTTTCTGTAAACCCTACGTATTATTTCTATGCACTACCGTACCGCTACTGAAGAAGATGCACCCCGATTGTTGAGATTATACAAAGCCGTATCGCGCGTACGCGATGGCATCGCCCGGCTGGAACATGAGGTGACGGAAGAATATATCCATAAGATCCTTCACAACAGCCTGAAACGCGGCCTGATGGTGGTGGCGGAACACCCCGATGATCCCAATGAGTTGGTTGCCGACATGCACGGCTACACGATGGGGCTGGAAATCTTCAAGCACCTGATTACCGACGTGACCGTATGCGTCCATCCTGAATTTCAAGGAAGAAAGATCGGTCGCACGATCCTCACGATCTACCTGGACGAAATCGTGCGCAACCGCCCCGAGATCGGCAAGGTAGAGTTGATCGCGCGTGAAGGAAACCTTAGGGCAATCCATTTGTATCAATCCGTGGGCTTCCGCATTGAGGGCCGGTTAGAGATGCGCATCCGCATGGCCGATGGCACCTATGAAGCCGACATCCCCATGGGATGGCAAAACCCCTCCTTTGAATTCGACATGCCCTAGCTTGGTCATGGACAATTCATTCCCGGGTGGACCCGGTTGCAAAAAAGAATAAATAAGATTTTCTGTTAGACGAGGTATTCGAACAGGTTTTCGTTCTGATTCACCAGCGTGTAGTTCAGCTTATGGCCGTCCATGCGGGCGATGAGTGAGTTGAAATCGTCTTTTGATTTCACTTCAATGCCGATCAGCGCGGGGCCGCTTTCCTTGTTGTTCTTCTGGATGAATTCAAACCGCACGATGTCGTCGTTGGGGCCAAGAATGTCGTTGACGAATTCTTTCAGGGCTCCGGGACGCTGTGCGAAACGCACGATGAAATAGTACTTGAGGCCTTCGTAGAGCAGCGACCGTTCTTTGATCTCCTGCATACGGTCGATGTCGTTGTTGCCGCCGCTGAGGACGCAGACAACTTTTTTGCCTTTGATCTGGGCTGCGTATTGATCGAGGGCTGAGATGGACAATGCCCCGGCCGGTTCGGCCACGATAGCGTCTTCGTTGTAGAGTTGCAGGATGGTGGTGCTCACTTTGCCTTCGGGCACCAGCAACAAGTCGGTGATCACGTCTTTGCAAAGCTCGAACGTGATGTCGCCCACTTTCTTCACGGCCGCACCGTCGACAAAGCGCTGGATGGTATCGAGCACGACGGGCTTGCCCGCTTCGAGGGCGGCTTTCATGGAGGGTGCCCCGAGGGGTTCTACACCCACCAGTTTGGTTTGGGGTGAGAAGAGTCTGAAGTATTGACCCACGCCGGCGCAAAGACCGCCGCCGCCAATGGGTACGAAGATGTAGTCGATGCCCGACAGGTCGTCGAGGATCTCTTTGCCTACGGTGCCTTGTCCTTCAATCACTTTCAG
>CBIHQM010000022.1:0-29888 GCA_966211885.1 uncultured Chryseolinea sp.
GATCGATCGCCGCCGTATAGGCTTTGTTCCGGGCAATGCGCGAGGCCGCGGGGCTGGCGCCATCCATGCGCAGAAAGGCCAGCGGTTCACCCTCCGGACCGCTCACGGCCACGGCGATCTCTTTCTTTATCTGGTGTGCCTCGTGAATGACATGCTGGATCATTTTCAGGGCTTCCTCGGAACTGATGCGTAGTTGGGTATACATGGGGATATCAATAATTGTGAACCGACAAGATATAGGGTGGGGGGTAATTTAGCAATGTGAAGTTTTTAACAGGCAAAGACCGCGGGAACCAACGTTAGCGTAAAACAGAAAGAATCCGTTGGTTGAAATTGTTGATGGTTTGTGGGCCAGGTTTTTTATTTTTCGATTTATTCCACGGGGAGGTGATAATTTGATTTATGATACAGGTTTCCAACCTTGCGTTTCGCTATTCGTCCTCGGTCGCCATCCGGTTCCCGGATTTTTCGGTGGCACGGGGCCAGCATTTTTTGTTGCTGGGCGATTCCGGCAGCGGCAAAACAACGTTGCTCCACCTGGTGGGCGGCCTGCTCCGGAATTATGAAGGGTCGGTCTCGGTAGACAGCACGGAGCTGGCCACGCTTTCGGAAACCGCACTGGATCGCTTTCGCGGTCAGAAGATCGGCTTTATCTTTCAACGCAATCATTTGCTTTCGGCCCTGTCCGTAGAACAAAACCTGATGATGTCGCCCTACCTCGCCGGGCTTCCCATCGACCATGGGCGCATCGCCGACGTGCTGGCCACGTTGGGGCTGGCCGACAAACGCAAGAGCCGCGTCAACACCCTCAGCCAGGGGCAGGCGCAGCGTGTGGCCATCGCCCGCGCCGTGCTCAACAAACCGGCCATCATCTTTGCAGACGAACCCACGTCGGCCCTGGACGACAAGAACTGCGACCGGGTGATCGCCCTGTTGCTGGAAGCCGCCAGCCAGCACGAGTCCACCCTCATCATCGCCACCCACGACCAACGCCTGAAGTCACACCTCACCCACCAAATCCAACTCACCGCCTCATGAGAACGCTGCGCCAACCTTGTGCCTCAGCGCCGCTGCGGCCGAACATTACACCCCACACCGCATGACACTCTTCACGCTCGTCTGGAATTATCTCAAAGCGCGCCCGCTCAACACGGCCATCAACATCATCCTGCTTTCGCTCGGCATCGCCGTGGTCACCATACTGTTGCTCTTCAATACACAACTCGAACAAAAGATCACCGACAACGCCCGCGGCATCGACCTGGTGGTAGGTGCCAAAGGCAGCCCGCTGCAACTCATTCTCTGCAACATCTTCCACGTCGATTTTCCCACGGGCAACATCAAACTAAAGGAAGCTGAAAAAATTGCCCGCAACCGCCTGGTGAAACGCGCCATCCCCATGGCCCTGGGCGATAGCTACCAGACCTATCGCATCGTGGGCACCAGCCGCGACTATGCCGATCTCTACAAGGGCGAACTGGCACAAGGCGATTGGTGGGAGCATCCCCTGGACGTGACCCTCGGCGCCAACGTGCAAAGCCTCACCCAACTCAAGATCGGCGACACCTTCGCCAGCAGTCACGGCCTCACCACCACCGGCGACGACCACAAGGACCACCTCTACAAAGTGACGGGAGTGCTCAAAAAAAATAACACGGTGCTGGACAACATCATCCTCACCGCCGTGGAAAGCATCTGGGAAGTGCACGAACATGGCGACACCACCGCCCACGTACACGAAAGCCGCGACACCCTCGCCATGCCCTCTCGCCTCGTGCCTTCGGTGGCGGCCAATGACTCGGTGAAAGAAGTTACATCGCTGCTCCTGCAATACCGCTCGCCCATGGGGGCTATTCAATTGCCGCGAATCGTCAACGCACAAAGCAGTCTGCAGGCGGCATCGCCCGCATTTGAAACGGCACGCTTGTTCTCCATCCTCGGTGTAGGGGCTGATATCATCATGGCGTTTGCCTATGTGCTCATCGTGATCTCGGGTCTCAGCATTTTTATTGCCCTCTACAATTCCCTGAAAGAAAGACGCTACGACATGGCCATCATGCGCTCCATGGGGGCCACGCGCACCAAGTTGTTTGTGTCCGTGCTCTTGGAAGGCGGGCTGCTCACCCTGATGGGTAGTGCCATTGGCTTGCTCATGGGCCACGGCGTTTTAATGCTTATGAACACACTGGTGGAAGAAACTCAAAAGGCAGGCATCGGGGGCATGGTGTTCTATTCGCAGGAATGGATAATTTTGGGCGGAAGTTTGTTGCTGGGTTTAGTGTGCGCCCTGATCCCGGCCATACAGGCTTACCGCACCGATATCTCGAAGGTGTTGGCGTCTAACTAAAGGTTGGAAACAGCACTGCGGACGGATAAAGGATCAAATCGAAAAGAAAAAAAAGTCACCAGCATAAAGGACACAGCAATGAAAAAGTGGATGATCGTATGGGCCTGCGTGGCCGCTTGCAGCGTTTCGTTTGCGCAGACAAAAAAGGATTTCTGGACGGAGTTTGCCAAGACCAAGTTCGAGCCGAAGTACTACGAGAAATTGGGGGAATACCTGTTCTATCCCACCTTTCCCGCCGAGCTGAAAGCCTTGGAGGGTAAAGAGATCACGATGGAGGGATTTTACGTGCCCTTTAGTCCGGAAGGCGAAACGTATATCATCATCTCGAAATACCCCATGAGCCAATGCTTTTTCTGTGGTGGCGCGGGCCCGGAGTCCATCGCCGAGGTGAATTTCGCAAAACCGCCCTCCAAGTTCCAGGTCGACGACCTCATCACCATCAAAGGAAAACTCCGGTTGAACACTGACAACATGGATCATGTCAATTTCATCCTCGACCAGGCGTTGCTGGTCAGCAAGTAAAATACTTCCAAAACCCGGGATCCGGTTCCTCCGTCCCCTTCGTAAGTACAGGCAGCAACCCTAGCTGAAGGGGTGAGGTTAAATTTGGTTTTATGGTTTTAGCTTAAGGCCGCCGTCAAAAAGGCGGCCTTTTGCTTTGGACAGGATAGGGCTGACGGCCACCTGACCTCGCAGGAATGATAATTTAGACGACCCTAAAATTTTAAATAATCAGGCTTCGATTTTTGATGAAAACACAGGGCGTCGCAAACGGAAGTTTGCGCTGTAATCTTTATCCGGTGGGAATGCCGGTTGAATTAAAAATCGGCCGTGGCTCACGAAAAGCCGGAACTGAGCGTTTAAACGAGTAGATTTTGAGGATCAAGCGGTTACAAATCCGCCGATTTTAAACAGAGTTGTTTCTAAAATCCCTATTTTTGTTTGATTTACCTATTTCATGGCGAGGCATTTTTTCGTTTTATTAAGTCTTAGCCTGGTTCTGGGCGCCTGCACGCAACGACTGATATGCCCTGCCTACCAAAGCGCGTTCATTTACGACAAGAATGAGCTGCGCAAGAAGTTTAGCTATTTCCAGGAAGACTCCACCCCCAAGGTCTACACGGCCAGCAAGAACCGCTATTTGATAGCCGAACCCGTTTCCTATCGCAAAAAAGTGCGCAGCCTGCAAACCGTGGCTATGAAGCCGGTGAAAGTATACGTTCCCGATTCCCTCACGATCACGGATGAAGAGGGTGTGCTGGGCGAAAATGGCATTGTCCCGGGCGCTGAACTTGACCTCGCGGCCCGTTCCGTGATCGACAGCACCTACATCGTCGACATCCCGAAAGACACCGCCGAAGCAGCAACCGACAGCGTCTACATGATCACCAAAGACAAGGAAGTGCGCATGCTGCGGTTCAGCACACAAGACAGTCTCATCTATGACGAGACCTCCGGCAAATACGTCGCCAAGGTGCCCAAATACTATATCACCGAAGTTCGCTACAACGTAGAGCAGGACAACTACATGTGGTACCTGCGCCATAACCTCATTCTCCCCGACGTGCGCCTGGCCCAACAGACACAACAAGAGTCCAAAGCGGAAGCCAAGAGCGGCGGCAAAAAAGCAAAGAAAAAGGGAGGCTTCTTTAAAAACCTCTTCAAGAAAAAGAACAAAGAGGCCGTCGACTCCACCGCCATCAGTGCCCCGCCGAAAGAATCGGACGGCGATTTCGACTACGTAGACGAAGACGAGCAACAAGCACAGGCCGCTCAAGCCCAAGGCCAACCCGCCGAGGCACCCAAAAAGAAGAAAGGCCTCTTCAAGAAAAAAGACAAGACCGAAGCCACTGGTCAACCGGCAGAGGACAAGCCCAAGAAGAAAAAGAAAGACAAGAAAGCGAAGAAGCAAGAAGAGGCGAAGCCGGAAGCGAATGAGGAGGAAGAGGATAAGGATGATGGGTTCTGAGGTCAGGAGCCAGAATCCAGGAGCCAGTCTTTGTAGTCGGTATTCAGTAGTTAGTAGTCAGTAGTCAGTAGCCAGTAGCCAGTAGTCGGAGCGACGATCTCACGGGCCGATCTTATTTTGGATCTAAGCGTTAATCGGCGCAATCTGGTTATGGAGTGGTCACAATCCAAAGGCCAGGAATTAGAAATTCAGGACCTGGAAAATTTCGAATCGTCACCATTGATTTATAACTGCCGTTGTTTGTGTGCCACCACCAACAACACACACCAACGGCACACCCAAATTTTCCCTACACCTGGAAGCTCTTCCATTCAGCACCCATCAACCTCAATCAAACACCGTCAAATGCCGGCCGCCATTATTTGATTTATAACCGTCGTTGTTCGTGTCCCACCACCAACCTCATTCAGCATCATCAAACACAATGCACATCCATCCTTAATCAAACAACGTCAAATTTCCAAATTGATCCGATGGGGGCGTAGGTAAGATCAGCGACGGCACATTGGTGTTGATATCGTTGATCCTCGGCGACACGGGGTAATAATTTGTTTTATCCGCAGGGTAAGGCACGAGCACGGCAAGAAGTTCTTCCTCGGTGCTTTCCGGATTGAGCCATATTTTTTCTGCAGCCACCGTGAGCAGGGCGGGCATGCGATCTTGTACGGTGGCCACCATTTCGTTGGCGGTGGTGGTGATCATGGAGAAGGTGTGGAACTCGTGGCCGTCGGTGTCTTCAAATTCTTCCCAGACGCCGGCAAAGGCAAACAGTTCCTGATCGAGGGTGGTGAAACGGTAGGGGATGGCGGTTTTCTTGCCCACTTTTTTCCAGGCGTAAAAACTGTCGGCCGGGATGAGGCAACGGGTCTTCATCATCGCCTTTTTCTGTGCGGGTTTTTCGGTGATGGTTTCGGCGCGGAGGTTGATGATCTTTTCGCCGGGTGTTTTGTTCTTAGCCCATTCGGGCGACGTTCCCCAATAGAACGTGGAAATGCCCTGTGGCGCAGCGTGGGTGATGACGGGCAGCAGTTGCGTGGGGGCGGCGTTGTAGCGCGGATCGATCGCGCCCAGTGCTTCTGCCAGAAAGCGTTCTTTGATCTGTTCGGCAGATGCGGTAAGGCTATAACGTTCGATCATGGGGGAGAGGGTTGTGGTTGTTTGGTGCGAAGTACTGTGATTTATTCCGGAAACAAAAAAGATAACGCACGCTCTTCTGACCAATATAATCCATTTTTGCGGAATTGCGCGAAGCCCACATGGCCCCCGAACTGCGGGCTTTCAAATTTCACGACCGGGTGATCTTTCAATGCCGCTACGGGATAACACGCCGTGCTTAAGAAGGGATCGTTCTGCGCGTTCACGATGAGCGTGGGGATCTGTATGGTATGCAGAAAATTCAATGCGCTGCACCGCGTGTAATAGTCCAACGCGCCGGCAAATCCGTGTAGCGGCGCCGTGTACCGGTCGTCGAACGCCATCAGGGTTTTGATATTTCCAATCCCCGTCACATCCAACCCGGGCATCTGCGCCGCCTTGCGGATCACCTTTTCTTTCAGGTTGTTCAAAAAGCGCTGGTTATAAATCCAGTTGGAAGGCTCCGAGATCTTCAGACAGCTGCTGTGCAGGTGCAGCGGTACCGAGAACGCTACCGCGCGTTTGATCTGGGGATAGGAGGGACGTTCTCCTAAATATTTCAACGTCAGGTTCCCACCCAGGCTAAACCCCACGAGGTAAAGTTGTTTATAGCCTTTGGCAAGGGCATGCTGAACGATGATCTCCAGGTCGTCGGAAGCGCCGCTGTGATAGAAGCGCAGCTGGCGGTTCATCTCCTCGCTGCAACCGCGAAAATTCCAAGCCAGCACATCGATGCCCTGCCCATAGGCGGCACGTGCCATGCCCTTCACATAGGCGCGCGTGGAATTCCCTTCCAGGCCGTGCGAGATGATCACCAGGCTGCTGCTGCCATGTTGAAGCCAGTCCAGGTCCAGGAAATCATCGTCGGGTGTGGTGATCCGTTCGCGCGTGTAGGCCACCCCGTGCACTTGGCGGAGCGTGGCCGGGTATATGGTTTCCAGGTGTGGGGTGAAAAGAAAGAATGGTCGTTGATAGTCCACAGCCCGCAAAATCTTTTTTTTGATATCAGGGTCGGAGGCCGGCCACAATCTTCAGGTGCCCCAGGTGGTGGTTTCCGTGCCAGGCGTAGAGGGCGGTGAGCCGGTCTAGCGGCACGTTCTTTTTCGTGTCCGGGTGAATGAACGATCGCTTCAGGTCCGTCACGGGGATCAGTCTGATCAGCGCCGTCCATTTGGTGTGCAGCGCTTTCAACAGAACCACGGAGATGACGGGGTCCAGGGTAGTCTCGGGAGTTAAAGCCCATTGCTTTTCCTCGTACGCTTTGATCAGCGGTGTTTCTTCGGTCAGCGTCCACTTGAAGCGGATGTAGGCGTTCATGTGGCTGTCGGCGATGTGATGCACCACTTGGCGGGCGGTCCATCCGCCTTCGCGGTAAGGCATATCCAGTTGATCGGCGGTGAGGCTGTTCACGATCTTCTCCACCTCGGCAGGAAGCTTTTCGATCTGTGCCAGATTGGCCAGCATGTCGTGCGTGGTGTAGGATTCTTGTGGCGTGAATTTGCCGATGGGGTAACGCAGGTGGTCGTCGTTATTCGTCATGGAATTCTTCTTTGGCTTTCTTTCGTCGGTTTCGCACGCGGATGTTCACCATCTCGATGATCATGGAAAAGACAATGGCGAAATAAATGTATCCTTTCGGCACTTCCTTGTGCAGTCCTTCCAGGAACAGCATGAAGCCGATGAGGATCAAAAAGCCAAGGGCCAGCACTTCCATCGACGGATGCCGGTGAATGAAATCGCTGATCGCTCCCGAGAAGATGATCATGATGCCGATGGAAAGCACCACGGCAATGATCATGATGATCACCTGGTTGGTGAGCCCCACGGCCGTAAGGATCGAGTCGAATGAAAATATAATATCCAGTAAGATGATCTGTACGATAATACCCACCACGTTGACTTTGCCACTGCCGCCGGCTTCCAGGGTTTCTTCTTCGCCCTCCATCTCATGGTTGATCTCGCGCGTACTTTTGGCGATGAGGAACAACCCGCCCAGGATGAGGATGAGGTCGCGTCCGCTGATGGCAAGGTCTTCTTGTTGAAAGATGAAATTGCCGGGTATGGTGAAGAGGGGTTCTTTGAACCGCATCACCCACGTGATGGTGAGCAATAACAAGATGCGCACAAACATGGCCAGCACCAACCCCAGGTTACGGGTCTTCGCGCGGATCTCTACAGGAAGGCGGTTCGAGACGATGGAAATGAAAATGATGTTATCAATGCCCAGCACGACCTCAAAAAATGTTAGCGTTAATAAAGCGAGCCAGGTTTCCGCTTTCAGGAAAATTTCCATGTACGGGGGTTATGAAGTTTACGCGTTAAAAATAGGACAACTAACCATCTCCTCCAAAGGGGTTATAAATTATAAAAAGCCCATTTTCAAACCCTTAAAACGTCTTTATGGCCACGAAATGGCCATAAAGACGAAAGGGAGAAAAAGGGTATGTGCTTAACGGTGGGTGATCACTACTTTCTTGCGCACCTGCACCCCCGGTGAAGGCTCGAATTGGATCAGGTAAACGCCCGCTGCGAAGGTTGTTGTATTCACCAAAACCTGTTGTTCCCCTGTCACGATCGTGCGTTGCAACACTTCATGACCAAACGTGTCGAACACCGACAACGGTATGTCCTTCCGCGCGGCTTGGGGCATGTGGATGACCAGTTGATGATCGGCTGGATTGGGATAGAGCGATGTCTGCTGGCTGAACGAAGGCTCTGTTCCGGTGACGATCGCCGTGGGCAGATCGGCCGGGTGCTCAAGCATGGCGGCCTGCAGCACTTCTTTGGTGTTCTCGTTCTGCACAAAAACGACCACGGCGAGGTTGGCAGGATCCACATGCGTGTTGTCTACTTGCCAGGTCAACGTCGGGAGCGTGATCGGTACCCCCGTGGTCAGGGGCAAGGGCAGCACACTGCCCGATGCGTTGGGCAACATTTTGCGTAAAACATATTCATTGCCGTCTACAGGGTTTTCAACAATGGCGACGTGGGCCACGAACTTGCCCTCGGTGAGGGTTTGATTCGGGGTGATCTGGGCCACTACCGACAACTGGCTGGCGCTGGCCGGTACCGTGGAAATACTGATGTCCAGGGGCGATGTCACCAGCGAGCGAAGCGATTTACTTTGGTCAAACCAATCATCGGCGCCGGTAAGCTTGCCGCCGCTCGTGCCGTCGATGTAGACACGGGGCACAACCTGGCTGGCATTGGCGATGCCATAGAAGGCTCCGCGGGCGCCGGGGTCTGTGGGATTTTGCAGGTTGATCTCATCTTCGCCGGGGAAGCTCACATTGTACTGGATCTTCACCACGTCGTTTTGAGGCGTGTTAAAACGGGCGTTGTTCACCGTCGCCCCATCAGCGCTCACGTTGGTGAAGTTCTCCACCAGCATGATGCGGTTGCGGTCTTCGATGTGCACATTGTTGAAGGCAAAACCTTCGGCCTGGGTGTCGCCGTTGCTGGCGAATGCAATCCGGAAGCGCACCTTGTTCTTTTTGGCGGAGGGCAAAATATTTTCGGGCAAGTTTAGCGAATGCTTGGCTTGCAGCCAGATCGGTTCGGTTTCGCCAGGGTCGGTGGTCCACAGGTCGCCTGACCAGGCGAGGAGGCTTTGTTCGCCGGGAGCACTTCCCGAGATACCGAGGATGTTGTACCAATTCAACCCCGAGTTCTGCGCGCCGATGACTTTCCAGTTCAGACCGCCGTCGGTAGACACCTGCAATACGGCTCCATCCGATCTCTCCCCGCTGTTGCTGATCATGTTCATGGCAAACACCGGCCGTTCAAACCCGGTGATGTCAAAGCAAGGGCTGTTAACCGCGGAGTGGTCGTTTGCCTTATAGTCACCGAAACTCACGTTCTTATCACCGTTGGTCACCCAAGCCTTTTGAATGCTGTGGATCACGGTGTCGTTAGGCGCCGTGAACTGCCAGGTGGAATTAACGCTGCTGCTGTCGACCGCCCAGAATCCATCGCCCCCGTTGATCTCTTCCATGTGATAGGGATTGAGCGAATTGTATTGTGTGAGCAGGGGCAGGATGCGCAGGGTTTTCTTTAACGTGTCGCTGCAATGCAGGTTGGTGTACACGCGAAGCTCTACGGTGTACTCGCCCTCGCCATTTGTGAATTTGTGGTGAGGTGCCTGATACGTGCCCGTGGTATGTCCGCTGGGATCGTTGATCACGGTGGCTTTGGGGCTTTGGGGCAACACGTCGCCATCGCCGAAATCCCAATAGACCTCATCGATGGTAAGGTTCGACGACGCCTGGAAGTTGGTGTTGTCGCCGTTGCAAAGCTGATCAAAGGATACGGCCGCTTTCGGATTTTGTCCCACCACGATGGTCTGCGTGGCAGAGGTGGAACACTCCTGGCCATTGCTGGTTGATTTTACGACCAGCGAGATGCTGGCCGGGCCGGCATTTGAAAAGGTGTGTTCGACATCCTTGGTGTAGTAGCTCTGCGAGTCACCCGAAAAGCTCCAGCTATACGAGGGGCTCGAACCCGGCGGCACGGGGCCGATGTAGGTGAACGGACGGTTCTCGCAAGGAGAGTCAAAATTCAGGTTGATCACGGGAGCGGGCGTGATTGAAATGTTTACCGGTGTATCATAACTTTCGCAACCGCGGAAGTTCTGGGTCACATAATAGGTTTTGGTGACCGGGTTTTGGGTGCTGATCTGCGTATCAAAAACCGAACCGGTGCCGGGCTCGAGATCCGACAGGGAAGAAGAGGTATACCATTTGTAGGTGACATTGTCATACGGCGAGCTGGCGTTCAACACTCTGGTCCCGTCAAAGAATTGGCAATACTGTTGGTCGGGCGCAATCGGGCCACCCACTTTCTTGATAACGATAACCGTCCGTTGCGATTGGCCGACGCAGCCGTTAGCATCTTTATAGTTATACTTGATGAGAACATTTTTGAAGTCAGCAGTGCCGAAGTTTACAAGATTCGGCTTGAACGTATAGGGGCCTGTTCCCGATCCCGTAACGGAGTTGTCAACGGTCTCCTGATAATTCAGTGTGGTATATCCGAAGATGGGAGAGTCCAGTGTGTTAGACAGCGTCACCTGCGGATCTTTTTCGCAAACGATCACCATTTCTTTCACGGGCAGAATATCAGGCACCACGCCCGGCGCTACGAGGTAGGTTGAACCATACGTATACCAGATGGCATCTTCAATGTTGGTGACAGCATCCTTCAGGTAGATCAAGATGAACAAAGTAGTCTGACCGACCATGTTGTAAGCCTTGGTGGGGTTGAAGGTATAGGTCGTGGGCGTATTCTGGGTCAGCGGATAGTTTGGATCCGATGTAGGATAGGTGAGGTATACACCGTTGATGTAATCATACCCCTGGTAAACCTTAAAGGAACTAAAGGCCTTTCCTGCCGGCATGGGATATAGGGACGTGTTGAACTTCAGGCCGCTGGTGGGGATCTCGTTGGAGCAGTACAACGTCTTCAGGTTGGTGATGGCCGTGCCGGGGATGTTTACCGTCACGGTAAAGCCGTCGGAATTGGAGCATCCGTTGGCCGACGTGTGCGTATAGGTAATGGGTACGCTGGGCGCCTGGGTGGTGAAAGCCTGGGGATTGAAGTAATACTTGCCATCGGAGTTCAAGCTCACGCCCTGACCGCTGAACACGCCAGACCCATCATTGGGCGTGACGATGGTCTTGTTGCTGAGCTGATACTTTCCTTCGTTATAGTTGAACTGGGTGCGAAGCGTGTCGGCAAATGCAATCGTAGGTTTTGTGAGCCCCGTCACGATCACATCGTCGGTGTCGGTAGCGCCCGTGTTGTCCTTTACCGTAACGGTATAGGTACCGGCCACGGTCACGGTAGGATTCGCGCTGACACTGGAGAAGCCACTGGGACCGCTCCACGAGATGCTCAGATAGCCGGTGCCCCCGGAACCAGTCGGGTTACCGCCGATGGTGACATCGTCGCCAATACAAAGATTTTTATCACCGCCTGCGTCGGCTGTTACGGCCGAGACGTTTACGGTAGCCTGATTGGTAAGATCGACCGACGTACAGCCGGCAGAAGTTGCCCTGATCTTATAGGTGTAGCTGGTGGGACCGGGAGTGGGGTAAACGGCACCGTTTGGCGACGCATCCGTGGCGAACGAAAGCTGCCCGCCGTTGCCCGTCTGTGTGTTGCCGATGTTTGTGCTGGCCAGCAGGACCAATCGATAGTCGACGGTCGACTGCGTGGCATCCACTTTAATGGACGACGCTCCACCCACGGCCGCGCTGGCCGGACTGGCAAACACGTTGAGATTGGTGAGGATGGCAGGTTTGAAATTGATAGTTGTCGGTGCGCTCGATAAGTTATTGTTCGTGTTCTTCACCACCACGTCGAAGGAGCCAACGATGGAGGCCGGAACCTGGAACTGAATCGTGGTGGATGTTGGAGTCCCAACATAGTCGGATGCCTGCAGCGGCGTGCCGTTGATCAGAACATCCGGCGCTGAGCCGAAGTCGCCACCCGTCAGGGTTACGGTTTCGCCCACGCAAGTACTGCTGGCCGTGCTGCTCGCGGGTGATTTAAAAGAAAATACCGGTACATCCTCCGTTGTAAAATCCCAGTCATTGTCATTTGTTGTTCCCGCAAAGTTCGCGCCATCGAGGTCATCAAAAACCGAATTGCCGATCTTCACGGCATAGTGTGTGCCAGGCGAGAGCGCCACGGTCATATGAATATCCGCCTGCAGACCGCCATTCGATAACACTACTTTTCCCGCTATGGTGGGGTCTATCGATTCGAGTGTGTTGTTGTTGGTCAGGTCCTTGATGATGATCCGGTTGTTGTTGTTCGAGTTATCGCCAACGTTCGTCACGGGTTCGGTGAACGTGATGATCACTACTTGGAGGCTGGCGGGCACGCCAGTGTCGTTGTCGGCAGGGGTTTCTGTCTGCATATCCGGCGGTGGATTGACCGTTGTGAAATCCCAATCGCCTTTCGTGGTGAGTCCCGCAAAATCGTTGGTGGCATTGTCGTGGACCGCTCCGGCTGGGACGATGACATAATATTGGGTGTTGACGGCGAGGTTGGAAGTGGGATTGATGACGAGCGTGTTGCCGCCGGAGATCGATGCGCGCGGAGATCCCGGTAAGGTATAGCTTTCTACGACGGCGTCGTCTGAATACTGACGCAGTTCAACGGTGCCGGTACCCATGTTTATGTTGCTGGTGAACAGGATTTGCAGATTGGTGTTCACCGCGACGCCCGTTTGGCCATCGCTGGGGGTAAGGGTGCTCACCAGCGGTGGAGAAATATCATAACGTACGGTGTTGTCCGTGCTGGTACTGGCCGCCGTATTTGTTGTTCCATCCGAAACCAACTTGGCTGCGCCGGCGGGTATCGAGGCAATGACGTTGCCCGTTCCGGTCATGCCGGTTACGCTCACCTCGTAGGTGGTTCCGTCATTCGGCGCAATTTCTGTTACCGTGGCAGCCAATGTCCCGCTCGTGGTGGACGAACTCAGATCCACATCGGCGTTGGTGAAGCCGCTCACGGCCTCGTTGAAGTTGACCACAAAGAGGATCGGCCCTGTGTTCACAGGATCGGCCTGGCTGCCGCCTTTGTTGATGGTGACGGAATTGTTGGCCCATGCAGCTCCCGTTAAAAAGAAAAGCAAGAAAAGGATGAACAGACGTCTCCGGTGTAAAAAAGGGTCCATAGACAAGTATCGTTAATTCGTATGCTAAAAATTAATTCTTCAATTCTCCCTGGCTGTCGGTGCGGATCAAAAAGATCGAGGATAGGCCGCCCGTTTCTTCCGCGGCGTCGCGGATGGTTCCGCAGATCACGAGGCTGCCGTCGGCCGCTTCGCGGATAGACGACACAATTTCATTCGTGGGTCCGCCAATGATCTTATCCCAGATCGGTGCACCATAGGCATCGACCTTGATCAGCCAAATATCTTTGCCACCGTTGCCCCGGGTGGGGGTGGTCTCTAAGGTGCCCGCCAAAACATATCCGCCGTCGCGTGTCGCCGTCAACGACTCACCCGTGTCTTCGCTGGACGATGAAGTGGGATCGGATACGGCAATGCCTTCTGTGGCTCCATCATAGTAATGGGCCGATTCCTTTTGGAAATTGCCCAACTTGTCGGTTCGGATAAAAAAGATGTTGCCCTTCTTGCCATCGGTGCCGGTGTACGTGCCCACGGCGCCGTAGCCGATGGGGGCCGACTTCAGATCGTTGATCACCAGCGATTGCTCGGTCAGCTGTCCGAAATAGTCGCAATTCACAAACACAGAGTTGTTCTCCACCACCGGCAGGGCCACATACGATGTGGTGAAGTTGCTGGCGGTGCCCGACACCGTTGCGCCCCACATCACGCGGCCGCTATTGTAGAAGACCGACTTGGTGTTGATGTAGTCGCGTTCCAGGTAGTTATACTGCTTTTTCCAAACTGTATCCAACGACGTGGGATTCAGCGTGGCGATATAAGCGAATTCGTTAGCGCCGGGGAATTTATAGGTGCCCAGGGTCACTAGGTTGCCCTGGTCGTCTTGCGTGAGGGCGTCGGCGTGAAAATCCACGTGCATATCGTCCTGGCCGGCAGTTTTTACTTTCCTGGCAAAGGATACGTCCGACACGATAGATCCGTTGTTATCCATACGAATGAGGCGTGACCAGTAGTTTTCCAGGTCTGGGATGCTCCCTGAATTAGGGTTCAATTGAATACTGTCACCCACCACGATGTAACCATTGGCCGATACGGTAATTCCGTTGGACGAGCCGCCGTCGATGATCTTTTGCCACACGGGTTTGCCCAGGGCGTCGGTTTTGATCACAATGATCTTGGAGGTGGGTTGATCGCCGGGAATGCTGATGGTGCCGGCGATCACATAGCCGTCGTCGGTAATTTCGGCACTGGTGGCCACGTAGCTGTTGGCGCCTTCATAAAAATGCATGAACGTATTGCGTTCGGTAACGCTGGCGTCCTCCAGGTTCTTACAGCCCGACAACATCAACAGGGAAAGCGAAATAAACGAGAGCTTCTTCATTGGAGGAGGGACTTACTTGTTCAGTTTTTTAGGATTGAATCGGTTGTATACGTATCCCAAGGTTACGCTGAGTGTGTTCATTTTGAAAATGCCATCAACGTAACCGCCGGTTGGGAGGGTTTTTGCATAGAGGGCGTAAATATCGGCCGTGTCGTTCAGTTTGGTGAGGCCGTAGGAGCCCCGCACTTCGAGAAAGGCAAACCCGCCGGTCACTTTCATCTTCGCGCCCAGGGCCACAATGGCGCTGGCGTTGACACGGTTCCGGTAGTCGTTCAAGGACAGGGATTGCTCATCCAGCGATGCGGCTTGTTCCTTGGTACGCGAAAATTTATTGTTCGCGCTCAACAAGTAATCCAGCGAAGCCCCGATGCCCACGTAGGGGTTGAACTTGCTTTCCAGAAAGCGATACTGCAGGATCACGGGAAGCGTAACCCACGTCTGATTTTCCTGGCCCGTGATAGTGAAATTACGCGGGTCGCCGGTCGCGATCTCGTTGTAGGTTACTTTGTTTTCATATTTGAAGGTCTTCAATATGAAATTCAATTCTGTGTCGAGGGTAAGCTTCTTGTTCAACGGCACTTCCACGGCCACGCCACCTTGGAAGCTAATGCCCGGCGAATATTTGCTGGTGCCTTCATTGGCGGCCACATAGCTCACCACGTTGGGCTGGCTGGCGTTCGCTCCCAACTTCACACCCAGCCGATAGATCGGATGCGTGCGGAACGTGCGATACAAGGCAATGAATTCTGCCGGGTCGGTGGTTTGGTTGATCTCGAAGTAATGATCGGTGCGCAGCAGGTTCAACATCGCCTCGTCGGCTTTGGCGGGTTCCTCCAGGTAAATGTAGGCGAGACAAAGCAGTTTATAGGCTTCTACTTTTTCCTGTTGGGAAAAGCCATCTTCAAGGCATCGCGTCAGCAATTCGGGTATCTCGTGCAACCGGCCCTGCTCATACGTGGACCGGGCCAGGCGCAGGGTTTGCGCACAGGAGGTCAGTTGGGCGTGGGCGGTAAAGGCAAAAAAAGCAAAGGGAAGAACGTATAGAACTCTTTTCATGCAATCAATTATTGTTATCCGGTAAATCAGCACAGGTCTTTTCGTACTTGAGGTCGTCGCCAACGAAAATTTCCCATTCGTCTTTGTTGATGTTGCGTTTCACATTGCCGCAAAGGATGTTGGCCATGGTCGGAATTTTTGTGGGCCAGGCGTGGATGGTATGTTCAACGCCTTTCACGGTTTCGATGGAACTGTGCACGCAGGCCAACAATTGCTCATCGTCCGGTGTGAAGGCCGCACCCCATACCCAGTCCTTGTGATCACTGAACACGATGGGTTGTTCTTTTAAGCGATCCACATTCCAAAGGCGCACGGTCTTGTCCTTGCTGGCCGTGGCCATGAACTTGCCGGCGTGGTTAAACTGGATCTGCTCGATCACCGATGTGTGTCCCGACAATACGCGCAACACGAGGTTGCTCTGGTTGTCGAAGAGGGTCACCACCCCGGTGTTGTCACCCACCACGATGCGTCGTCCTTCGGGGGCAAAGCAAACGGCGGTGAGGTGTTGTCCCAGGTTTTTGTGTTCGGCTACCGTGTAATTGTTCCGGATGTCCCATACATACAGGCTTCCGTTCTCGCCGGCACCCGCTAAGAAATTTCCGTCGGGGCTCAGGTCAATGGCATTGATCTTCACCGGCGGAACAATCACCTCGCGGCTCGTGCTCAGGTCGGAATACTTGATGCTCTTACCGGAATTGTCGCGGGCATAAAAGCCCTTGCCATCCGGTGTGAAGTTCAGGTTCTCGATGGCGTACGTAAAGCCCGTGATCTTCTTGGGTGCGTCCGACATGTTGTCGAGATTGTAGACCTCCACATAGTTCTTGGTCTCACTGAGGGAGTTCAATCCTGCCGCGATCAACAATTTGCCATCAGCGCTCACGTCGATGGTGTAGTATTGATAGTCGGGACGGCTCACAAGCATTTCCGATTTCCAGTTGTTGTTGACTTCCGTCCAGCGGAAAACCTTGCCGTCGCTGCCACCGGAATAGATCTCGTTGCCGGTAGGGCGGGTCACCAACGCACGCGCGGCGCCGCGATCGTGCGCCTGCAAGCTTTGGGTAAGGGGATGATCATACTTTTTTAATGCAGCATACAAGCCGTTGTAGATGTCGTTATCATACTCGTATCCACGGTGGTCGGTGTTGAACTTGTAAGCATGTTGTGCGATGAGGGCTTCCTGCTCCGGATCGTTCAACTCCTTCGACTTCACCGCCATGGCTTTCGCCTGGGCGATGTAGCGCTGACGCAAGGCTTCGGCCGCGTTGTCTTTGGCGATCTGTTCTTGTTGCTTGGCAATCTGTTCCTGCTCCTTGGCAATGGCCTCATTCTTCAAGGCGCGTTGGGCGTTGAGTTTTGCTTCCTCGGCATTCTTCTGTGCCTGGATGGCGTTTTTCTTTGCCAGCTCTGCATTTTGAACCGCGCGTTTTTCGGCTTCCTGTGCCAACAGCTTTTGTGCAGCTTCGGCCTTTTGAGCATCCTCGGCTTGTTCTTTAGCCTTGATAGCTAACAGTCTGTCTTTCTCGGAAACACCCCGGAGACTGTCGGCCGTATGTAAATTGGCTAGGGCTTCTTTCGTAGCGTTGTCAGCTTTTGTTTTTTGAAGGATAGCGAAAATCAAGAACGACAAGCAAACAACGGTGGCAATACCCATGATGATACCAAACACCCGGGCCCGCTTCAGCTTGGCCTTCTGCTCCATCTCCTTGATGCGCTGCTCGGTCTCCCATTCCTTGCGGGAATATTCCAGGAAGATGAGTGTGCGCTCAAAGGCAGGGTTGTAGCGTTGACCCCACACGAGGGTGGGCTTGTGCTTGGCTTGCCAGTTCAAGGCCAATTGTAAATCCGGTGGTCGCCACAAGCCGGCCTTCCCCACCTGGTACATAGTGGCAGCATCGGCCAAACGCGTATACATTTGCACTGCTTCCGATTCATCGTCCACCCAATTTTTCAGACGCACCCAAATCCGCATGAGACTTTCGTGCGAAATGTCGACCATGGATTTGGACGTGATGGTTGCGCCGTGTGCAGGCGTTAGCAGCGATCTCCCGGGTTCCCGGAATTTATCGATCACCTCAATCACGGCATCTTCCTGCACATCGGCAATGGCCGCAATTTCCGTGAGGCGCGTCGGGCGGCGTATGCCAAAGTTCTCGCCGCGTTTTTCGGTGACGGCTTTGAACAGTACTTCGCAAATATGTTTTTGTTCTTCCGAAAGTTCGTCGAAGGCCTCGTTGGCGTGTTGCGACAAAGCTTCCGTCATGGTGCCGATAGCTTCGTAGTGCTTCAGGTCAACATGTTCTTCCTCGAAGTCGCGATAGGACGACCAGTAGCTCCAGGTACGCATCAGGGCGTGCTGCAAAATGGGGAGTTGGTCGGGGTTGTCGCCCAGGTCGTTGAGCAACTGCTGCACCAGGCGGGGTGCGATGCGGGCGCCGCCCACAGCCACAGGGCCTTCGATAGCCACCCGTTTCTGTTCGCGGGTGAGCTGCGGGATCAGGTAGTGACTGTCGTTGATCTTGCGGGTGAGATCAGGAAACTGCGCACAGTCGCCGATAAAATCCGACCGCATGGTGATGGCGACATAGATCGGGGCGTCGGGATAGTCCACGGCCTCCATGAGCAAGTTCACAAAGGCCAGCGTTTCGTTCACCGAGTTCACGTCGTGACCTTCTTTGAAACGGAAAAGTTCTTCGAACTGATCGACCAGCACCAGGTAGTTCACGTCCACATCCTTGCGGGTCTGCTCGATCGCTTCCACTAGTCCCAGCGAACTGCTTCGCAGGAGGGTGGAGAAGATGGTGCGCTTAATCTTTTTCTCTTCGGCGTCGGACGCCAGGTATTCGGGGTTGTTTTTTAACAGTGATTCGGCCAGGTTATCGATCGGACCTGCGCCGGGGCGTGTCACCACCACTTCCCAGTTGGGGCTGGCGTCGGTGAGGAACCCTCCATACAAAATGGGCATCACGCCACAATAAATGAACGACGACTTACCGCTTCCGGAAGGACCGATAACACCTACGAACCGGTTTTTCGAAAGCTTGAGCAGCACTTCGTCGCTCTGCCCTTCGCGACCGAAGAAAAGGTGACTTTCGTCGATCTTGAAGGGCCGCAACCCGGGGAACGGGTTGGCGGTTTCTAATTTTTCGTCAATGGCTTGCATGACTATGCTTTAAATTCTTGCAAAAATGATTTCAGCGATTCCAGGGATTGTTGATTGTCGCCATCGATAACCCGGAGGTTTTGACTCTTGAACGCATCGGCGTTCACGTGCGAGCCTTTGGCGGTGTAGATGGCCTTGCCCATAATGGGTTTTTTGCGACCAAAGCCGGGTGCCTTCAACAGGTCCAGCGCTTTCATGCGCACCCATTGATCGTTCACCCTTCCCTTGTAGATGATGGCGGCGTCCAGGTTGCGCAGGTTCTCGATGTGCTTCTGTCGCAGCTCCAACAACTCGCCTTCAAACGACGGCATGAGCACGTTGAAACCCGAGCGCTCGATCAGCTCTACAAAGGGTTTTATATCGAGGTGATCTACTTTGTCGTGCATGAGATAGACCGCGCGGCCGCCGGTTTCGTCCAGGGCTTTTTTCTCCCCGGCGTCGGCTAGTTCTTCGCGCATGATGTTCTTGAAATCTTCCAGCGGTGTCTGCAAGATCTCGGCGCCTTCCTGGGCTTCGACGTCGCGTTTCAGGTTTTCGATGAATCCCTTTTGGCGCTCCGTGATGTGGTTCAGGTTGGGAGAGATCCAGATGAGGCGGGAAAATTCTTCCTTGTTCTCGCGGCCGCGGTTGCTGCGCTCGGCGGCGATGCGGTTTTGGATGTCCACTACGGAACGGTCGGTTCCTTCGGGGATGTCGCCATACACGGCGCCGATGAGGTGGATGGACATGCTGCACTCCGCGAGGTCGCGGCGCGCCACACGCTCCAGGTCGGCCACATTGCCGGGCAGGGTTTGGTTGGGCAACACGGTATAGCCGTGGCGTTGCAATTCGCGGGTGATGATATTGCGCTGTACCGACAGATCGTGACCGGTCTCGGCCAGGTAGATGGTCTTGCGCTTGAAAACATTCTTCACTTCCTTCGCCAGCGATTTATCCTTCAACGACGACAACGTATCAGAGATGTCGTAGCTCAGGTCCACCATTTCCATCCAATACTGGCGCTCGGCCTCCGTGCTGAAATAGTCGGTGTATTCGCGGATCTCGCCCGAATCCGGATCGAGTTGATACATTTCATAACCCAACAGCTCGCGCACGCGTGCAGGTTGTTCCTGCACGGGCACGGGTGTTTTGAAAACTTTGAACACCCTGTTTTGTCCCTTGGCGCTCGCGGCCTGCGTGAATTTTTCCAGGTGATCCAGGCACGGCCCCGATTGCGTGAAATCTTTGGACAGGATGGATACCAACACGGCGGCGTTGTCGAGCCGGGGCGAGGTCATGGTGTCATACTCGGATTTCAGCAACACGTTGGGTTTCTCGCCCAAGATCTGCGTGAGCATGGATTCCAGGAATTTTTTGAATTGAGTGACCCATCCCGGTTCGTTTCCAGTCGCCTCGTTGTCGCGGTCGGAAAAAATAATCAAAACATCAATTTCAAAGGCCATGATTTCAGGTTAAGGTTGTTGCAAATGCGGTTCGGTTTCTTCTGTAATATTTTTGATGAGGCTTTGCGCCAGCTCGTGGTGGTTGGCCATCACATAATAAAAATCCATGAGGTTGATTCTGAACACAACGCAGCGCTCGGTGGCTTCCAGTGACGTGATCTTAGGCGCTACGCCATCCTGGAACAAGTCGCCAAACACGCTGCCGCGTTTTAATGTAGCGGCCAGTATGCCATCGCTTTTCAATTGTGCGCTGCCGTGGGCGAGCACAAAGATGGGGGTGTTGAAATCGTCGGGGGTAAATTTCACCCGGGTGGCAAAGGCGAGATCCAGCGGTGTGATCTTATCGGCCAGGTCGCACAACATGGCGCCGTGAATGTTTTTGAACGTGGGCAATTGTTTCAGGAACATGACTTTCTCCACCCACAAAAAGAACCCGTCGTTCAAGCCGTCCAGCAGCTGATTGTTTTCGATCGAGGAGTCGAGGAATTTTTTATCCTTGACCGGGAGGCGCTCAGAGATGACTTCAAACTCCTTTTTGTTTTTGTTATAGATCACCCACGCCGCTGTTTCCTGCAACAGCTTGTCGGTGTTGAACATCTGCGCCACCAGGCCGCGGCTGATCCGGAAATCGGGGATATAGGCCGATGCGTAAATGGCGCATGCCTTTGTCCACCGGTTGTTGAGGTTGAAGTCCCGGTTCAGGATGTAGTTGATCACCTGGATGGGATTATAGCTTTCGCGGGGAAAGAAGATCTGCAATTGCTTCAGCTTCTCCGGAACAGCAATGTCATCCAGCAAGGGCACTAGTTTGGGTTTCACGCCCGGGTCAATGAATAAGTCCAGCAACTCCATGGCAAACGCGATGTTGTCGGGGTCGCCCGACTCGATGTTCTCGCGCACCAGTTGCACGGAGCGCGGTTCATACAGAATCGAAAGCAGGATATAGATCTGGTCGTAATTGTCCCTGGTCTCTTCTTCGAGTGCCTCGCGTAAGAAGGAAAATTCTTTTACATCGGGGAGCTCGTCCAAAGCGGCCAGGTTCCAGATGGTTTTGCTCATCTCGCTTTCCAGCAAGTTGATCACCTCGCGCGCCTCGCGACCCTCGGCGTGATAGTTTATAAAGCGCAGCGAATTGAGGATCTGTCTCACGATGCGTTTATCGGGATAGTCGGCTTTTTTCCACAGCAGTTGCAGGGCGTATTTGCCGCCAATGCTGCCCATGATCTGAACGATGCGCAACATCACCAGGTCGCTTTGTCCCGACTTGTGAAAGGCGGCTTCCAGGGTGGGCAAGGTCGCTTCGCCCGCTTCCTTCAGGGCTGCCGCTGCATGATGACTGTAAGCAGCGGAGTTCAGCAATTCGATCAGCACGGGCCACGTTTCACTCAGCTTCACTTTGCGCGCCGTGTAGAGCGCTTCATAACGCACTTTCGGATCGACATCGCGAAGCAATTCCAGCAATACGAAGATGGTGCGCGGTCCCACCAACTTGCGCAAGAGCTTGGCAGCGAGGATCCGGTCCGATTGTCTTACCGACTTACTGAGTTTTAATAGTTTTTCGGGCGAGATCGAGAGGAGGTCGCTGTCTTCCAATTCGCCGTAGGCTTTCTCGGCCAGCGAACGCAACTCGGTTTTGCCGACGTCGTTGCGCAGGCCAAGGGCCTGGATCTTTTCTTCGGCAAATGCCCGGACTTTACGCGAGGTGCTTTCAATCAATCGCACCAATGCGTTTTCGAACAAGGCGGGCTCCAGTTTCTCCATGAGCTTCAGCCCGTAAATGACCTTTTGCTCTACGGAGCTGTTCACTTCTCTTTCCAACACCGTGTTCAGTGTATACTCCCGCTCGACACGCGCCGACATGGAAGATTTATTGCGCAACAAGGTGTCTTGCAACGTGTGGCGATAGCTGTTGTTCATCCGGTTGGAAACAAAATACCAGAAGAGCAGCAGCGGTATGGTGAACAAGGTAATATAGATCAGCGTAAAGAATTCCGCTTTGGTGATCAGGATGATGAGCGCACCGGCAAGCAGGCTGGCGAAGGCGGTAACCAATCCCTCGATCTTGGTCTGCACGTCGATGCGGATGCTGCTCTCGATCGGCAACAGGTAGAGCTTGAACGTGGGGTTATCCAGCGATTCGCGCAACGACCGTACAAACAGCTTACTGATGGCGATCACCATGAAGAAGCCCAGCGAGTATCCGAAGATCGTTCCCAGGATCAGCGCAACGACCGTGAAAAGACAGATCAGGAACGGGTTGATGAGCAGCGGGATGCGGAGGCCATATTCTTTTATGATACGATCCGTAGCCAGGGTCTGGAAAAGGAACCCGAAAATAACAATGGTCATTTCGAAGTAGGAGATGAACCGTGGCAAGTCTTCGCGGCTCAGGAAGATGGTCGTCGCGTTAAAGAACGAGTAGTCCACAAAGTTCACGGCCATCATGGAAACCACCACGAAGAGTGACATGTAGAGGATGTAGCGGTTTTGAAGAAAATCTCTGAGTACCAGCTTTTTGTACATCTTTTTTTCCTGGGCAAACGTACGGGTCTTGTACTTCAGCGACAGGAAAATAAACAACCCGATAAAACCGAGCAGGCTGGCCAGCGAAACCATGTACAACATCTCCGTTTTGACGCCCTTCAGACCGAGGAACTGAGGGATGGAAAAGAAGGCGATGAACGAAGCGATCATGGCGCCCATATCCACCGTGCCCACGAGACGCTTCGACTGGCGAAGGTTGAACAAGCGGCCAAAGGCGCCCCAGAAAACGAGGTATATAATAAAAGAGAAGGGAATGATCTGCGCAAAACCCAGGAAGTAGATGGTGCGCGGGTCTGCGAAATAGCCTTCGCCAAATTCAATAAAAGCGGTCAACACCAGGACTACCATCAAGCTGAGCACGGCCAGTAGTTGGAAGGGGATCCGGTTTTGGAGGAAGTTATAAATAATGGTGGCAAACAATCCGAAGGCACCCGACACCAACAGGGCGATGGGTAACTGGGTTTTTTCGTCGAAATGTTCCAGGAAAAGGGATTGCGAAGCCACGGTAATGGTGGCGATGAACACCCCCATAAAAAAGCTCATGATGAATAACAGGCCCACGCGTCCGGTCTCGCCCGGCTCGGTATCAAGAAAACGGATTATTTGTGCCTTCATAGATTTCCCCCATTACCCCTAAAATTGCTTATATTCCAACAAAAATCCTATAAACTACCATTTTTTTGGCTGCCCAGCGTATATGGCGGGGGTGTGCACAGCGGGGTTCCATTGCTAAACGCAGGTACAAAATGCTAGGACCAAATTCAGGATAACGGTACCGCTTGTAAGGTTCTGTCTAAAAATCCCTGTTCGCTCGTGTTTATTCTTTGTAGTATTGATGTTAAATTTTAATCTGTATGACAAGAAAGGTCAATCTGCTTTACTGGTTATTATTCTTCTCCGTGATCGCCCTCCAGGCCCAGGACAGCAAATCGCTGGCGGATGCCGAACACTATTTCAGTGTCCGGAGCTATGACGTAGCCCTTCCCAAGTTCCTGGCGGCCATACAGGCCGGTGAAAAAAGCCCTCTCGTCTATTACAAGACGGGCGTGTGCTACCAGAAATCGCCGGAAACCGACGAACAGATCAAATCCATTCCCTATTTCGAATATGCACTGAAAAATGGCAAGGACATGCCGGCCTCGTTGTATTACGATTTGGGCACGATGTATTTAAAAGACGAGAACCTGCAAAATGCCGTACAGAGTTTTACCAAGTTCCGTGAAGTAAGCAGCAAAGCCGATAAGAAGGTCATGGCGCAAGCCGACGAAGCGATCCAAACCTGTCACAACGCCATCGCGCTGATGTCGGTGCCCCGCAATTTTAAGGTTACGCACTTCAACTCGATCATCAATACAAAATACACGGAATACAACCCGGTGGTTTCGGCCGACGAGAGTGTGATGGCCTTCACCGCCCTCCGTCCCAATACCGGCAAGACGCGCACGGGCGATAAGTTCATTGAAGAAATATACATCACCTACAACATCAATGGGGCCTGGTCAGAACCCAAAGTAGTGCCCATCGCCCACGACTACAACGTAGGCACTGCAGGCATTTCGGCCGATGGCCAGAAGATGCTCATCTTCATGGGCGGGGCCACCGATCCCGGTGGGCTGTACCAAATCTCTAGGGCCGGCGACGCTTGGTCGAAGCCAAGCCTCATCACGCCTACGCTGAACACCCCCAAATACCTGGAGTCGACGGCCAGCATCACCCCTGATGGCAAAACGATCTACTTCGCCAGCGATCGGCTGGGCGGTCAGGGTGGGTTGGACATTTATAAAACCACCTTGCAGGCCAATGGTTCATGGACCAACCCGGTTAATTTGGGCCCCGAAGTGAACAGCAAAGCCAACGAAGACGCCCCGTTCATCCACCCCGATCAAAAGACCCTGTTCTTTACCTCCGATGGCCACAACTCCATGGGTGGACGCGATATTTTTGTGACCCGCATGGTGGGCACCAAATGGACGTCGCCGGAAAATATGGGCTACCCCGTAAACACCACCGTGAACGACAACTACTTCACGCTCATTGCCGACGGAACACGCGCCTACTTTTCTTCCGACCGCAAAGGCGGCATGGGAGGCCAGGACATTTACTACATCGACCTGCCGGCAGAATCGGCCAACATCCCGCTGACGATGATCAAGGGAAAGATCCTGAACGCAGAAACCGGCAAACCCATGCCGACAAAGATCTACCTCATCGACAATGAAACGGATAAAAAACTCGACTTCGTATACGACCCCGATCCCGAGACTGGTAACTACCTCGTGATCCTGCCGCCCTCGAAAAACTACGACATGGTGATCGAGTCCGAAGGCTTCCTGCCCTACACGCTGAACATCAACATCCCGAACCAGACCTATTTCTACGAACTGTATCAAATGGTGAGCCTCAAGACCATCAAACAATTCGACGTGGTCGTGGGCCAGGAAGTGCAGGTGAAGAACGCCTTCTACGATACCGACAGCGATGTGAAAGCCGACCTCCGCAAAACGCACGAGGCCAAACTGGTGCAAGGGGGTAACGTGGATGTTTACGACATGATGCTCGACCTCATGGCGGCGCAGGATAAGGATGGTATCAATTACCTCACCGACCTCATCCAGATGAAAGACCCCATCGAAGAAGTGAACTTCAACGAAAAAGAGAACTCACGCATCGAGATGGCTACACGCACGTACTACTACGACGAAAGCGACGAAAGCAAGTTCGAGCAAAAGCAGGTAGACGGCAAGACCATCTTCTCGCTGCCCACCTTCATGGTGAACGAAGAGATCATGAAACAAAAAGGACAGACGGCTAAAAAGACGTCGGTTATCGATAAAGCCGTGTTGGCCAAGAGTGCAAAAATATATTTCGACGCCGGCAAGAGCGAACTGAAGGCGCAGTACAACGCGCAGTTGGATATTATCCTGGCGGAATTGAACAAGAACCCCGACCTGGGGATAGAGATCCTTGGTTTCGCTTCCGCGGAAGGTACCGAAGAAATGAACCGCGACTTGTCCAACAAGCGGGCGATCTCTGTGCTTGACTATATCAATCACAAAGGTGTCGTACGCCGCCGGATCGTTGCAAAAGGCTATGGCGCCACCAAAGACCAGAGCGCCTCAAAAGAAGAAGGCCGCCGCGTAGAAGTCCACATCGTCGACCTCAACGCTCTCTCCGAGATAAAATAACGGCTGTTCCTCTGCGTCTTCTTTGCGTCCTTTGCGTCTTTGCGGTAGAAATTTAACCGCAAAGGCGCAAAGGACGCAAAGAGAACGCAAAGCTTAGCCTTTCGTACGCGGGATCAACAGTGAGCTGTCACCATAGCTAAGGAACCGATAACCGTTGGCAAGCGATTCGTTATAGACTTTGCGCCAGTCTTCGCCGATGAAGGCGGCTACCAGCAAGATCAGGGTTGAACCGGGTTGATGAAAATTGGTGATCAACGCTTCGCATACGCGGAACGTATAGCCCGGCATAATGTAGATTGACGTTTCCCCTGTCAGCAGATCCAACTGATTCCGATCCATATAGTCAACCACAGCACGTAGCGCTTCGTCGCGAGCAGGCCAGCGGTCTGCGGCTGCATAGGCTTCGTGTTGTGAGATCGTGAATGTAGCCTGCGGGTCCTTTAATAATTTCACGCCATACCAATACAAGCTCTCCAACGTCCGCATCGATGTGGTGCCCACGGGAACAATATATCTTCCCGACAAAAGATGATCCAGGTTACCCCGGGTCACCACCACCTGTTCGTTGTGCATCACATGCTCCACGGCATTTTCCACTTTCACAGGCTGAAAGGTTCCTGCACTGACATGGAGTGTCACAAAGTCGTACGCGATGCCCTTGGCTTTGAGTTGGTCAAAGATGGCCGGGGTGAAATGCAGTCCGGCCGTTGGGGCGGCCACGGCGCCTTCGTGGTGGGAGTAGATGGTTTGATAGCGCTCGCGGTCGGCTTGTTCGGCTTTGCGGTGGAGGTACGGCGGTAGCGGGGTCTCTCCGGCGAGGTTCACTACCTCGGCAAAAGAATGGTCGGTAGCCCACTCAAATTCCACCAACCCTGCCTCGCGATCGCGCAGCGTGGCCTTTAAGGTGATGCCGTGAAAAGTTTTGAACAACGGCTCGTCTTTCCAGCGCTTCAGGTTTCCCAGAGTGCATTGCCACGTACAGTGATGGTGGGCCTGCATGGCTTCCATGACCAGCGTTGAAGGGAGCACCGGGTGCAGCAAAAAGATCTCGATGACAGCGCCCGTATCTTTCTGGAAGTGGAGCCGTGCGGGGATCACTTTGGTATCGTTAAAAAACAGGAGCGTATCGGCCGGTAAAAGATCGGGGAGCGCTGAAAAGATCTGGTGATGGATGGTGCCCTGGTCGTAGAACAGCAGCTTCGACTGGTCGCGGTTTGCCAGTGGATAGACCGCGATGCGTTCTGGGGGAAGCGTGTAGGTATAGTTGCTGATGGAAATGTCCATGCCTGATAAAGGGTTCAAAGTTAATTCTAAAACCTTATTTTTAGCAGATCATTGTTGCCTATGGCGCTACAGACATCCTATTCGCAGGAAACTTTCCGTTTCAGCTTCAATGCCCGCACCTCGCGGGGATTGATGAAAGATAAACTCTCGTGGTTTGTAAAACTTTGGGACGATGCCCACCCCGGCGTCGCAGGCCTTGGCGAATGTGGCCCGCTTCCGGGGCTCAGCACCGACGATCGCCCGGACTTTGAGACCGTGCTCGCCGACGTGCTGGCCAAACTCCCGCACCACATTTCCCCCCAGGACCTGCAGGGATCTCCATCCCTGGCCAACCCCGAGCTGCAAAAAGCGCTGACGTTGGTGCCGGCAGGCTTTCCATCCATTCGTTTTGCGATCGAAACGGCATGGCTCGACCTGATGAACGGAGGCAAGAAGATCATTTTCCGAAACGGTTTCCTCGAGGGCCAGCGCATTCCCATCAACGGCCTTATCTGGATGGGCGGCCTGGACTTTATGATGAGCCAGATCAACGAAAAAGTGGCGCAGAGATTTCGCTGCATCAAACTGAAAGTGGGCGGGCTTGACTTCGACCGCGAGTGCGAGGTGATCGACTACCTGCGCAAGCGCTATTTCCGGGAGAACATCACCATACGGCTGGATGCCAACGGCGCTTTCAAAGTAGACGAAGCCTTGTCGCGTTTGCATGAGTTGGCGCGGTTGAAGATCCAATCCATCGAGCAGCCGATCAAACCGGGCCTTCCGGAAATGGAGAAGTTGTGCCGGGAGTCGCCCATTCCCATTGCGTTGGATGAGGAACTTATCGGCGTGGAGGTCAAAGAAGAGAAGATCGGACTGTTGACGCGCCTCCGTCCCCAGTTCATCATTTTGAAGCCGACGCTTCATGGAGGAATGACCGGCTGCCAGGAGTGGATCGCCATTGCGGAAAGCCTTGGCATCGGATGGTGGATCACCTCTGCGCTGGAATCCAACGTCGGCCTGAATGCTATTTGCCAGTTCACAGCGAACTATCCCATAACGCTTCCGCAGGGATTAGGCACGGGGATGATCTATGAGAATAATGTTCCGTCCAACCTCACGGTTAAAGATGGGTATATTTATTTGAGTGACGGCGTGTAAAATCATGTTAAACAGCAAGTCATCGCAAAGGCATTCTTTGCGTCTTCTCTGCGTTCTTTGCGCCTTTCTGTGCTCGCCGAAGCTTTAGCGAAGGTGAGGCGGTTCAAAATGACTTTCCGTACCGCCTCCTAAACAACCAATACAACGGTATGCCCGTCGCCGTCAAAAACAACCCCAGCAAAGAGTTGATCAGATGCGTCTTCCCAATCGCATAGTTATAGATATCCATCCACAACGTAGCCACCACGAAGAAGGTCGAGAACAAAACAAACACTGCCGGCACGATCGGGTATCCCCATACTTTATAAGGCCGCTCCACATGAGCCATTTTCCTCCGCAGAACAAAGATGCCAAAGGCACTCAATCCATAGAAAGCCCAGCTCACAAAGATCAGCATGTCGGTGAGCATGTCGAACGAACCGCTGAGAATGAGCACGACCGTCCAGAGGGCCTGGATGACCAAGGCATTGCCGGGCGTGCCATACTTGGGATGTACTTTACCTACCCATCCAAAAAATTGTTTCTGCTGCCCCATGGCAAAGAACACCCGGGCCACGGGCAGGATGTTGCCGTTGGTGGCGCCGATGACTGAGATGATCACCATGAAAGCAATGATGCCGCCGCCCAAGGTGCCCATCACAACCCGTGCTGCATCCGAAGCCACCATGCCCGATTGCGCCATGGTATCGATCGGCAACACATACAGAAAGCTCAGCGTGATGACCGTGTAGGTGATGATGCAAATGAGCAATCCAATAAAAAGGCTGCGAGGAATGTTGCGCTGGGGTTCCCGGATCTCGCCCGCAATGAACGTGATGTTGTTCCAACCATCGTATCCCCAAAACGCTCCCGACATGGCCGCCACCAGCGCGCCCACGAAAGCCCAGCCCTGGGGATGAATGCTGGTGGAAGGTGTAATAAGATTGGTGATGTTTCCTTCCGACGAAAAAAATAATCCAAAAACCAACAATGTCAGCAAGGCGATCTTCATGATGGTAAATACCACCTGCAGATTGCCACCCGATCGCGTGCTCCGGTAGCTTACCCACGTGAGCACCAACACCACCAGGATCGTGACCGACTTCACCCCGATGTTTTCCAATGGATACATCGATCCGATGAACGGGATGTAGACCTCCACTGCTTTTTCTATGCCCGGACTGAAGCGGGGCAAGGGGATAAAATATTCCAGGTATATACCAAAGCCATAGGCCACGGAAGCCACACCCGCCGTGTTGAATACGATGAAGGCCGACCACCCATACAAAAAGGCCACAAAGCTGCCGTACATTCTTTCAAAGAAAATGTATTGGCCACCCGTTTCCGGGATCATGGCGGCTACTTCGGCGTTGCTCAATGCGCCAAAGAGCGTGATCACACCCGCGAAAATCCAAACGGCCACCAGCCACAGGGGCGAGCCCAGTTGTGAAGCCATAAAGGCGGGCTTCATAAAAATGCCCGAGCCGATCACCCCGCCCGCAACGATGGCGATACTGGTCCACAAGCCCAGCGTGGGTTTTAATTTTTGGGGTGACGACATCCGGTCTTCAATTTAAAAATTCAGCCAACAGGCGATGAAAATGATGTGTGCCCTTTTCCATCTTCACCGA
>CBIHQM010000023.1:0-29844 GCA_966211885.1 uncultured Chryseolinea sp.
CGCGCGAAGAACTGGTGACGCACGTGTTGGATTATAAGAAATACACGTCGGTGATCGACACCTTCCACAAGATGGAAGAGACCGAGCTGATGAAAGAACGCCGCGGCAACCTGATGAAGGAATTGAAGGCGTTGGCCGAGAGCACCAACGTGGAGGCCGAGTTGCAGGATGTTACGGTTTTCAAACTGATGACCATCTTCGAAAAAGTGTTGAAGCGCTTTGATGCAGAGAAGAACAAGCCTGTTCACCAGGTGATCCAATATCCATATACCGTTGAAGGGCAAAAGAAGTTTATCGTGGAGGAGCTTACACGCCGTCAGCGCATGTCTTTTACGGAGTTGTTGGAACAATATCCTACACGTATCGGTGTGATCTTTAATTTCCTGGCCATCCTGGAGATGTTGGCGTTGCAGATCCTTACCATTCAGATCGGTGAGGGTTTTGGCAACTTCTGGATCTCGAAGGGCGAGTCGTCGGAAGCGGTGCTTTAATTTTTCTTTTGTTAGCATTCTTATCGCACATAGCCAATCCGGCCCCGTGCATTTTCTATCATTTTAAGTCGCCGTATTTACAACATGATTTCGCGGAGCAACAGGCATTCCATTCCCGGCCAGGGATAGAAGTGGAAAGCCCGAAGTGCGTGGGATGTGCGCGTGGACGGACTTGGAACGGATAGCCCGACCCTGAGGCTTCCGAAGGGGGCCGCCAAAATTTGTTTTACTTCGAAAAGACTCAGCAGGGAAGTATCAAACGCATTGAACCGCCTCACCTTCGCTAAAGCTACGACGGGCCCACCTTCGCTGAAGCTTCGGCGGGCAAGCAAAGTTAACGCAAGGAAATACAAAGGGCGCGCAAGGAAGTCGAAACGCTTCGCGTACCTGTTTCATTTCAGCGTCCACTAGGCATACAGATCGGTGCGATCTACTTTGGCCACTTCGATAAAAAAACTGGCGATTTTTTCGGTGACGGCTTTGAAATAGGTGGCTCCTTTTTCCGGTGTGGCCTTGCGGGGATCGCCCACGCCGGTGTCTTTGGTCACTTGCAGCCATTTGCGTTCGGCCCATGCCCAGCCTTCGCGCATTGCCGAGATGCGGAATTTTTTTGCTGCACCGTCGCCGGCGGTGGAGAGGGGCGTCACCAATTCGGGCCGGAGGTGCATGATCATGCTGGTTTCCATTTCGCCGGCGTGGTCGTCTTTGTTTTCGAAGAATTCTTTTTGATCCAAGGCCTGGTACCAATTGCAGGAGCACAAGAACATGTCGGGAAAGACCAGTCCCAATTCGCGGATCATGGTCTTGAAGTCGTTGCCACCGTGACTGTTGAGGATGACCAGTTTGAAGATGCCCTGGCGATTCAGCACGGTGATGATGTCGCGCAACACAGCGAACTGTGTGCTGGGGTTCATGTTGATGTCGAGCTTCACGTCGAACTGGCCCGTGTTCACGCCAAAGGGAATGGTGGGGAGCACGATCACGCGTGATCCGCTTTCCCAGGCAATGCGTGCTGCTTCGGCCGAGACCTGATCGGCTTCGATGATATCCGTGCCATAAGGCAAATGATAGTTGTGGGCCTCACACGCTCCCCAGGGCAGCACGGCTACTTCGAAACCTGTTTCGTTGATTGTTTTCCAATTGTTCTCGGCAAGGATATACGGACGCATAGCAATTTCTTTTTTTACGACAGCGAAGGTAAAGAAAAGCATGGTTTCGCCCATCCAAATCCTGACCGCAGGTGTAAAAAGCACTGTGCCCAAAATGGTTTGAAGAGGAAAGTTGCCGGCGCGATCCGTTATGCCGGCAGGGCGATCCGGTAGTGTTCGCCGCGCTTCACCGTGAGGCGATCTTCGCGCAGCCAGGGATTGTGGCGTTTCAACAATTTATAGTTGGTGCCCTGTGCCTTGGCAAAGGAGACGAGGTCTTTTATAGATTCCGTCACTTCAATGTATTTCAATGGTTCTTCCTGGTACAGGTGAGACGGATCGATCTTGAAGCCGTAGCGCAGTGGATGTTCGGCAATTTCTTTGATGGCCAGGATCCGGAACACATAGCGGGAGGTTTCGTCGTTGAGGTACAGATCGTAATACGATTTCTCCTGTTGATCTTCCAAAGCCCGTTCCATCCCCCCCATGCCGCGGTTGTAGGAAGCGGCCACCATGGTCCAGCTTCCAAACTTTTGATAGGCTTTCTTTAAATATTTACATGCTGCCTCCGTGGCCTTCAAGGGATCGTAGCGCTCATCCACTTCGTCGGTGATCTCGAGGTTCAATTCCTTGCCGGAAGTTTTCAGGATCTGCCAATAGCCGACGGCATCGCGGGGCGACACCACATTCAACAAATTGCTTTCGATGAGGGGGAGATATTTAAAGTCCTGCGGGATGCCATGTTTCTCCAGGATCTCCTGCATTTGCGGGAGCCAGCGGTTGGCGCGCTTGATGAGAAAAATGGTGTTGCTGTGCAGGTAGCAATTGATCTGCAATTCCTTATCGAGCCGCTCGTGGACATCGGGGATCGTGAGGGGCACGGTCTCACCGGCAAAGGTCATTTCGGTGGGCACGTCGAACGACACGGCTGGCAGACGCTGCTGATCCGATTCTTCGTAGGGAATTTCGTACACGCCCTCGTCGGAGATGGCGTGCTCGGCGGTTCGGGTGGACACTTCGTTATAGGTGATGTATCCAAAAAGAATAATCAAACAACCGATTGACAGAAAGTTGGAGAGGTTCATTTTCATCGCTGCACGTTACGGGATCCCAGAATTGGAGACCAAGATACTGCTCAAACGCTATACCCCCCATATAATGTTCGACCGAAACCATCACGCACATGCCTTTCACCCTATTTTTCGACGAATCTCCGGGCTACTGATCCGAGAATGAACCCATGAAGTTGGATGTGATGCCGATCCGGATTCCATAGTCGAGGTATTTCCCGTCCTGAAATGCCGCAGCAGCCTCCAGCCGGAAAATGCGCAAAATGCCATCGATGGAATAGCCCACTTCGGTGTAGTTCTTAGATGTCGGCGTGGCCAGGTAATTCACAAACACGTTTTCACGGATGCCGGCCAATCGCACCAGTGGAATATTGGTGACAAGAAATTTCCGGAATTGATAATGCAGGTTGCCCGCAAAATATTTGTCGGCCGTGCTGAAGCGATAGTAATCGAGCAACCTGAAGCTGCCCACCGGGTCGCTGGTGATGAACGGCGTTTGGTTTCCGAGGAAATGTTTGTAGTCCATGAAATACATCTTGTCGGTGCTCAGGAATGTGCCGGCGCGTAAGGCGATGTCGGTTGTGCCGCGTGCCCCGACTTTAAACCGGTGTTTGAATCCTAATTCGATCTGGTCATAGCTCACGTCGCTTCCCAGCACGTTATCGAAAGCGCGCCGGTAGTCCAGCATGAAGGAGGGTGACGAGAAGGCTATCTCCGATTTGTGTCCGTTCCGGATGTTGTATTTTATCCAGGGACGCGCCACAAGCCCTACGGAACCGATGAAGGCCTGGTGTTCCGGGAAGGAGGTGTCGGCCAGTTCATCGTTCACGGGCTGGTTTGGGGTGTAGCCTTCGATTTTTTCGCGATCAACCCATTTATAATTGGTGTTGTTGAAAAGTTCGCGCCGGTTCATCCACGACCAGGTGGTGTTCACGGTGAAATATTCATTGAGGTGGCGGGTATAGTTCACGTCTACATATTCGCGCTCATAGATCTTCATGAGATTTTTTTCCAGCAGCAATGTGGTAAAATCGTTGATGATGGGCAGGATGGGCTCGTCGCGGTTGTATTGTTGGATGTAACGCCCGCCCTGTACGTCTAGCTTGTATTTTTTATTCCGAAGCCCAAACGTGAGGTTGCCGGAAGCCACTTTGCGCGAAAAAGCGTAGCGGAAGGCTGGCGTGATGGTGAGGCGCGTTTTGCTCGTATCCTGCAACACCGTGCCATAGGAAACCTTGTAAACCAGGTTCCACCCCTCCACCGTATTGAATCCCGGCATCGGGAAATGAATTTTGAAATTCGAATGTTTGGAGACTTTATAGCTATCACCAATCAAAAGATCCCACGGTTGAAACCCCTTGTGTTTTGACTCTTTCAATGTGTCGCCCTCTGCCTTCTTGCGCTCCACCACAGCCATGCTGTCCATCTTGTGATAGCCCTTCACTTCCTGTTCGGTCAAGGGTACGGGTCTGACCTCTGACCAATAAGTGGAGTCTTTTTTATAGGCCATGCTATCCACTTTGAAGGTGACGTCCGACAGCACTTCGGGTTGTTTCTCTTGTTTGGCTTCGGCTTTCTCGTAGTCTTTGAGCATGCTGTTCAGTTCCTTGCGGGTGATCTCTTTGCCGGACGCGAGGCGCTCTTGCAATTGTTTGGATTGTTGCTCGGCTTCCTGGGCTTTTTTGGCGCTCTTGCTCAGCTTCTGGTTGGCCGCCTGGTTTGCGGCGGCTTTGCTTTTCTGCGCGGCCAGGGCTTTCTGCTGTACCTTCTTTGCCTCTTCTTTGTCTACTTTCTCGTCTACCACCTCCATCTTGTCGGTCTCCACATACAACTCAGGATTCATTTTGATCTTGTAGTTGCTTACGGTAGCCAGGTAGTTGTATTCAAATTCAAAACCAAAGATCTTTCCTGAAACCATAAAGCGGTGTGATACGGGGAGCCATGCTTTGTCCTCGATGGGCGCATACACGGCTTTGATGTTCACGTCGATGCCCAACTTTACGGTGTGGATGTCCATGCTGTGGATGCTCCACCAGTTCTCCACAATGTTCAGTGTGCCATCGATCACATTGTCGCCTTTGGAGCGGGGGATGACCTTGATGATGCTCACTTCATAGTCCCGGTCCTTAAAGGTGCCCAGGTATTCGAAGCGATAATAGGAAAAGGCTTTTGGCGAGAGCGGACTGATCGTCTCGGCGATTTCCGGTTCGTAGAAGCTTCCAAAAATATATTGGTTTGGAGAAGTGTTGTTGCTGTTGCCGTCGCTGCGGATGGAGATGACTTTCTCCTCGAATTTCTTTGGGCGGGTATATTTTATATCGCTTACCGATTCGGTCACATACGCGTCGCCCTTCTTGATGCCTTCCTTCGCCAGGGCGCGCTTGGCCAGCCAGGGGTAGTCCTTGAGCACGCCCGTGCCTTTGATGTAGACGCGTGCCGAGTAGGTGTCGATCTCCTGTGTATGATACTTCGCTTTTGCGATGGCCTTGCGCATGATGGTGTAGGCCGGGTCTTCATCGCCACCCTTCACGACGACGGATTCCAGCAGGGTGGCCTGATCTTTCAAGGTCACGTTCACTTCAAGGAAGTCGTCGCGGACCTCGACTTGTTTCACGACCGATTCGTGGCTCAGGTATTGAAAGCTGACGTCGTATTTTCCGGGCGAGAGCGTGATCTCGTAGAGGCCATTCACGTTGGTGGTGGTGCCGCTTCCGGTTTGTTTTACAAAAATAGTGGCGTAGGGCAGCGGGTCGCCTTTGTCGTCTTTTACCTGGCCGCGGAGGCCTCCGAGGCCAAAGGCATTGACGATGCAGAGAAGAAATAAACAGAAAAATAAAAGCATTCCCTGGATGGAGAACCTGTAGGGTAACGTTGGAACACGCATAGCACCGGTTTCGTGATGTGATTAGTCTTGATAAAATCCCTTTACCCTGATCATCTCCTCCACCGCATCGGGAACAAGGTAACGCACAGATTGTTTTTTTCTGATGCAGTTCCGGATAAAAGTTGCCGAAATGTCGAGGGTCGGGGCGTCAATCATGGTAACGTTAGGATGCGTCCGGAGTTCTGAAAGTTGCGTGTGGGGTCGCGGATAAACGTATAAACCGTAATAATCCAGGATCTGCTGATAATTTTTCCACCGCGTAAAGCTCTCCAGGTTGTCTTCGCCCAGGATGATGCGGAATTCTTTGTCGGGGTGCTTCTCCTTCAGGTGCACCAGCGTGTGGATGGTGTAGCTGGGCTTTGGCAAGTGGAATTCCACATCGGACGCTTCCAGTTTGTAGTTGTCAAAAATGGCAGCCCGGACCATATCATAGCGATCGAATTCGTGGAGCAATCCTTTGGCGGGTTTGAGCGGGTTTTGGGGTGACACCACGAACCATACTTTCTTGAGGTCGCTGGTTTCTGCCATCAGGTTGGCAATGATGAGGTGGCCCATATGGATAGGGTTGAAGGAGCCGAAGAAAAGTCCGATCTTCTGGGTGGCACTCATATGGGGTTGACCTTCCGGTTAAGGGAAAATTTTGTAGGGGAAGGATGTCTGTAAAATTAGTGCCTTTTGCAGGATGTGCAAACTAGCGAAAGTTGTCGTACAGCCGCTGGGCTTCGGCCAGGGACGTGTCCAGGTGCTCGTTGACCAGCACGACATCGAATTGATCTTGGAACGACATTTCGAAGTTGGCTTTGAACAACCGGCGCGAGAGGCTTTCTTCTGTTTCGGTGCCGCGGTCGTTCAACCGGGCTTTGAGCACTTCGATGGAGGGAACTTTGACGAAGATGGCGAGGGCTTTATCGCCGAAATATTTTTTGAGATTCAGTCCGCCTTTTACGTCCACGTCAAAGATCACGTCTTTGCCTGCGGCCCAGATGCGGTCGATCTCGGATTTGAGGGTGCCATAGAAATTGCCGGCATAAACTTCTTCCCACTCGATGAATTCGTCGGCGTCGATCTTGTGTTTAAATTCTTCGGGCGTGAGAAAATAATAATCCTTGCCATGCGATTCGGTCCGTCCCCGTCTGTCGCGCGTGGATGCGGAGATGGAGAAGCCGAGGCTGGGGTTGCCTTCAAGAAGATGTTTGACGATTGTCGTTTTTCCGGAACCGGAGGGTGCTGAAAAAATGAGTGCTTTGCCTGCCATCCGGAATTATGCTGCGCCGATTTTATTTTTGATTTGCTCTACCAAGTCGGAAGGGGCCTGGCCGCCACAGCATTTTGTTTTGAGCAATTCTTTGATCTTCATTTCGAGATGATAGTTTTTATAGCAAGGCAGGCATTCGTCGAGGTGATGCTTGAGAAATTGCTCTTTTTGTTCGTAGGTGGCTTCACCATCCAGGATGAGTTGTAACATCTCCAGACACTCGCGTTTGTTCGAACAGTCTTGCTTCATATGGCTCTGATCGGAATTACTCATGGTTCAGGTAGTTTTATAACCCATTTGTTTAGCGTACTCGCTTAATTTTTCTTTCAGTAAGTTTCTCGCCCGGTGTAACCGGCTTCTCACGGTTCCAATAGGGATGTCCAATATCTTGGCCATCTCATCATATTTAAAACCTTCCAGATCACATAGTATGATCACGGTTCTGAAATCTACGTCAAGCGCGTTGAGGGCATTTGATATCTCATCGCCGATCATATCTTTGAGCGCCTCCACACGCAGATCGGGCGTTATTTGCCGGTCAACCTCTTCGGAGTTATAATACGTTTCAACCTCCTGGTAATCTACCTTCGAGGGCTCCTTGCTCTTCTTCCGGTAGTCATTAATGAAGCTGTTTTTTAAAATTCGA
Organism: uncultured Chryseolinea sp.; assembly: GCA_966211885.1. Taxonomy (GTDB): domain Bacteria; phylum Bacteroidota; class Bacteroidia; order Cytophagales; family Cyclobacteriaceae; genus Chryseolinea. The sequence goes on from CBIHQM010000023.1 coordinate 7,495, forward strand.
AACAGCCATGCCTTCGCGTTAGTTCCTTTCTGAAAAGATTCAATGAATCGATAGGCTTTCAGGTACGTGTCCTGCACCAGGTCTTTGGAGTCGTCCTGGTCCAGCGTGAGCCGATAGCCAAAGTTGTACATTGAGTGTATATGGGGCATGAACTCGTTGTTGAAGATGTTTTGTTTCTCCTCCTCTGAGTAATGCTGTTTCGGGGCCTCTTCTAGTTCCATGTGGGCCTAAAAATAGTAAAAAGATAGTGCTAAAAAATACGATTCTGCATTCCAGTGGCCGAAACCCTCCCTTTACCCTCCCTTTTTCCGGTTTACAGCCCCTTCCGGTTGCTTGACGTAAACGACCCCCTTGGGTGGATATAGACCATCCAACATCCTGACCCAGCGGGCGTGTGCGCTGCTCCGTCGTGTGCGCAGCGGCTCACTAAAAAAGTCGAACGCACGCAGCGCGTCGAGCTCTTTGTCGAGGGTTGATTTTCGTAGATAACTTTCTACAAAAAATTTTGTGATCACTTCGTTTCATCCCTCCTTGTTTCCCCAATAGTGCCCAATGAAGTCGGCGCCTGCGTGTAATGGGTAACTTTCGAAGAGTGCTACGGCAAGCGCAAACTGCTCGACCAACCGGCGCTCCACACCGGCGGCGCACATGTCGTCACAAATTGCAAGCGCGAGTTGGATCGCCTTCAAATTATTTGCGCCCGGCACCGCCACCACGCCAGCGTTCCACATAGCATGATCGCCGCGGATGGTTACGCCGCCAAAGGCTTTGCCCACGATTTGAGCTGCCATGCGCCGTTCCGTTTTTGTTTTGAGAGTTGCCAGCGCACCTTCGTTCTCGTGCATGAATGCTTCGGTCGTCAAGCGCCTGGCCATCGTGGCACCATCGCCAAATAAAAATGTATCGGTGTCCAGGTAAACCATGGGCTTCTCGCCCAACTTCAAGGCGAGATGCTCCAGGGCTTTGATCTTGATGCGCCAGAAAAAATCATGGGGACCTCGCCATTCCTTCAACGTGTCGGGTGTGATCGCGATCAGTTCGATGTGGTCGCGGACGTGTCCATAGAATTCGGGAGCGTCGGTGATGAGGGTTATGGAATGGACGTGCTCTTTTTGCGTGAGGAAACTCAGCATAGAGAACGCTGCCTGGTGGTGGATCTCGAGTCGGGGGCCAAATGTGATGTAGAGTAAATTCATCGCTCTCGGTTGCTCAGTTTATATCCGGCGGAGCGCTACGGCTTACACCGTATCCCCACATGCCTTTTTTTATTTCATAAAAGGAAACAGAACCCTGTTTCAAATGTTCGATCCACGTCTTCGCTGTGTCGGGAGCTCCGGCACCTCCTTCGTCCCTCCAAAAAGAGATCATCGTTCCTTTTTTCGAACGACGGTCGACGAGGGCTTTATCCTTCCGAACGAATTGTTTGTGCAGGGCGATGGTCTCTTTGGAGAAATCCGCTGGCCCTTCGATCCATAAAATGTATTCTTCCATGGCCGCTGCCAGGAAATTATCATCCTCTGATTGCACAAAAGGAATCGCTAAACTTTCTTGATACGCCTTCACGATGTCACACTGTTCCTCCGTCAATTTCTGTGTGACCACTTCGTCTGGCAAAACCGTTTGCGCTTTGAGGGTTTGAAGGATTTTCTGAAGTTCTGCTGTTTCCCTGGTGGTGATGACGAGCGCCAGTTTAAGCGAGCGGTTGCGCTCGAGCAGCTTGGCATATTTATAGAATGCTCCGTTGGCGTTTGAGCCCGAGATGAGCAGACCTTCGTAGCCATCAAAAATTCCTCCATTCAAAACATAGCTCTTGAAGAATGCTGCGATGGTTTTATAGAAGATCTTGAAGGGCGTTACGGTTTTCCGAAAAGCATGTTCCTCGGCATACAGGTCGGCATACTGAAGTTGCATTTTGCGGATCAGCTGTGAAGCATTTTGATAGGCTTCGTGCAACAAGTCGCCTTTTAGTGTCGCCGTTTTTGTACCCGGCTGCATCACCACCGTTTCGTGGACTTTGCCGCCGGCCCAGTTGCCTTTGCGCCGGTCCCACAACCGAATCTTGCGGTCGGGATACCAGCCGCTGGACTTTATCCATTTGCCGGCATAGCTATTGAGCCGGTTGAAATCGTAGGCGTCGGCTGTCCAGTTGGATTTTGCCTGGAGGATGGACTGCTCAAGTTCCGGCGACAAATATTCATCCGCGTCCAGCGCTAAAATATAGTGATGGGCAGCTTGTGTGACGGAGAATTTCTTTTGTGCCGTAAACCCTGTGAAGGGATGTTCGACGAACGTGACGCCTTTCGCCAGGCATATTTCACGCGTGTGGTCTTTGGAGAACGAATCGACGACCACCACTTCATCGGCCACTTTGCGCACCGAGTCGATGCACCGGCCGATCCTTTTTTCTTCGTTGAACGTGATGATGACCGCGCTGATGTTGACCATGGGTATAGTAGTGCCTGCAAAGGTCCGCGTTGACGGCAACTAAAACAAGCGTCATAAAAAAAGCCTGTTCAAAAAACTCGCGCTTTTTGAGACAGGCCCGGGTGTTGCAGGCAACGATAGGCTAAGGTAACGGTAAGGTTATTTGATCAACCTGGCGCCTTCTAATGCCGGCCAGAGCTTGCCGTTGATCCGAAGGCTTTCACCAGGTTGATAAATTCGATACGGTACCCTTCCGTGTCCTCGCCCTTGGCACCCTGTGCCATTTGTACTACTTGGTCGTATGTGAAATGATTGACATATTCCGACTCGCGCAGCAGCATGCCGAAGGAAGCCACCGAAGCCGACCAGCGGAAATTGTCGGTGGTCTTTGCCAGTGGCGTGTTGTCGTCCACCAGGGGGTGTACGATGAGCTTGCTCACGTCTTCGTCGGGTTTTTTATAGCGCAGTTTGATGGTCAGCAATTCTTTGGAGGTGTTGGCCGACGGGTTCACTTGCGTGGTCTGATATTTCAGGTTGTCTATTTTGTAGAACTCGCTCTCCACGCCCACCGGGATGATCTCATACAAAGCCGTCACTGTGTGGCCCGAGCCCAATTCGCCGGCGTCTTTTTTATCGTTGTTGAAGTCTTCGCTTTTCAGCATCCGGTTTTCGTAGCCGATGAGGCGGTAGGCTTTCACTTTTGCGGGGTTGAACTCGAGTTGCAGCTTCACGTCTTTGGCGATGGTGAACAACGTGCCGCCGAATTCATTCACCAGCACCTTGCGCGCTTCGGTGATGTTGTCGATGTAGGCATAGTTGCCATTGCCCTTGTCGGACAGGATCTCCATTTTAGAATCTTTGTAGTTGCCCATGCCAAAGCCGAGCACGGTGAGGAACACGCCATCCTTTCTTTTTTCCTCGATCAAGCGTTCCATGGACGCATTGCTGGATTCGCCGATGTTAAAGTCGCCGTCGGTGGCCAGGATCACGCGGTTGTTGCCGCCGGCTTTGAAATGTTCTTTGGCCGTGGCATAGGCCAACTGGATGCCCGCGCCGCCGGCCGTTGAGCCGCCAGCCTGGAGGTTGTCAAGGGCTTCGATGATCTTGTTTTTATCAGCACCCGATGTAGGCTCCAATACAAATCCTGCCGCGCCAGCATATACCACGATGGCCACGTGATCTTGTTCCCGCAGTTGCTCTACCAACATTTTGAAAGAAGTCTTCAGCAAGGGAAGCTTGTTGGGTTCGGCCATGGAGCCCGACACGTCGATGAGAAACACGAGGTTGGAGGGTGGCAAATTGTCGGTCGGGATTTTCTTTCCTTGCAGACCGATGTGTACCAGTTTGTGTTTGGCGTTCCAGGGAGCGGTCGATATTTCGGTAATCACAGCAAAGGGGTCGTCGCCTTTTGGTTGATCATAATCGTAGTCAAAGTAATTGATCATCTCTTCGATGCGCACGGCGTCTTTCGGAGGGCGCTGACCGTTGTTGATGAAACGGCGCACGTTGCTGTAGGAAGCTGCATCCACGTCGATGGAAAACGTGGACAGGGGGTTCTTCAATGCGTCGTGAAAAATATTTTCGTTTATGGCGTCGTATTCTTCGGTGTTCCACTGGGGTTGTTGCTCGTCATAGTAGGCCGATACAAAGCCTGCACTGGGAGCGCTTGCCATGTCCGCGGCTTTTAAAGTGGCTACTGAGCCTGTTAAACTTTTCTTTCTCTGAACGCCAGATCCCGTGACAACCACCTCCTGCAGCGCAGTAACATCCTCTTCCAGTTTTATGTCGAGCGTATTGCTGCTGCCCAATGTCACTTCCTTGGATTTATATCCGATAAATGAAAACACCAGCTTCCCGCCTTTCTCGGGCACCGTAATGCTGTACTTTCCCTCTGCGTTGGTGGTCGTCCCGTTAGCGGATCCCTTCAAAATAACGGTGACGCCGGGGATGGGATTGCCATCGCTATTGGCCGTGACCTTGCCGGTGATGATGCGGGGTTGGGGTGGGGCCATAAAGCCGGCCGAGACCATGAACAGCGCGACGAGCATCCAGATTGACTTTTTCATAGCAAAATGATTTTGTTTGCTACTGAGATGATGCCGGTCTTCCGATTCCATAAAGCATCCAATTATTTTTTTACTATTTTTCAAAAATGCTTTCTCCCAAAGAATATAAGGCGTCGACCGACGCCGAGCTGATCCAACACTATAAGGTGTCGGGCGCGCTGGATATTTTGGGGGAATTGTACAACCGCTACATGTCGCTCACCTACGGGGTGTGTCTGAAGTACCTGAAAGACAGGGAGGAAAGCCGCGATGCGGTGATGCAGATCTTCGAAAAGCTCGTAAACAGTTTAAAGGAGCACGACGTTGCTCATTTCAAGAGCTGGCTCTATGTGACGGCCCGAAACCACTGCCTGATGCAGCTCAGGGCCCGAAAAGGCAAGAATTTCGAAGAAATTTCACCTTTTCTTATGGAAGACAGCCCCGCGGTGCATCTGGAGGATGAACCGGATCTGGAAGCCAACCTTTCGCAGCTGGAAAAGTGCATCGGCACGCTGGCCGCTGAACAGAAACGGTGCGTGGAGTTGTTTTATCTCCAGCAGAAGTGTTATAAAGACATTGGCGATCTGACCGGTTACGACGCAAACAAAGTGAAGAGTTATATTCAAAACGGAAAACGCAACCTGAAGCTCTGCATGGAGCAACATGGCTGACCTGAAAAACGATATCGACAAATACCTGAAGGGCGAACTTAGTCCGGCAGAAATGCACGCGCTGGAAAAAAAGGCCCTGAGCGATCCTTTTTTGGCGGATGCCCTGGAAGGTACCGGTGAAATAGAGCCTCCTCAATTTGAGGCCGACCTGCGCGATCTGCAGCACGCCCTACAGCAGCGCATCGGCAGAAAAGAAGAAAAGAAAGTGGTTTCGCTTTGGGTATGGAGTGCGCGCATTGCCGCGGGGCTTGCTGTTGTCGCGGTTGCATCCTTTGTCATTTTTCAAATCACCCAACGCCATAAAAGTGAAGAGCTGTCGATGATCCAGGACAAGGACCTGACACCTCCGCTCCCGAAAGAAGAACCGGCTCCCGTGCCCGAAGTGGAGAAACCTATACTCTCGCAGCCTTCGATCGTGGAGGAGAAACCGAGCGCCATTGCATCTCGGGAAGATCGGAAAACTGCATCCGAGGCTCTGGAGCCCACGTCTGACGCTACCGGCGCGGTAGAACTCCCAGTTCTTGAGCTTGAAGACTCGGAGCCCGTTGCAAAAACCGAAGAGGCCACGCCGGCAGCAGCCGAAGAAAAAGCCGACAAATATATTCTGAAGGAGGAAGCTGAAGAGGCCGTGGTACAGTCATCTGATGCCAAAAAGAAAAGAGCCATGCAAAATTACCGGACGGCGTCTCCAGCCTTAGATGGGAAGGCTTTTAACAACGTCCAGCAACCTGCAGCCGACTCAACGTTCGCCCTACCTCAAGGTTGGCAGGGTCGCGCGGCTGGGGTGCCATCGACAAATGGATACTTCTACAACAATGGAAGCAATAATCTAAGTGTTCGCCAACAGCCTCTCGCTGATTCAACGGCGTTCATATTCAAACCGACGCCAGGGATTGTGGCCGGAGTGGGTGTCAGCAAACCAAAAGTAGTGACCGGGAGAGTGACGGGTGAAGATGGCGAAGGGTTGCCCGGCGTGAACGTGATGATCAAAGGCTCCAGCGTCGGCACCGTTACCAATGCCACCGGAGATTACCAGATCACGCTGCAGGAAAACGACAAACTCGTGTTCTCCTACATCGGCTACACCGGCCGGGAAGCCGACACCCAGAAAGACAAAGTAGATGTAGAAATGGACGTCGATGCCTCCCAACTCAGCGAAGTGGTGGTGGTGGGCTATGAACCCGCCTTCGACAAAGACGAGGAACGCGCCGAAGCCCTTGAGCTTGCCAGCCCAGAGGGTGGCCGGCGCGCCTACAAACAATACCTTGAAAAAAATCTAACCTACCCGCAGCAGGCCATTGAGAACAAAGTGGAGGGGCGGGTAACCATCCAGTTCACCGTTGAATCTACCGGGTTGCTTTCGAATTTCTCCGTTTTAAAGGGAATCGGTGCGGGTTGTGACGAAGAAGTGATCCGCCTGGTGCGCCAAGGCCCCAAATGGTATCCTACCAAACGCAGCAACGAGGCCGTGCGCGACCGGGTGAAGGTGCGAATGAAATTTGTGTTACCCAAAAAATAAATCCTCCACCAACCCTCACGCATGTTCTCCAACCGAAAGATCATATTGCTCATCGTGTTACTGATCACGGTGGCGATCTCGGCCTATGTGATCGTGGTGGTTATTCCCACCCGACTGGCAGAGAAAAGCTATGCCGGCGCAAAACAAATCGGCCACGACATCGCCGCCGCCTTTCATGTGACGCCCGAAATCACCGTGAACAACACCGTGGTGCTGCAACAACAAACACCCATCCTCGAGGTGGCTACGCTCTCGCAAAAATTTCAGCACCACTATGCCTGGACAAACACGATGCTGGGCAGCACCAAAAAGATCGACATCACGGGCACGTTCGAAGCCAAGGCCGGCTTCGATCTGAACAAGCGGTTCAGCATTACCATCGACGACACAAAAGCTATCGTCACTCTCCCCCACGCGCAACTCTTGTCGCTGGAGCCTATGCCTGACGTGAAGTTTCAAGATGAGCACGGCTTGTGGAATTGGGTGCATCAGGATGACCGTTCGCAAGCCATGAATGCCTTTACACGCGACGCCCGCGCGTATGCAGAGCAAGGCAGCTTTGTGAGTAAAGCGCAAGCCGAAATGGAAACGAAGCTTCGGGCCATTTTGAAAGGGCACGGCAAAGACGTGGAGATCCATTACGTAGAAAGCGCCCGGATCGAGAAATTGTAAGCCATAAAAAAAGGACCGCACCTTCCGGCACAGCCCTTCCAATCTGGGTTGAATAAAAAATCTTATACTACTTTTTTCCGTATCAATTTCGCATACGTCCGGCTCACCGGGAAACTCTTGCCGTTCAGCATCTTCACCACCATGCCGCCATTGAAATGCTTTTCAATTTCTTTCAGGCTATTGATGTTGATGATCGTGCTGCGGTGGACGCGGATGAACGTTTCGGGATTTAAGATCTCCTCCAGTTTACCAATACCGGAAGAACTCACAAACTGGTCGTTCTTTGTCGTGAGGATGGTGTAGTCGCCGGAAGCTTCCAGGTAGACGATTTCCTCCACGGGCAGATTGAGCAGCTTCTCCGATTTTTGCACGAAGATGTGTGAATCGTAGCTGGTCTTGTTTTCGGTCTTCAGGTTGCGCAGCAGTTCGCCCACATTGTTCTGCTCCACCTTCATGCGATTGATGGCCCGTTCGACGCCGAGCTTGAAGCGTTCCTGGTCCAGGGGCTTCAGAATATAGTCGACCGCATTTTTTTCAAAGGCTTTGATGGCGTACTGGTCGTAGGCCGTGCAGAAAATGACATAGGGATCGTGCGTGATCTCGTCGAGCACGTCGAAGCCGGTCATGCCGGGCATTTGCACGTCGAGGAACACGAGGTCGGGTTTGAGTTTGTCGATGGTTTCCACAGCGTCCTTTCCCTTGCTGGCTTCGGCCAACACCTGGATGTTGGGCATCTGTTGCAAATATTCCTGGAGAAGATCACGTGCTAACTTTTCGTCGTCTACTATAACACAGGTTATGTTCATACTGCTTTGCTATTTAATTCGTCTATGGTTGATGATACTTGGTTTTGCTGTTCGGCATCTTCAAATGGAATGAAGAAGCTCACGGAATATCCCCACTCGTTCGACCGTATGCGGAGCCCCGAACCTGGTCCGAAGATACTCTTTAATCGCAGATCGGTGTTGTTCAGGCCCACGCCGCTGGAACTTCCGTCCATTACTTTCTTGGCGTTGGAGCCCAGCCCGTCATCTTTAACCTCAAAAAAGATCATATTGTTAAAGCGCTTCACGGTGAGAATGATGGTGCCGCCGTCGTCTTTGGGGGCGATGCCGTACTTTACGGAGTTCTCCACCAGCGGCTGGAGGATCATGGGCGGGATTTCCACCCCCAGACAGGTGAAATCCACCTGCTTCACAAACTTCATGCGGTCGCCAAAGCGGACCTGCTGAATGCGAATATAGTTGTCGATAAAATCCAATTCGTGGATGAGCTTCACCATCTGGTCGCCGTGCGAATCCAGGGCATAACGGAAGATGTCCGAAAGCTGGGTGATCACTTTGCGGGCCTGTTCCTTGCTGGAGCCGATGAGGGTGTTGATGGAATTGAGGGTGTTGAACAAAAAATGGGGGTTGATCTGCGACTTCAGCAGCGAGATCTGCATTTCGCGGTTCTTCAACGACAGCTCGCTCTTTTCGGCCTCCCGCTTCTGCAAGCCTTTGAAGTAACTGATCACATAATACACCCCTACGGTGATGATGTATTGATCGTGAAAATGCAGTCCCTCCCAGCGCAACAACCCTTGCAAGTGTGCCAGCCACACGTCCCACCCGATATAGCCTTCCACATAATTCTCCAGGTAATACGACAGCGACCCCATGATCAAAAAATGTAGGGTCGCCCCAATGGCGTGGCCGGCCACCTGGACGTAGATGCTAAACTGGAACAGCCAGTTGGAGTAAAAAAAGATGCCGATGATGAGGAGGCAAAGGGCCTCAAAAAGGTAGAGCGCGTTCCAGAAAATGTAGGTGTGTGGTGTGTTCAGCTCCCATTCAATAAAGGTTCCAACACCATAATTTATGGCATACCAAAAACACAGCCACAGGTAGGCTTTCTTCCAAATGCGCGGTATATCCTCTAAAAATTTCAAGGGGTACAAATTGTACATTAAAGTTACGGAATGAAACGTAAACCCGTTCAAAGAAAGATTAACGGGGGTAAATCTTCATTTTCGGGGAATATCCTACAGGGAGTTTGAAAGACGGGCGCAAATGGCCATCTTTCGTCTTTCAGGACTTTTCATGAGGGTACTACTCCTTTTCGCGGCAAGTCTCCTGTTTTTTGGCGCCAACGGGCAAAAATTGACCCTCTCCGCCCGGGTGCTCGACAATGAAACACAGGAGCCTTTAACCTATGCCTCCATTGGCATCAAGGGCAAACCTATCGGGACCATTTCCAACCTGAATGGGGAATTCGATTTTCATTTTCCAGCGGAATACCGCAACGAGCTGCTCATCATCAGCATGATCGGCTATGAGAATTTTGAGGCCCCGATCTGGTCGTTGCTGGAAAACGACACCAAGGTGATCCTCATGTCGAAATCCACCACCGTGCTCCCCGAAATCGTGGTGACCGACTCGCTCACCGGCGGCGAGATCCTGCAGGTCGCCTTGGCCCGCGTGGACCAAAATTTTCCCATGCAGCCCTTCATGCTGGATGGCTTCTACCGCGACGTGAAAAAAGTGGGCGGCACCTACATCAGCCTGCTGGAAGCGGCCGTGAAAATATTCGATGAGAACTATGCAGAGCCACGCAACAAATCCAAACTGCGCGAGCGCGTGAAGTTGGTAGAAGTGCGCAAGAGCCTGGGATACGACAATAAGTTTACCACCTATTTCGGACAGCGCAACCTGCTGGAAGACCTGTTGCTGCACAACAACATCCGGTATCGCCAGATTGACGTCGACGATGAATTTCTGAGCAGCATTGTGCGGGAAAAAGATTCGTTCTACAATGACCAGGAAATTTATGTGGTGTCGAACACGAAGGATTTTTTCCTGCAGGTGTATATCAATAAGGCCGACTATTCCATCCTTCACCTGGAGTTTGAGATCAGCGGCGATAGCCAGGAGAAACGGAAGAACCTGGTGAGCAAGTTCGTTTCATTTAAGAAGTCCATCGATTTTAAGCGGTATGATGGAAAGATGTATCTCAACTACATCACGGTGACCTCGAAGGAGCGATGGTATGAAGCCTCTACCGATCAATTCAAATTTGAGACGGAGCTCGTTCAGCATTTGCTCATCAACCATGTGCTGCCCAATCCGTTGTCACGGATCGGGACAACGGAGAAGATGCGGAATTATGGGCTGCAGTATCAGGACTATCCGTATAATAAAAAGTTTTGGGACGAGTATAACGTGATCAAAGAGACGCCGATCGACCGGAAGGTGTTAGACGATTTGGAGAAGATCGCGCCGTTGGAGAAACAGTTTGAGAATAATTGATGAGGCTTGCGTTCAAGATGCACGCTTTTCTACACCGAATTTCTTCATTGCTTCAGGACTGACAGGTGTGAAGAAATTTATCAAATTACCATCGGGGTCGCGGAATAGTAGTGACCTGTTTCCCCAGGGCATCGTCGTCGGCTTTTGCACAACCTCGCTTGTCAGATCTTTAATCCTTTCGTAGTCTTCGTCTACGTTTTCAACAAGGAACTCTAGGATCACGCTCTTATTACCAGCGGCCTGAGCAACCCCTTGGCCGAACAGGCTTAGCGTTCGCGTACTCCCTATCGCAATGGTGAAAGCATTTGAAGCTATCTCTGCAAAGTCCTCTGTCGACCACCTGGCCGTTAACATCATGGCGCTTTCAAAAAATTGGACTAACCGTTTGATATCCGCGGTAATAATTCTGATGGATGTAAAATTCATGGTGTGGTTTTGCATTGTCTTGATCGTTTAAATTGATAACTGACAGGAACAAATTTTTAGCTGTTTCTGCCTCCTTGATGCAAAACAAAGTACGATCACTGTCAACCCTATGTCAGGAGAAAACGAAAACCTGATTTATTTTATCACAAAATATCCAACGTCCACAACCCTACGATTTTTTTCATGCGATGCCACCGATTTCTGCTTTTCTTCTGATCAGATAATCTACTCCCATCTCAGGTCTTTGGGGTTGGCGAGTGTAGTCGCTGGGCGAGGAGTGGTGGTGTTCTTTGAAGCAGCGGGCGAAATAGGATAGGCTGGTGAAGCCCACGCGATAGGCAACTTCGCTAACGTTGCCCACTTTTTTGTGGAGCATTTCGGCAGCGCGCTGCAGGCGGAGACGGCGCATGAAGTCGTTGGCGGAATAGCCGGTGACGGCAATGAGGCGACGGTAGAGTTGCGCGCGGCTCAGACCCATTTCACGGGCGAAAGCCGCGATGTTGAAGCTGCTGTTCTCCATATTTTTTTCGGCGACAGCCATCACCTGTTGCAGGAAGCGCTCGTCTTCCGAGGGCATGTTGGCCACGGCGGTCGTTTGCGTGGCGGTCTTGCTATATTTTTGTTGGAGCATTTTGCGCGATTGAATGAGGTTTTGAATCCGCATCTGTAGCTCCAGGAAATGGAACGGGCGGACCACAAAATCGTCGGCCCCGAGGTAGAGACCTTTCATCTTGCTGTAATGGTCCGTTTGTTCCGACAAGAGAATGACGGGGATATGACAAGTGCTGTTTTGTTGTTTGAGTTGTGAACAGAGCGGCATGCCTTCTTCGGTGAGCATCATCAGCTCGGTGAGGATGAGGTCGGGCATGACCCGCTGTGCGAGGGCGAGGCCGTGTTCGCTGGTGGTGGCCAAATGCACGTTGTAGTTATTTTGGAAAACGGTGGCCAGCGAAGCGGCGAAGCGCTCATCGGCATCGATGATGAGCAGGGTGCAGCGGTTATTGGAACGCGGCTCGGCGGATAGCGACAGGAAGATCTCCGGTTCGCTGAAGGTGGGAAAAATATAAGGTTTCATAAGGGTGTTTGTTCGTGCTTGGTGAAGATCCGCGACCGGCTCTAAAACATTCCCCCACACGCACCTCCTCCGTTCTCCTCCTCATCCGTCCTTTATTCCCGCTTCATGTTTCAAGATGTGCCTGCCTTGGGGCAGTTGGCGACCGCTCCAAAAGGCCGCCAAAAACTTCGATTCGAAAATAATGGGTGGGTTGGGCCGCGCCGTGGCATATTCTCCTAGCCCCGAAATAATCTTAATGGAAACTAACCCGCAGATCGTCTGACGAGGGATGGAAACGCCCCGCGAGTTGCATTTTTTGCAAATGGCCGCAAACTTTAGTAGTATTATTTGCAAATGATCCTCACAGACAACATCCAATCGGCCTTTTTAGACCAGGTTAAGAAACGCCTACCGCCCAATCTTTCCATGGCCGATGAACTTTCGGAGATCCTGAACATCAGTCGCGACAGCGCCTACCGCCGCATCCGGGGCGAAACCATCCTTTCGCTGGACGAAGTGAAGACACTTTGCAACCGTTTCGGGGTGTCGGTGGATGCCTTGCTGTCGCCTTCCAATGAGATGGTGTCGTTTCACTATCGGGTGGTGGATTCGCAGCACTTCACGTTTGATAAATGGCTGAAGTCCGTTTTGAATAACCTGGAAATGCTGGTGCCGTTTGCCGATAAGCAGCTGATCTATTTTGCGAAAGACATCCCGGTGTTCTATTATTTCAATTCGCCACTAATGGGGCCGTTCAAAATGTTTTTTTGGATGAACTCGGTGTTGAAAGAAGAAGGATACCAGAATGTGCCCTTCTCGCCCGACCTGATCCCGAAAGAATTAATTGCGCTGGGGGAAAAGATCTGGAAGCGTTACTCGGAAACACCGCGTATTGAAATATGGAGCGAGGAAACCTTAAACGTGACGTTGCGGCAGATCGAGTTTTATCATGAGTGTGGATTCTTTGCCGACCCCAAATATGGAGTGCAGCTTTGCAATGAATATATCGCGCTGGTGCAGGAAATTCGTTCGTGGGCGAGTGTGGGATTTAAGGCGAGTGTCGAGAATAAATTTCACCTCTATAAAAACGATTTGCTTATTGCGGACAATACGATCTTGTTTCGCATGGGGGATAAGCGCGTGACGTTTATTCCTTATAATACGATGAACATTCTTACGACGACGCAGGAGCCGTTTTGTCAGCAGACAGAAGATTATCTAATTAATCTGATTAATAAATCGGTGCTGATCAGCACGACAGGGGAGAAAGAACGCGCGAAGTTTTTTAATCAGATGGAGCAGAAGATCGTGCAATTGAGGAATCGTATTGGCTGACGCCTGCTCAGCCCCTTCACCACAGCCTTGGTGGTGTTCTTCCAATTAGGCCGAATGGCCTTTAGTCGGCTTTCGCCGGATGGATGTCTTTCAAACTAACAAGTCCCTTTCTCAATAGAGGGTTGTGCTTCCCTTCCTTTTCCCACTTTCGGAAATACTTGTTCTTGAATTTAATGATCCCCACAGTAGAATCACACTCAGTCCCTACCAATTCCACCGGCTCAACCATGGATATCGAGATGGTATCCATGGACAATTTACCTTCAGCCGGTGAGGCGCCGTCGTACACGTAACTGGCGTACTTCGAGATCAACTCACAATCCAAGTCATGAGATACAATCAGCGCTCTTGCCGAATCGCTATCACGCGTTATGTGATAGGCATAGTAGTTACCCATCGGGCGTTCGTCTTTTTCGAATTTATGCAGGAAGATAAAGTAAAAGGCGGCGATGATCACCCCAACAGGAATCAGCTTGTGACGATGCTTGTGTGCTTTATAAAACTGATGAGGCCATAATATCTTCATTGAATTGAGGACACGTTAATGAGATCGCAGAAATGACTTTGTTGATAAAATATAGAAAATTAAAGGCATTCCCTAAAATGCATCGGCCAACTGGACCACATAGTGGGTTTGGCTGACTATTTTTTTTGCGTAGGAGCACCAATGAAAGTGTGCCGATTCAGTGGGCCAGGTCCAATTTTTTGTTGGTGAAGAACACCAACAAAGGCGTGGGTATTCCTTAAAACGCATCAGCCAACTGAACCACATACTGGTTCAGTTGGCTGATTATTTTTTTGCGAAAGAGCACCAATGAAGGGTGTGCCGATTCAACGGGTCGGGCCCAATCTTTTGTTGGTGAAGAACACCAACAAAGGCGTGGGGCGTGGGCGCCGCTGATTACTTCAGCGTGGCAAGCGCATCTTTCATGCGCTTCAGTGCCTCTTTCAGATCTTTTTCGGAGGCGGCGTAGGAGAGACGGACGCAGTTGTCGTCGCCGAAGGCGCCGCCGGGGACGAGGGCTACGTGGCCTTTTTCGAGCATCCACATGCAGAAGTCGTCGCCATTTTTGATGGTGGTGGTGCCGTCGGATTTGCCGAAGTAGGCGCTCACGTCGGGGAAGAAGTAGAAGGCTCCTTCGGGGAAGTTGGTTTTCACGCCGGGGAGTTCTTTCAGTAATTTATAGACGAGCTCGCGACGGTTGCGGTATTCGGCCACCATCTTGTTGGTGGGCTCGATGTCGCCGGTGATGGCCGCGAGGGCGGCGCGCTGGGCGATGGAGCAGTTGGCGGACGTTACCTGGCCCTGCACTTTGTTGCAGCCGTCGGCAATCCATTTGGGGGCGGCGATGTAGCCTACTCTCCAGCCGGTCATGGCATAGCCTTTGGCAAAGCCGTTGACGGTGATGGTGCGGTCGAACATGCCGGGGAACGAAGCAATGCTCACCTGTTCGCCGGTGAAGTTGATGTGCTCATAGATCTCGTCGGCAATGATGATGATGTCTTTGTGTTTGAGCACCACGTTGGCAATGTCCTGCAGCTCTTTGCGCGAGAACACCGAACCCGTGGGGTTGCAAGGCGACGAGAAGATGATAAGCTTGGTCTTGGGCGTGATGGCGGCATCCAGTTGGGCGGCCGTTACCTTGAAGTCATTTTCGAGTTTGCCGTTCACGATGACGGGCGTGCCTTCCGACAACCGCACGAGGGCGTCGTAGCTTACCCAGTAGGGTGAGAACACCACGCATTCGTCGCCCGGGTTGAGCAGTGCCAGCATGGCGTTGGCGATGGATTGCTTCGCACCGTTGGAAACGACGATGTTTTCGGCTTTATAGGGTACGTTGTTTTCTTTCTGATACTTGGCCGCAATGGCTTCGCGCAGATCCTGGTAGCCGGGCACGGGAGGGTAGGCGAAATACTTTCCTTCGTCGATCGCTTTCTTCGCGGCCTCGCAAATATGTTGAGGCGTCTTGAAATCGGGCTCGCCCAGACTGAGGCCGATCACGTCGATACCTTTGTTTTTGAATTCACGAGTCTTTGCCGCCATGGCCAGCGTGGCTGACTCCTGGATGGCTTCGATGCGGTTGGAAAGTTTTGTTGTCATAGTTGTTCAAATGAAAGCGGGCAAAGAAAATAATTAAAATCGGAAGTTGGAAAATATCCGCCGGTGTTAACGGAGAAATTTTCGATGAGGTTTTACTAACGAAAGGTAGTTAATGCGGCGAGAAATTCTGCACGGTCTTTTTCAGCCGAAGAGCGTACGGCCGATGATGCTGCGGCCGAGCGTGATCTCGTCGGCATACTCGAGGTCGCCTCCCACGGGCACGCCGCGGGCAATGACGCTGATCTTGAGGGAAAGGTCCTTAATGCGGCGGTTGATGTAGAATGCGGTGGTGTCGCCTTCCATGGTGGGACTGAGGGCGAGGATCACTTCCTTGATCTCGATCTGGCCCTGAAGCCGCTGCACGAGACTTTCGATGTTGAGGTCGGCCGGGCCGACACCGTTCATAGGCGAAATAACACCGCCGAGTACGTGGTAGGTGCCGTTGTATTGGGCGGTATTTTCAATGGCCATCACGTCTTTAGAATCCTCCACCACACACAGCAGGGCGCGGTCGCGGCGGTGGCTTTGGCAGATGGAGCAGACGTCGTGGTCGGAAATGTTGTGGCAGGTGGCGCAGAACTTGATCTGGGTGCGCAGCGTAGTGAGGGCCTCGGCGAGGGCCAGGGTGTTTTCTTCCTTGTCCTTTATGAGGTGAAGCACCAGCCGCAGGGCTGTCTTTTTGCCGATGCCCGGAAGTTTTGCGATCTGGTTGACGGCGTTCTCAATGAGTTTTGAAGGATATTCCACCCGGGTTGTTTGCGTTTACAAAAGATTACAAGATCCTGGCGTCGATGCCGGCTTCACAAATGGCCTCGCGCATAGGCTTGAGAAAATCGAAAGTGCCCATCTTGACGGCACACTTGCCCTTGTGGTGGATGAGCAACGTGCACTGCTCGGCCTGTTCGGGCGTGTGCTCGCATACGCGAATCAGCGTGGCGATAACGTGTTCGAATGTGTTTACGTCGTCGTTGAAGACCACGAGGTCCATCTGGTCGATGGTTTCGGTGGCTTCCATTACCTCTACAAGTACTTCTTCCTGGTAAGCGGGCTTCATGGCTTTCTGGAAATTTTCAAGGATACAAAGGTAGCTATTTTTCGGGTTTTTGGCCAGGGTGAGATGGGGGCGTGGATATACGGATTTTTCGGGGTGGGGAACGGCTGGAATGGGTGGGAATGCTGAATGGGATTTGTTGGTGGGACACCAACAAATGGGTTTAACCGGGTCTTGGAATGATGGGGATGTGGGGTGGGCAAAACTTGGAACGATAGCTTTTTTAAAGTGCGGGTGTTGTTTGTTGTGCGTGTTGCTGAAAGACGGTGACGGCGTTGTCCTGACGTGCGTTGGGAGAAGGGGATTTGGATTTTCGGGGATTTACTGATTGCTTGGCATCGGAAAAAACGCTTTACAGTATGACTCCTGGGTTGGTGGTTACGATCATGATCGTGTATTTCGGGGTGCTTATTTTGATCTCGGTGATCACCTCGCGCGGGGCGGACACGACTACTTTTTTTACGGCCAACCGGCAGTCGCCCTGGTACCTGGTGGCGTTTGGGATGATTGGGTCGTCGCTGTCGGGAGTGACCTTTATTTCGGTGCCCGGGAATGTGGGGAAGATCGGGTTTGGATATTTTCAGGTGGTGTTGGGATACCTGGTGGGCTATTGGGTGATCATCGGGGTTTTGATGCCCTTGTATTACCGGTTGAACCTGATCTCGATTTATACTTATCTGGAGCAGCGGTTTAGTTTTTGGTCCTATAAAACAGGTGCTTTCTTTTTTCTGATCTCGCGCACCATAGGGTCGTCGTTGCGTTTGTACCTGGCCGCGACTGTGCTGCAATTGTTTTTGTTCGCTGCGTGGCACGTTCCTTTTGTGGTGACGGTGGCGACGACCATCGTGCTTATTTGGGTCTACACGTTCAAAGGCGGGGTGAAGACCATCGTGTGGACCGATTCGTTTCAAACTATTTTTCTGATCACGGCCGTGTGCATCGCCGTGTGGCAGATCACACAACGCATGGGATGGTCGCTGCCGGAAATGGTGACCACCTTGAAAAACGGGCCCTACACACGCGTATTTTATTTTGACGATGTTAATTCGACGATGTTTTTCTGGAAACAGTTTCTTGGCGGAGCGTTCATTGCCATTACCATGACGGGAATGGACCAGGAGATCATGCAAAAAAATCTGACGTGCAAAAACCTGGGCGAGGCACAGAAAAATATGTTCTGGTTTAGCCTGACGCTGGTGATCGTGAATGTTTTGTTTCTGGCCTTGGGTGCGCTGCTCTATTTGTACAGCTCAGCAAACCACCTGGCTGTTCCGGCAGCCACCGACGAGTTGTTTCCTTCGCTGGCGGTGCATGAGCTGGGATTGGCGGTAGGAGTTTTCTTTTTGTTGGGGATAACGGCATCGTCATACGCCAGCGCGGATTCGGCGTTGACGGGGTTGACGACTTCATTTTGTATCGATTTTTTGGATTTCAAACACAAGGATGAGAAGACCAAGAAGCGGCAGAAGTTTTTGGTTCACTTGGGATTTTCGTTGTTGTTCTTGTTGATCATCGTCGTGTTTAAAGAAATCAACAAGCGCTCGGTGATCGATGCGGTGCTGAATGTGGCGGGGTATACGTACGGGCCTTTATTGGGGCTTTTTACCTTTGGGATTTTTACGAAGCGGATTGTGCGCGATCGGTTGGTGCCGGTGGTCTGTGTGTTGTCGCCGATGCTGTCGTATGTGGTGAGTTCGAATTCGGAGGTTTGGTTTGGGGGGTATAAGTTTGGGCTGGAGATATTGGTGTTGAATGGGTTGATCACGTTTGTGGGGCTTTGGGTTGTTTCGCGTGAGGGAGAGAAGGCTTTATAGAATGTGTGAGTCGTGATGGGGGAAGCGCTACGGGCTTAAAAATGCATTTCTCAATCTTCTAAGGGGCGGGTAATTTTGTTGTGAGTCGATTGCTATTGTGGGCAACAATCCCTTCGTGAGATGGACAAAAGTTCGCAGCGTGGGGCACGGTTCGTGATGTGTGGAAAGGGGTAACCCGCCTAGGCGGGTTGTTCGCGTTAGTGTAGGCTTCCCCCAGTTTCACTGGGGGTTATGATGGGAAAGCCCTATGGGCTTGAAAGTGCATTCTCTATCTTTTTTTAAAGGGTGGGCAGTTTTGTTGTGAACAATTTCTATTGCGCATTCGCGGTTGCTCGTTGGATACAGGTGGCTTTGTGAATGTGGCGCGCGCTGCTGATGTGAGGCAGGGTAACTCCTGCGGAGTTGTTTGAACTTTGTTTTGCTAACCCCCAGTTTCACTGGGGGCTATTGTAGGGGAGCCCTACGGGCTTAAAGGCAAACCTGAACGCGCAACCGAAATCAACCTCAACAAAATTGTCCCTTTACAAAATTGTCCCTTTACTTGAGCGATGGTGAAATGTCTTTACGCACAGCCGTGTTCTTGATGATGGGATGGGCAGAAAAAGGAAAAGGCCGATCCTCTGTTGAGAAGACGGCCCGATCCCGATTAAAAAACCAACCCCACTATCTTGTTAAACTTTGCTGGCCTAGACAGGGCCTGCGAAAGTTTAGTGTTTTATGTATTGATACTCGCGGCGCGCACCATCTTTCGTGATGCGGATGGTATACGTATCCGTGGTTGCTCCCCCGAAGTCGATGATCATTTTGCGACGCTCGAGGTTCTGCGTGGTGAGCAGGTTGCCGTTGGAAGCGTAGATCTCTACGGTGGCGCCCACAAATTTTTTCTGCGCCTTGAATACAAAGAATGTCCTATGCTTGGTGCTGCCGACCGTGATGGTCTCGTCGGCATGTTTGCCAGACGCGAAGGCCGTGGCAGCGGTGAACACGAAGGCCACCACTAAAATCCTGTGGAGAAGCTTCATAGGGGTCGTTCTTTGGCGGAGACAAGCCAAACCCTATGCCACGGACGGAAAGGCCCAAATTGGGCTGGATTGGGGTGGTCGATTATAAAAAAGTCCTGATACGGGACAAAATTTTCTTAATTTGGTAAACGGCCTTACAAGGCAAGCTCTTTGGAGGGGTCCCAAAAAACGGTTTTGAAGTCTTTGACCTTATCGTTAACAACCTTGATTCCTTCTTTTTCCAGCCTTTTTTGCATGCTGTTGGGGTCTTTGAAGTGATGTTTGCCCGACAACAGGCCTGCACTGTTGACCACGCGGTGGGCCGGCACATCGCGGGGGCAGCCATGCATAGCCCATCCCACCATCCGTGCACTCGATTTCGCCCCCAAATAGTGGCCTATGGCGCCATAGCTGGTGACGCGACCCTTGGGGATCAGGCGGGCCACTTCATACACATCTGCGAAAAAGTCGTTGGTTGTACCTTTCTTTTTGACCGTTGGCATATCATAGAATTTTGATCTTGCTAAATTTACCCCACTAAAATCTTAACATCTTAAACATCTATTGTGAAGCGGTTCCATTTCATTGCTCTCCTACTCATCACCACCCTCTCCGTAAATGCTCAAGTTCAACTGGTCTTCCCCGACTCCGTGGGGTGGAATGTGTTGAACGAAAATGAAGAATTAAACTTCCAGGTCAAAACTCACCCGGACGTAAAAAAACATTTCTCGATCGAAGGTGTAGATGGTCTGGGCATCAGCTTTGACTCGCTGGGAAATTTTAGCTGGAAGCCATCGTTCGACCTGGTGGACCGCGTGTCGAAGACGAAAGATTTTTCCGTCATCTTCCAGGCGGCGTTTGCCGATGGCAAGCGTGAACGCAAAACGATAACCTTCACCGTGAAGCACGTGAACCGGCCGCCTGTAGTGGAAGAGTTGCCTGTTTTCTATGTGAGACAATCGAAAGAAAATACCTACCAGATCAGCAGCGACTTTGTTTACGATCAGGATGGCGACCCCATCTCCTTCCGCTCTTCACAAACCCAGCTGCCCGAAGGCGCCACGCTCTCGTCGCAAGGGCAGTTTACCTGGACACCTTCGCGTCTGCAATTTGCCAACTTGAAAACCAATCCGCTGACCATCGAATTCATTGTACAGGATCAGCCCGACAAGGCGGAAAAGAAGGGGCAGCTTCACCTGGCACAAACCCAACTGGACCTGCCCTCGGAAATTCAAATCCTTCCGATCGATACGCTCTTCACGATAAAAGAAGATGAGACGCTGAACCTGCGGATTTCCGTTAGCGACCCCAACGGCGACGACAATGTGCGCAGTGTGGGATTCATTGCCTCGGACAAACGCATCCCGACAGCCGCCTTCAAAGAAAACACACAACTGCTCTACGAGTTTACGTGGTCACCCGGCTATGATTTTGTGGACGACGCACAAACAGCACTCACCCCCGAGCTCACTTTCTTTGCGCTTGACAAATCGAATAACCGCACCCAAAAGAAGGTCCGCATAAAGGTGCTGGACGCGGAGAACATGATCAAGAAAGATGCGCTCCTGTTTTCCAAATACCGCAGCAACCTGATCGACTGCATGGTACTGCTCCAGCAACTAGATCGCAACCAAAAGCAACTGAACCAGGACTATAAGAAGGCCAAAAAGGGCAAGAAAAACCGCAGCATCGTGAACGCCAGCCTGGGCGCCGTGACCGGCTTCACGCCGATCATTGTGGACGATCCCACGAGTGCCAAGGCCGTGAGCGGGGTCGGTGGCACGACCGTGCTAACGCTGGGCACACTGGAAGCCACCGAAGTGATTGGCCGCAGCAAGGAAAATATCATGGACAAGATCAAGATCAACATCGACCTGCGCAACAAGATCCAGTCGAGTGGCGATGATTTTGCCCGCAAATACGCCCTGAAAAACAGCCGCCGGAGTCCCGAATTTGACAAAGACATCGACAAGCTCCGCGCAAACCTGAACGACCAGCGCATCGTGCTGCTGGAACTGGACGCCTACAACAAAAACCTGGGTCACATCGACGACAAAGACATCCGGAAGGTGTTTTTGGACTACGGCGACGAGACAAAATAGGAGAAAGTTGTGGGGCCGGGTTTGCCAGAAAGCCAGAAACGGCTAGATTTGCACTCCCAAAATGCACCGCAACACACAGAGGAGTGGCAGAGCGGTCGAATGCGGCGGTCTTGAAAACCGTTGAACCGCAAGGTTCCGGGGGTTCGAATCCCTCCTCCTCTGCAAACAAAATCACCGGCCCCGGCTTCGCCGGGGTTTTTTGTTGGCATCCTGACGAGCGCCAAGCTCTGCTTGAGCGCGAGGAATGGGTGCCAACAAAAAATGAGCGAAGCGAACCTGTGGTTTTGATTGAGCTCCCCCAAAGGGATCACTGAAAGTAATCCCTCCTCCTCTGCGAAGTACAATATCAAAAGATGTAAAACCTGCAAATTCAAGTGATTTGCAGGTTTTTTGTTTTAGGACCCATCAAAATATTCATCAATAATCAAAATGTTGGTGAGTTGAAACTTCAGTATGGCTAACCACAACTCACGACATGTGAAGAAATATAGAGACGAAAGATTATAATGGCACCGGATTTTGGTCAGAGGGTTCAACGCTGCGGCCTTTGCCGACCTGCAAGCTAGAGGCTATATGCGGTTTGAAGAACCATTTGCCCCTAGTGACCTCGATGAAATCAAAGCATCGATGGGAAAATGAAGATCAGGTTTTCCCACGTCAAATTTATTGGTAGCCTCGTTCAATTCCATATTGGTGCTGACCTTACTCGGATAGGAGTTATGGGTGTTCGCAAAAGCAGTTGGCAACGTAGAGATCATTGCGCGCATCCAATGTTCGGTGATGGTGTCTTTATCGAGAATTCTGAATATGATTATATTAATGCAATGTACGTTTTGAAAAGAGGATGT
>CBIHQM010000024.1:0-29546 GCA_966211885.1 uncultured Chryseolinea sp.
CTGGCCATCGGAAGGCGTGCTAACCGACACGCCCGCCATGTCGTCCATATCCTGTTAGTAAGAATCGGTGACGGCTTCCTCCGTAATGTCTTGTGTATCGGCGACCGTGAGCTTGTCTTCATCTTTACAAGAAAAAACGAAAGCAAACATCCCCAAAAGGGACATCGACGCAATTTTTCCAAATCGATTATTGGTTTTCATAAGGTAATTGGTGGTTTCTGATTTAAATTCGACGGCTTAGACCGGCCTTTTGTATAAAGGTTTAAGGACAAAGTAAATTTTTTTCCACCTTTGGATCATTAAAACCATGCCATGGTAACAACCCGTGTAAGATTTGCGCTCCTGTTTCTTGTTTCCCTGGGCACTTTTGGCGTTCAGGCCCAATTGCGCATGAAAGTGGCCAAATTGAAATACAACGGGGGTGGTGACTGGTATGCAAACAAGACGGCATTACCCAATCTGATAAAGTTTTCCAATACCGAGATCGGTACCCTGCTCGACCCCGAAGAAGACGATGTCGAGGTGGGCAGCCGCGATATTTTTCTTTATCCCTACATCTATATGACCGGCCACGGCAACGTGGTGTTCTCGGATGCCGAAGCGGCCAACCTGCGGAAGTACCTTACCGCGGGAGGCTTCCTGCACATCGACGACAACTACGGACTCGACAAATTCATACGCCTGGAATTGAAAAAAGTGTTCCCCGAACTCGAGCTCATCGAGCTGCCATTCGACCACCCCATCTACCACCAGAAATTCGATTTCCCCAAGGGCCTGCCCAAGATCCACGAGCACGACGGCAAACCCGCCCAGGGCTTTGGCCTGATCTATGAAGGACGGCTCGTCGTTTTCTATTCCTATGAATGCGACCTGGGCAACGGCTGGGAAGATCAACGCATCCACAACGACCCCGAAGAAAAACGAACGCAGGCCTTGCGCATGGGGGCCAACATCCTCAGCTATTGCTTTACCCACTCGATGTAAAAAGTGCCGACCGTGAAGTCCACCACCCGCTTATTCCTGGCCGCAGCCGTGGTTTGGATCACCACCCTTTCGTGCACCAACCAAAACCAACGCGAGGAACAACTGGCGCGGCACTATTGCGGCAGCTGTCATTTGTTTCCCGAAGCCTCCCTCCTTCCCCAACACGTGTGGGCAGAAACTGTCTTGCCACAGATGGCCCTGCGCATGGGGGTTGACTTTGGAAAGTTGGTGGAAATACCGGAGGCAGACCGCCCTTATGTACTCCCTTCCTTGCCGGCATCCTCCATGGTATCTGAAAAGGAATGGGCGGCCATCCAGCATTATTTCCAGCGCATGGCCCCGGACTCGCTCAGCGTACCTCCCGTGAGCATAGCCGATACGTTGCATCAGTTCAATGCCACTGCCCTGTCTCTTTCCACCCTCGGCCAACCCATGGTCACGATGGTGAAAGTGGACACCGTAAAGGATCGGATCTTTATCGGCGACCGGCGCGGCATGTTGCACGAATTCGATACGAAATTTCAGTGGAAGGCTTCCCGTCCGCTGAGCAGCCCGCCGTCACAAATGTTGCTACGGGCTGAAGAAGATCCCTTGGTGTTGCAAATGGGTATCATGGATCCCAATGACCAGCCGCTGGGTTCGGTTGTTCAGTGGCATGAGAAAAGGCAAACCTTCACCACACTCATCGATTCGCTACAACGCCCTGTCTATCTCGAACACGTGGACATGAACCAGGATGCGAAGAAAGATTTCTTGATCTGCTCTTTTGGAAATTATACGGGCTCGCTAGACGCCTACGAGACGTTGGACAGCGGAAAATATAAACGCCACATGCTTCAAAACCTGCCCGGCGCTCGCAAAGTGGTGGTGCGCGACTTCGACAACAATGGGCTTCCCGATGTGATGGCCCTCATGACCCAAGGCGACGAGCGGATCGTTCTGTTATTGAACCAGGGTAATTTCAGATTTCGCATCGTCACCCTGCTGCGTTTTCCTCCCGTGTATGGATCGAGTTACTTCGACATAGGGGACTTCAACCACGACGGCAAAATGGATATCCTCTATGCCAACGGCGACAATGCCGACTACTCCACGACGCTCAAGTCCTATCACGGCCTGAGAATCTTTTTAAACGATGGCTCGAATCGTTTTACGGAATCCTGGTCCTACCCGCTCAACGGGGTCGGCCAGGCCGAGGCTGTCGACTTCGACAAAGACGGCGACCTCGACATTGTCGCCATTGCCTTCTTTCCCGACTTTCAACATCACCCGGAACAAGGATTTGTTTACTTTGAAAACACGGGCCATGATTTTAAACCATCGATCACCCGCCTGGCCACGCAAGGCCGCTGGCTCACCCTGGAAATAGCCGACATCGACCATGATCACGACGACGATGTGCTGGTGGGTGCGCTGGATTTTCCCGGCACCGTTCCCGGCGCGCTGATGACACAATGGATGAATCGCGACGTTTGGATTCTTCTGCTCCGAAATAATTTGCATTGACAACCGCGTGGGAATTCCCCTCGCCCTAATTCTCCCGGTTCACTTTTTCGGTGATTTGCCGGATATCGCGCACCAACGAATAGATAATGGAGAGTGGGTTCAAGGCCTGGTTAGCCATCACCGGATTATGCGCCACAGCCTCCACTTCAAGATCGTATTTGTTTTTTTTCTCCGAAAGCCGCGCCGCATGCTCCAACTCGCTCTCAATAGCGTGCGCCAGGCCTTCCAACTCCTGCCGGTTCACAGCGACGTTGAAGGACTTGTCGGTTGCCAACGACGTGATGTGACCGGTAAGCATATGGTTGGCGATGACAAACTGGTGGATGTGTGTGGACTGGTCCAACGTTTTGGGTTCGGCCAGGATGCGTTGAAAATTGTCGGACAAGTTGGTCAGGGTCACCAAGGCTTCTTGTCGCGCGGTCTTGTAGGCACTGCGTGAAGAGGTGGGATTCAAAAGAAATTGCCAGGTGGCCGTAAAGAAAGCCTCGTTGGCCAACAGCATTTCGCGCATGTTCTTATCAATTTCCTGGCGCCCCCACGTGGGCAAAACATAGCGTGAGGCGATGGCCGCGATGACGGACCCGATCACCGTATCCAACATCCGTTCCTTCACCAGCGTGTTGAGGTCAACGGGATAGAGGAAGTGAAACGTGATCACAATATAAATGGTGAGGAACAACACAAACCCAAAATAATTGAGCCGGAGCAAACTGTAGCTCACCAGCATGCAAAGGATCATGATGACCAGCAACGCCGTGTTGCCCCGGATCACGAAGAGGATACCCGTCGCCACGATCGCGCCCCCCAGCGTCCCCAGCAGGCGCTGTGCATTCCGCTTTCGCGATACAGTATACACCGGTTTTAGAATGGTGACGATCGTTAACAAAACCCAGTAGGTATGTTGCAACGACAAAAAGGCGGATACACTGAATCCCACCAGGATGGCCAGCGTGAGCCGCACCGCATGGCGGAAATCGTTGGATTGCAGCGTCAGGTTCTCGCGAAACGTTTGCCAGTCGATGGGATGTCCCACGATGGCCCTGTCGCTTTCTTTCCCCGTGTCGGTCTTGTTGATCTCTACCTGCAGGCGTGTGTACATAACTAGCCGGTGCAGGCGGTTCACAATATTTTGAATATTGAAAAGCGTTTTCTCCAGCGCATGCAGGCTGGTCTGCACATGCGGGTCCGTTGTGCTTTGCTGGTATTCGCGCAGAGCATCCTGCAGCGTGCCCGTGATGGAAACCAGGTCGAGTTCGCGCCGCACCGTGGCGCCTCGCTGGATGGTGATGCCAATGTACTCCATGGCGGCAGCCACTTGCAGGATGGCGCCATAAAATTTGTTGAGCAGACCGGTGCCATCGAGATTTTTGTGAAGCTCACCATAATCCTGATACGATGATATCGAGTGCTCGAACAGATCCACGGCATCGAGAAAGATCATCATGAGGCTGCGGCTTTTCGGGCTGGCGTCCATCACGAACTGGCGGGTCTTGAAGAGCAGTTCGCGGGTCTGGTCCTGGCTCTTCATCACCTTGATCTGTTCTTCCATCACCAATGTGAAGCTGCGGCGAACATCGGCGCCGTCTTTATAGAGCGCGCCGCGGGCGCGGATGAAGTCGGCTACGGCGATGAGCATTTCTCCAATGGCTTGCTCGGCCAGCCGGTAGGGTCGCAGCCGGTAGAGCAGCAAACTGAACAGTGTGTACCAGATTCCGCCGGCGGCGATCAGGGCCGCCACATAGAAGCTGTTCTGGGGCACATGACTCGGCACGAGGTTCAACAAAAGAATGATCAGGGCCAGGGTCCCTACCGCGCCGGCCCGGGCGCCATAGACACCCAGCAAGGAATAGAGAAAGCAAAACACCATCACCTCGATCAGCAACAGCGCCTGGTGATCGCGCAGCAACAAGGTGACCAGCGCCGTGAAGGCATTCAAGGCAACCGAGGCGAGCAAGCCGTTGCGCCGGTGGTGGATCGGCCCCGGGGCGTCGGTGAGGCTGGCGAAAAGTGCGCCCCAGAGAAACGGCAAGCCGGCGATCAGCCAATCGTTCTCGGCAAAGATCAGGGTGGGCACCATTACCCCGGCCGTGATGCGCACGCCGGTGCTCCAGTATTGGCTGGTGGTGAACTTCTGTACCTCCTTTAAATAGTCGTTGCCGTTGAGCATGTCCCCTTAAAAATACAAGAAAGAAATCTTTTGCGAAGACCGCACGGCCGTGTTGGGTTGAATTAGGTTGGGCGGCGGTCTACGCGCCGGAATGGCCTTATCGGGCAACGAAAAAATATTTCTGAGAACCCTTGCAATTTTATAACTAAGACTTTAGTTTTATACCTAAATACATAGTCAATGAAAGATATCAAGGAACTGACCAAAGCCGAGGATCAGGTGATGCAGATTTTGTGGAAACTCGAAAAAGGGTTTGTGAAAGACATCGTGGAAGAGATGCCGGAACCCAAGCCTGCCTACAACACCATCTCCACGATCGTGCGCATCCTGGAAACGAAGGGCTTTGTCGATCACAAGGCGTATGGAAAAACGCATGAATATTTTCCGCTGATCACCAAAGAGAAGTACACCAAGTTCTATTTGAACAATCTGCTCAAGGGCTATTTCAACGGATCGTTTCAAAACCTCGTGTCCTTCTTCGCGAAGGAAAATAAACTCGATGCCAAGGAGATTGAAAAGATCCTCCATGAATTAAAAAATAAATAATCACGTCATGAACGGCTACATCAACTACCTGCTGGAAGCCAACTTCGGGTTGCTGCTCTTCCTGGTCCTCTATATTTTATTGTTGAACAGGGAAACCGATTTCTCCTTTAAGCGAAAGTATCTGCTGGTCAGTTTGATCGTATCGGTCTTGTTTCCGCTTTTGAAAATCGGAGACGAGCAGGGGACCATTCCCTCCATCAGCCAATTGATCCCCACGTATTGGCTCCCGGAAATTGTGGTCACCGACGGACTTCCGCGAGCGAGTGATGAAGCGACGCCGCTGAATTTCTGGCTGATCCTTTTCTGGGGCTATGCGGCGGGTATGGTGTTCTTTGCCCTGCGGCTGATCGTGCAAGGCTGGCAGTTGGTGCGATATATCCGCCGTGCCAATGTCTATCCTAAATCTGGTAAATACCGGGTGGTCGAACTGCAGGAAGCCTTTCCCTCCTTTTCATTTTTCCACCACATCTTCATCGGGCATGCCGGTGAACTCACGGCGGAAGACAAGGCGTTGATCATCCGCCACGAAAGTGTGCACGCGGACCATTTTCATTCCGTTGATGTGTTGCTGCTCGAAGGGCTGCGGATCGTTTTCTGGTTCAACCCCCTCCTCCTGCTCTATAAAAAAATGTTTATCAATCTTCATGAATCCCAGGCCGATGCCGAGGCTGTGGAAGATCATGATGTGAACCAATATAGCAACCTCCTGGCGAAGGTTGCCTTGATGTCGGCCGACTTCAAACTCGCCAATTATTTTAATCATTCACTCACCTTAAAACGAATTATCATGATGAAATCCATCAAAAAGAAAATGCGGGTGTGGAAAATAGCGGCCGTTGCATTGATCATGGCCGGCTTCTTCTTCATGGTGGCCTGTCAAGACCAGGTCATCAGCGAAGCCACTGATATAGCCAAGTTATCAACCGTGGCCCTGGAGGTCCCCAAAGAGGTTCAGGACAGGTTTGATCAATTGCAAAAAGAGAAACCCAATGCCAAGTTTGTCATCATCGAACTGGACGACGCCGGGCAGGCCAAACTGGAAAGCATGAAACCGGTGATGGAAGAACTGATGCGCAGTGGCGACAAAACCATCGCCTCTCTAAATGTCATGAAGCCCACTGCCCCACCTTCCCAGCCGGTGAGAAATTTTGTGATCGTGGAGTACAAGCCCGGATTTGAACAGATCAGCGAGAACTCCAAGAATGGCGATATCTATACCGTCGTGGAAGAGTCTGCTACCCCGGTCGGCGGACTGGAAGTCGTCGCCCGGACCATTTCTTCCAATTTGCAGTATCCGACCGAAGCCGCGAAGAAGGGGATTGAAGGAACGGTATTCATCTCGTTCGTGGTCAACAAAGACGGTTCGCTATCGGACTTCGAGCTAAAAAAAGGTGTGGATCCTGTGATTGACAAAGAGGCGCTTCGCGTGGCACAGATGCTTCCCGCCTGGAACCCTGGCAAACAAAATGGCATGGCCGTGCGTCAACAATTTGTGCTGCCGGTCGCATTCCGGCTATCGCGAGATATACCAAAGGACGCCGCTCAAATCGAGCCCATCGATCAGCCTCTCAAAGTGTCGACCAAACTCGTCCAGGAACAAGGCAAAAGCGTTGTTAAAGGAACGGTTACCGATGCTTCCGGAAATCCGCTGCGGGGCACCAATATTGTTGTCATGGGCACTACAATCGGCACCTTGAGTGACAGCCAGGGAAATTTCAGCCTCGAAGTAGGCTCCTCGGGACAGCTTGCCGTATCGTTTGTCGGATTTAAAACGGAGTTGGTTTCGTTCTGATGATCACCTGAAAAGGACTGGTTGTTTATTTCAACCAGTCCTTTATTTCTTCATAGGGAATTAATATTTCTGTGGGCCCCGTGGCAAAGGCTGCGATCTCGTAGTTGTTGTAATAAAATACGATCCCTTCTTTTTTAAAACCGTAGTTCTGATTCAATTGAAACTTGTCGTCCGCGAATTCAAAATAGTTGGCGTTTAGTGAGGCGGTGTCGGCCAGGTTGCGTACGTGACGGAACGCTTTCTCGCCTGCTTTTACCAACGTTTCCTGGTAGCCGTGGCGAAGGAGATGGCCGAGCGTGAACTCGGCACCCGTGCGCGGATTCACATTGATGTAGTAAACGCCATAGCTGCCGTGGGCGGCGCCCGCGTAATATTCTTCATGAACCGACAGGCTCAGCAAGGTATCGATCAATGTTTCTACGGTTACATGGCCTTTGTAGTACCATCCCCCGGGCACATCGGGCGATTCCTTCCGGAAGTCTTCATAGTCCTGGACAAACTCTGCGCCGATCTGCTCCATGGCCTTTCCCTCAGCCTCGGGGTTGCCCATGCTCACCGTGCCGTCGATTTCCCGCTTGAGTTGGATCGCTACGGCGGTGTCCAGTCCCGTAAAGACGGGGTAGGTCACTTCGTAAAAAGCGCATTGCAGGGAGTCGGTCTTGCACCCTCCCGGCGACTCTACACGAAAAGTCTTATTCTGGAACGTGATGACACGCTCTGTCTTCTCTCCCTTTTTTGTACACGCCACCGCGATGAGGGCAAGCGCGACGGCGGGAACAAGGTGCCTCATCCTAATCCTACTTCGGAGTGTTGAATATTTCGTTCAGTTTTCTCTCCAACGCCGGTCCGCGCAAATTCTTGGCGATGATCACGCCTTTGGGATCCAGCAAAACCGAGAAGGGAATTCCGGTGATGTTGTAGGTCTTGGCCGCTTCCGACTGCCAGTATTTCAAATCCGACACGTGCGTCCAGGTGAGGTTGTCTTCACCGATGGCCCGCATCCAATCTTCTTTGCGGCGGTCCAACGAAACGCCAAACACGGTGAAACCTTTGTCTTTAAACTTGTTATACACCCGCACCACATTGGGGTTCTCCTGGCGGCAAGGACCGCACCATTTTGCCCAGAAATCCACCAGCACATATTTGCCTTTCATGGATGAGAGCTTCACCACCTGGCCGGTCGTATCCGGAAGCGCTATTTCGGGCGCGGGCTGACCAATGGCGATGGTCTTCATGGTATTCACCAAGGTGACGAATGCCTTGGCGTGGTCGTAGTTGGGCCATTCTTTTTTCAGTTTGTTGGCTACATCGAGGTAGACATCAAAGTATTGATCTTTGTCGAGCACCGTTCCGCCTTGCAACAAATTGATCACACCCAAAGAAGGAGGCTCGTTGCGCAGCAGTTCGGCCACCTGGTCGCGGCTCTTTTTAATGAGCTGCATGTAAGTGTCCTGGAGGGCCGCCATTTTCTTTTCATCATGCGCCTGTACGGCAACCTGGAAGTCGCCATTCAGTTTGGCAATCTCCGGCGACGATTCGCCACTGCGCAGGATGCCCTGTGTCTTGCGGATCACCTCGATCTCGGGCGAACCTTTCACTTCGGCAAACCCGTTCGGGTCGTTACCATCCACGTTCACTTCGACATTGCTCTTATAAAGGATCAGGTCGATGGATTGTTGGCCGTAGAAGCTGATCTTGTAGTAGCCCGGTTGTGACAGCGGTACTTTTTTGGAGAATGTATAGTTGCTCCTCAACTGGATGGTATCCTGCCAGCCGCCACCGTTCTTCATTTCCTGGATCACGATCTGGCCGGTCTGTGGGAAGCCCACCTTACCGCTCACGGTCACTGTCCACGTGTCGCCGGCGACGGCATTCGCTTCAGCGTTCTGCTTCGAAGAGAACGAGCAGGAGAGTGAAATCGCAAAGAGCAGAAAAAAGAATGCCGACCGCTTCAACCGCGGGAGGCTCGATGCACCCTTTTTTGCGGGGTGGTTTTTATTTTCGGCGATGGGGTCCATCGCGTTGGGGGTCGTTGTCATACTTCTTCCAGTTTTTTAGTTATCAATGCGTTGGCCACTTTCGGGTCGGCCTTTCCCTTGCTGCGCTTCATCACTTAGCCCATGAACATGCCGACGATGCCTTTTTTGCCATTCTTATATTCTTCCACCTTCAGGGGAAATTCTTTGATCACTTCGTCGACGATGGGCAATATGGCATCCTGGTTGCTATCCTGGATAACATTCAATTGTTGTGCCACCTCCAGCGCCGATTTGTTCGGGTTCTTCAACAGCTCGGGGAAAACCCGTTGTGATGCTGTGGAGAAACTGATCTTATTGTCGTCCACCAGGTTCATAAGCTCCACCAGCACGTTCGGCGGAATGGGGAATTCGTCCGCAGAAAGGGTAAGCTCGTTCAAATACGATTTCACCGGGCCCATCACCCAATTGGATGCGGCCTTATAGTTCTTGGTGAGCTTGCACACCTCCTCGAAATAGAGCGCCACGTCTTTTGAATCGGTCAACACCTGGGCATCGTATTCGGAGAGGTGGAATTCCTTTGTGTATTTGTTGTACAGGTCGCGGGGAAGTTCGGGCATGGAGGCCTTGATCTTGGCCAGCCATTCCTCCGAAACTTTGAGCGGGCTGAGGTCAGGATCGGGGAAGTAGCGATAGTCGTTCAGCTCTTCTTTCGTACGCATGCTGTACGTGAGGCCGTTGCCAGCATCGAACGTGCGGGTCTCCGAGAAGATGACATTGCCTTTTTCGGTTTCAATGATCTGGCGTTCGATCTCGTGATCGATGGCGCGCTGCACGTTGCGGATGGAGTTCATGTTCTTTACCTCCACTTTCTTTCCGAACTCTTTTGCCCCCACCCGCATGACAGAAATGTTGGCGTCACAACGCAGTGAACCCTCTTCCATGTTGCCGTCGCAGATGTCGAGGTAACGCACCAGTTTACGGACTTCCGTGAGATAAGCGTAAGCCTCGTCGGAGGTTTTAATGTCGGGTTGAGTCACGATCTCGATGAGGGGAACGCCGGCGCGGTTAAAATCCACCAGCGTATCGGTCTCCTGGGCCAAGTGCATGGACTTGCCGGCATCTTCCTCAATGTGTATGCGGTGGAGCTCGATGTTGCGCTCTCCTTCTTTTGTATTGATCGTCACGTAGCCGCCCACGCAAATGGGGGTACGGTCTTGCGTGATCTGATAGCCCTTGGGAAGATCGGGATAGAAATAATTCTTCCGGTCGAAGATGTTGAATCGCGTGATCGTGGAGTGGCAGGCCAACCCCATTTTGATGGCATATTCCACCACGGTCTTGTTCAGCCTCGGCAACGTGCCGGGGTGTGCCAAGGTAACGACCCCCACGTTTGTGTTTGGCAAGCTGCCGTATTCTGCCGAGTCGCTGTTGTAGATTTTACTTTTGG
Source organism: uncultured Chryseolinea sp. (assembly GCA_966211885.1). GTDB lineage: Bacteria > Bacteroidota > Bacteroidia > Cytophagales > Cyclobacteriaceae > Chryseolinea. Next base: position 10,422 of record CBIHQM010000024.1, read on the forward strand.
TCAGCAACTGCGCGTGTACCTCGAGGCCGATCACGGCGATATACTTATCTCTGATTGATTGATCCATGTCTTCTCTTATAAACGTATGCAGGTTCTGTGACCTGGCATTTTATTTTTTAAATACAGCTTTCTCTAGCCGGTCGATCCTTTCTGCATTGTCTGCTAATTTCATAAGCGCTCGCGAATTTTCGGCCGACACCAGGTTTAGCTTTACCACTTCACCTTTTAGGTCCTTTACGTCAGATTTAAGATCACTAACATCCGATTTCAAGTCCCTAATCTCAACCTCAACGTGATCCATTCTATCGGCCAACAGAACCACCTGTTCGGTCAAATGATCCACGCGTTCAGTCAAATGATCAACACGTTCAGTTAAATGATCAACACGTTCAGTTAAATGATCAACACGCTTGTTTAACCCCTCAATCTGATCAGAAATACGATCCGACTTCCTGAGCGACTCCGCCAGCAATTCTTCAATCCTCGATTGATTCTCCATAACATACATAGTTTTAAAATTTACAACTTGTTATTTTTATGAGGATCAAAATCTTGCTTCTACTCTCTTAACTCTTCGACCCGGCTGCTGAGTTCATCAATCCGGGTCGCCAATATCGCTAGCGTCGTTATGACACCGTCCACCTTTTTTGTCAGTCCGTCGAGCCGGGTACCGAAGTAGCCGATCCGCGTGGTCAGCAAATCCCTTTCGTTGGTGGGCAGTTCAAATTTTTTCAGTAACTCTGTTAGCAATTCTTCTATCCTCGCCTGGTTTTCCATAACGCTTATCATTTAGGTTTAATGTGCTATGCATAACGAGGATCAAAAATCAAGTATCAAAAACAGGGTCTTATTTCATTATCAATTTACGTGCTTTTTCAGTAACGGCATCCAATCCGCTTAAGTTCTTTCCACCGGCTGTCGCGAAAAAGGGTTGACCTCCCCCACCACCGTCGATTTCCTTGGCCAATTCCTTCACCAGGTTGCCGGCGTGGTAAGTGTTGGTCTGCGCCAGCTTCTCGCCGATCATCACCGCCACCTGCGGTTTGCCATCCACATCGGCCGCCAACACCAACAAGAGATCGTCGAATTGGTTGCGCAAGCCATAGGCGATGTTTTTCAACACATCGGCCGTGGGAACAGAAACCTTTTCAAGGATGAGGTGATAACCATTTTGCTTCACGGCTTTCAGCGCCAATTTGTCTTTCAACTGGTTGGCCTGTTCCTGCTGATACATCTCCAGCTTTTTCTCCAGGGCGTGCTTTTCGTCCAGGAGATTCTTTGTCGTGGCAATGAGGTCCTTCGGATTTTTCAGAAGGCTCTTCACCTGGTCAAGCATATCCACCGACTCCCGCACAAAACGCTCGGCCTCTTCGGCAGTGATGGCTTCGATCCGGCGAACCCCAGCCGCTACCGAACTTTCGGACACGATCTTGAACAACCCGATCTGCCCCGTAGACGACACGTGTGTACCGCCACAAAGCTCTACCGAAAATTTCGGATCAAAGGTAATGACCCTGACAAAGTCACCATATTTTTCCCCAAACAAGGCCATGGCCCCCAGCGTTTTGGCTTGCTCGATGGGCACGTTTCTTCTTTCGTCCAGCACGATGTCCTCCCTCACCTTCCGGTTCACAATGTCCTCCACCTTGCGAATTTCTTCGGGGGTCATGGCGCTAAAGTGCGAAAAGTCAAAGCGGAGGATCTTGTCGTTTACCAACGAGCCTTTTTGCTCCACGTGCTTGCCCAACACCTGGCGCAGCGCTGCATGCAGCCAGTGTGTAGCCGAGTGGTTGTCCATGCTCAACTGTCGTTTATGACGGTCGACCACAGCATGAAAAGTAGCTTCCATGTTCACCGGCAGCTTGTCGGCAAAATGAACGATGAGCTCGTTTTCTTTTTTTGTATCGGTGATGAAAATTTTCTCGTTCGCGCTTTCGATGTATCCGGTGTCACCTTCCTGTCCACCGCTTTCAGCATAGAATGGGGTGCGGTCGAAGACCAGTTGGAAAAGCTCTTTGTTCTTCTGCTTCATCTTGCGATACTTCACCACGTTCACTTCCGATTCCAGGTGGTCGTAGCCAATGAACTCAGGTTTCTGATCGTCGCCCACCAATACCCAATCGCCGGTCTCTTTTGCGGCGTCGGCTTTGGAGCGGCTCTTTTGTTTCGCCATCTCCACCTTGAAGCCATCTTCGTCAACAGAAAAACCTCTCTCCCGTGCGATCAGCGACGTGAGGTCGAGTGGGAATCCAAAGGTGTCATACAGTTCGAAAGCCTGTTCGCCGGTCAGGGTCTTGTTCGCGAGTTCGCCTTCGAGGCTCTCAATGCGTTTCAGTCCTTTATCGAGTGTTCTCAGGAAAGCGTTCTCTTCTTCAAAGATCACCTTGCTGACATAGTCTTTTTGCGCCTCCAATTCCGTGAACACGTCCTTCAATTGATTCGACAACACGGGAAGCAGCGAATAGAGGAAAGGTTCCTTAAAATTCAAAAAGGAATATCCATAACGCACGGCTCTTCTCAGGATGCGACGGATCACATAGCCGGCACCGGTGTTGGACGGAAGCTGCCCATCGGCAATAGCAAAAGACACCGCGCGAATGTGATCGGCGATGACCCGCATGGCGATATCCGTTTTCTCACTGCTTTGTTGACGTGGGCTGGTCAGATACGTGGTGTCCTGATAGGCAATGTTCGATTGTTCGGAGATAAAGCGGATGAGCGGTGTAAAGACATCGGTGTCGTAGTTCGAGCTCACCAAATTGATGGCACGACACAACCGCTCGAAGCCCATACCCGTATCCACGTTCTTGTTGGGAAGGGGCTTGAGCAGGGTTAGGTTGGAGCGCAGCTTTTCGCGGGCGGCTTTCTTGTCGGCTCCTTTATAGTCGAGGTCGAACCTCAGCATTTCGCCACTGCCTCCCTTTTGAGGATTCCAATAGCGCTCGAATTCCATGAACACGAGATTCCATATTTCAATGACCTGGGGATGGTCGTTGTTGACCAACTCCCGGCCGGGCACGGCCTTTCTTTCGGCATCCGATCGCAGATCGACGTGAATCTCCGAGCAGGGTCCGCAGGGCCCGAGATCGGCCATCTCCCAAAAATTGTCCTTTTTACTGCCTTGGATGATCCGGTCTTCGCTCACGAACGACTTCCATAGGTCGAGTGCCTCCTGGTCGAACGCCAGGTTATCGTCTTTGTCGCCCCCGAACACGCTCACGTAGAGCCGGTCTTTGGGCAGTTTATATTCCACCGTCAGCAGTTCCCAGGCCCATTCGATGGCTTCTTTCTTAAAATAGTCGCCAAAAGACCAGTTTCCCAGCATTTCGAACATGGTGTGGTGGTAGGTATCGATCCCCACCTCTTCCAGGTCGTTGTGTTTTCCGCTCACTCTCAGGCACTTCTGCGTGTCGGCAATGCGCGGGCTCTTTGAAATCGCGTTCCCGAGAAAAAAGTCCTTGAATTGCACCATACCGGAGTTGGTGAAAAGCAAGGTAGGGTCGTTTTTCAGCACCAGGGGCGCCGAAGGCACGATGGTGTGGCCTTTGGAAGCGAAAAAATCTAAAAACTTACGTCTGATCGAACCCGAGTCCATTACCTGTTGTGTGGTTTAAAAATTTTGAACGTTACGATTTTTACTATCTTAGCCCGCAAAAAAATACGGCAAGCCACAAAATTAAGCGCATATGACGGAGAATAAGCAGGTATCGGGGATTTTTTTATGGCTTGGATCACCTTTAATCGCTTAATGTTTTCCCGGACCTGATGTCGAACTTCAAGTACCACTACAATCCGAAAACCTGCCAATACGAACGCGCCCGCTGGGATGTGAAGGAGATTTTGTGGTATGTCGCCGGATTGGTTACACTCGGGCTCCTGTTTTGCGGGGCCATGATCTTCGCCCACGACTCGTTCATCGAAACAGAGACCGAAAGAATACTCCGAGCGGAGAATCAGGTGCTTGAAAAACACAAACCTTTGCTCGAAGAACAACTGGCCACCGTGGAAGCCACCCTGGTGAGCCTGAAAGAAGACGATAAGGCGCTCTACACCAAGGTATTCAACAGCGACCTCCCACAATCGGAAGTCTCCGCCTCTACCCTCACCAAAGAAAAAATTCTCCTCGCCGACGCCGCTGGTTTCAAGGACATGATGGAAATCCTGAAGTCCAAGTCGGAAGCGCTTCAAAAAACCTCTGCTAAAAGCAATGCCTTTTTTGGCAACACCACCCACATCACCAAAGACCAGTTCGACATCATGGGTTCCATACCCTCCACGCAACCCGTGGCGAACACACAATTGGATCTTTTGGTATCGGGCTTTGGCGAACGCATCAATCCTTTTCACAAAGGCAACTATAAACATCCCGGTGTTGACTTTGCAGCCGCGCGTGGCACGGAAGTGTCAGCCACAGCGAATGGCAGAGTCGTCACGGTCAGCCGGACTACCCTGCAAGCCGGCTATGGCAACTACATCGACGTAGATCATGGCCACGGCTTCGTGACCCGTTATGCACACTTGGAAGAGATCAAGGTGCAGCGCGGGCAAAACGTTTCGAAGGGCACGGTGATTGGCACCGTGGGCAGCAGCGGCGGTTCCACTGCGCCACATCTTCACTACGAAGTGATCCGTGATGGCGAACCCGTTGACCCTGCACGTTACCTGATGGAAGGATTGTCGAGCGAGCAACACATGAAGTTGCTGAAACTAAGTTCCAAACAAAACCAGTCACTGGACTAATGGGAAAAGTTAAATACCGATACAATCCGAAGACTTGTAAATACGAACCCTGGTATTTGAGAGGAAAAGCGCTGCAAGATCGAGCCGCCATCTTCATCGGGTTGTCGTTCCTCCTGGGTGGACTCTTTTATTTTGGCTATACGCGCAACTTCGATTCACTGGAAGAACAGTTGCTGAAAAAGAAGAACATCACGTTAAAAGTAGAGTGGCAAATCCTGGAAGACCGCATTCAGGCGGCCACCGCCGAATTGAATACGCTGGTAGAACGCGACGACAAGAACTATCGCGTCATCCTCGACTCCAGCCCGCTTGCACCTGAGATCCGCGAAGGCGGTGTAGGGGGTAGCGAAAAATTCAGCACCGACGGCTTGAAGGATTATCCCACGGTAATCTCCGACTACGCCATCCTGGAAAAACTGAGAAGCAAAGTCGACGTGGAGGTGCAATCCTATAAAGAGCTCAACTCCATTCTCACCGAACGCATAGAAATGTGGGCATCGCGCCCTGCCATCCAACCCATCAACAACAAACAACTGGAGCGACTACACATGAGTTATGGCGCGCGTTTTCACCCCATCTATCATCGCTACATGGAACACAAGGGGCTTGACTTTTCGGCTGCCAACGGCACGCCTGTATACGCCACAGGCGATGGAAAAGTGATCATGGCCCACTACTCCAAGTCCTATGGCAATGTGATCTACCTCAACCACGAGCACGACTATGAAACCCGCTATGCCCATCTCTCCCGCTTCGCTGTGAAAGAGGGCGACGTGGTGAAGCGCGGCCATGTGATCGGCTATGTGGGCAACACCGGAACATCGGTTTCGGATCACTTGCATTATGAAGTGCTGTTCAAAGGCCAGCACGTGAACCCCATCAATTTCTTCCAGCGCGATCTGAACAACAAAGAGTACGAGCGCCTCATTGAAGCCGGCAGCACCGACGCCAAAGTGCTGGATTGATTTCCGGATAAAATAATGCACAGTCCATGAGCCTCTTGAGCGAACCAGGAGGCTTCCTTTCGTTTTTCGCTTGTAGCTTTATGAAATCTCCGTTTCTTTGTATTCCGTTCTACAAATCTGTTTCGCATGCGCCCCTTATTCTTGTTCATTTTCATTTCGATCTCCACGGCACTAACCGCCCAGGTGGTTGACAGCACGGTGGTGGATAGCACCGCGGCCAAACCACCCGCACCCCGCGTGGTGAAAGACACCGTGACGCTGGTCGGCGTGGGCGACATCATGATGGGCACAAACTACCCGGAAAGCATGCTTCCCCCAGATGACGGAGCGTTCCTCATGAAAGACGTGGAGCCATACCTGAACGATGCCGACGTGACGTTCGGCAACCTGGAAGGGACGCTACTCGATACCGGAGGAACCCCAAAAACCTGTCGCGATCCCAAAGTGTGCTATGTCTTCCGGACACCCGTCCGGTTTGTAAAGAATTTGAAGAGCGCCGGGTTCGACATGATGAGCCTGGCCAACAACCACGCCGGCGATTTTGGCGAAACAGGCCGTCAAAGCACCATGAAAACCCTGAACGCAGAAGACATCAAACATGCCGGGCAAGTAGTTCAGAAATACGTGTTGTTCACCAAAGACAGCCTCACCTATGGCCTCGTGGCTTTCGCTCCCAACAGCGGCTGTGTGAACCTGAACGACCTGGAAGGCGCCAAGCAATTGGTGGCACACCTGGATTCGATCTGCGACATCGTGATCGTTTCGTTTCACGGGGGCGCTGAGGGTGCGCAATATCAAAACGTGCCCCGCACCCACGAGCTCTTCCACGGTGAGGACCGCGGCGACGTCTATAAGTTCTCACATACCCTGATCGACGCTGGCGCCGATGTGGTGTTTGGACACGGACCGCATGTTACGCGTGCCGTTGAAGTGTATAATGAGCGGTTCATTGCCTATAGCATGGGTAACTTTTGCACCTACCGGGGCATTAGCGTATCGGGGGTGAATGGCCTCGCCCCCATCATCAAGCTTTATACCGATGCACATGGCAAGTTTTACAAGGGTAAAATCACACCCACCTATCAAACTTATGGCGGCGGCGTGAAAGTTGATCCTCAAAATCAGGTAATTAAGAGGATACAGGAGCTTACAAAAAAAGATTTCCCGGAATCAAAAATTCAGATTGCCGAGAATGGTTTAATTACTTACCTTGCTCAATAACATGGCGTATAAGGAAAAGGAAATCGAGAAACTTTACTACTCCATTGGAGAAGTTGCAGAAATGTTTAGCGTGGCTCCATCACTCATTCGTTTTTGGGAATCGGAGTTTGACCTCATTAAGCCGAAGAAGAACCGCAAAGGAAATCGTCAGTTCACCAAGGAGGACATCGATCATGTCCGGACGATCTACCACCTCGTAAAAGAAAAAGGCTTTACCCTGCAAGGTGCCAAAGAGATGCTGCGCAACGACACCCAGGCCGTGCGCGACAAAATGGAGTTTATGGACTCACTGAAAAAAGTCCGCAGCTTCCTGGTGGAGCTCCGCGAGAAATTGCATTGATCGTTTTCTTCCATTCTTTCATCACGATGTCGTAAACACGCGAAGAAAACCCTTCGCCCGTCTTTTGTTCGATCCTCCCTTATTTTTTTACCCGCATGGATCAGAACAGGCTGTCATTGCTCGCGCTTCACTTTATTCCCGGCATCGGAAATCACCTGGTCCGCCAGTTGATCAGTTATTGTGGCACCGCCGAAAAAGTGTTCCGCACACCCCGTGGTAAACTCTTAAAAATCCCCGGCGTGGGCATGGTCACGGCCGAGAGCATCCTCTATGGTCATCCCTTCAAGCTCGCGGAAGCCGAGATGGTTCGCGCCGAAAAAGAAAACGTGCAACTCATCTTTTTCACGGACAAAAATTATCCGTCACGGCTAAAGCAAATCAACGATGCACCCTCGTTGCTCTATACCCGTGGTAACATCGATTTTGAAATCCCCAAAACGGTGGGCATCATTGGCACCCGGAGGGCCACACCCTATGGCAAACAATGCGTTGATGATTTGGTTACCGCCCTGGTGCCTCACGCACCCCTCATCGTGAGCGGGCTGGCGTATGGCATCGACATCCACGCACACCGGCAGGCGTTGAAAAACAATCTACCCACCGTGGGTGTCATGGGCAGTGGCATCGACGTGATCTACCCTTCGCTTCATATTGAAACGGCCCGGCGCATGGAAGTCAAGGGCGGTCTCATCACCGAAAATCCTTTTGGGACCCGGCCCGACGCGCATAATTTTCCTGCCCGCAACCGCATCATCGCCGGACTTTCAGACGCGCTCATTGTCGTGGAAGCTGCCGAAAAAGGTGGGGCGCTCATCACGGCCGAAATCGCTAACAGTTATAACAAAGATGTCTTTGCTTTTCCGGGAAATGTGGGTCAAAGTTTTTCAGAGGGATGCAACGTCCTGATCAAATCCAACAAGGCGAATCTGATCACCCACGTGAAAGACCTGGAGTATCATATGAACTGGAGCGCCGGTGTGAAGCCCCTGAAAAAGAGAATACAATTCGACCTCGGGGAATATGACGCCGACGAGCAGGAAGTATTGAAGCGGCTCCTGGAAAACAACCACCAACTCACCATCGATGAGATCAGTTGGCGGACCGCCTTGCCGATTGGCAAACTGGCGTCTATTTTATTGGGGTTGGAATTGAAGAACGTTGTAGCGGCCCTTCCCGCGAAAGTCTACAAACTGTTGGTGGGATTGCCTATTGTCCCTGGTCCTTCTGGTTGCATTTTTCTTTGATCACCTCGTAGGCTTTCAAATCGCCCAGTTCGCCGGCTTTGCTCAGGTCGAGGCAGCCGTTTTTCATGTCGCCGAATTCGATGCGGAGGATCCCCCGCATATAGTAAGCATCCACGTTCTTGGGATTGATCTGGATGATCTTGGAACAGTCGTTGATCGCATCTTCATAGGCTTGCAAAAACTGTTTGGCTTTGCCGCGGTTGAAGTAGGCTTCGATGTAGTTTTCGTTGATGGTGATGGCCGACGTGAAATCGGCAATGGCGCCGTAATAATCCTGGAGCTTCATCTTCACATTGCCACGGGCAAAGAAAGCATCGGCAAATTTCGGATTTTTTTCGATGGCGGTGTTGTAGTCCTTCATGGCACCGTGGCGATCGTCGAAGTTGTCTTTGATGTTGCCGCGGAGGAAGTATGCCGGTGCATAGTTAGGGTCGATATCGAGGGCCTTGTTCAGGTTCAGCAGCGATTCCATGAACTCGTGTTTTTCATAAAGTTCACGGCCTCTTTGCGTGAGGTCCTTGGCATTTTGTGCGTGGGACAAGATCGAAACAAGCAACAAGCCAAAAAGAATAAAACCGTGACGCTTCATAATATCGAATTTAAACAAAGTTAACAGATAAAGGTCAGGCCTCCGGCGAGAAGTAATATTTTCAATGCTTTGGGAATATTTCGTCCGCCATTTTCCATGCGGCGTTGAATTGGGTTGGATCAATGCCGGTGGCTACGCCTTTTTCTTCCAAAAAGGCCAGGATGGTTTCGGTGGCGAGGTTGCCCACCAGGTCGTCGTTGGCCATGGGGCATCCGCCAAAGCCTTTGATGGCGCCATCGAAGCGGCGACAACCCGCCTCATAGGCGGCCGCGATCTTTTCGCGGGCCGCTTGTGGCGTGGAGTGAAGATGAACGCCGATTTCGGCTTGCGGATTGCGCGCCGACAGCGTGGTGAACAAGGACCGGATCGCGGCCGGCGTAGACACGCCAATCGTATCGGCCAGGGACGTAACATCGGAGCCGAGGACCATCAACCGGTCCACAAATTGCGCGACGCCATCGGCGTCATACGGATCGCCATAAGGATTTCCAAAACCCATGCTGATGTAGGTCACTAACTTTTTACCCGACCGCAGGCATGTGTTCTTGATCGCCTCCAAAGTTTGCAAGGCTTCGGCAATGGACTTGTTGGTGTTGCGTTGTTGAAACGTTTCGGACATAGACAACGGGAAGCCCAGGTAGGTAACGCGCTCAAAGGTTGCCGCTTCTTCCGCACCCCTGGTATTGGCGACGATGACCAACAGTTTGGAGGCCCCTCCATCCCAATCCAGCCGGTTCAATACGTCGGCCGTATCGTGCAGTTGAGGGATCGCTTTTGGCGATACAAAGCTTCCCGCATCGATTGTGTCGAAGCCTACTTTCAGCAACTGGTTAATATAATTAACTTTCAACATGGTGGGTATGAACGTGGACAGGCCTTGCATGGCATCGCGCGGACATTCGATCAGTTTCATAGGCGATTATGATTTTTAGGGACGCGGGGAAGGAAAAAAGCCGGATTAAACATACAACCGAAAGCCGGTAACTCGCAATGAAAGGATAATATTTACAACCAACGGAGGCTAATGCGCTTCGTCCCTGATTTTTATAGTTTTACAAGGAAAGAAAGATTAACCGTCTATTGAAACCACTCTACCACTAACACTATGCCTCTACCGGAATTTAGCGGCGCCCTGGGTATTAAACGTGCCGCCCATCTATTACGACGGGCAACGTTCGGGGCGACCAAACAGCAGATCGATGCCTTTGCCGCATTGACCCCTGCACAAGCCATCACTTCCCTCTTCCGGCAATCACTACCCGACCCTGCCCTACCCATCGACCCCAAAACGGGTCAGGTATGGGTGCTGACGCCGGTGACAGATGCCAACAGCATGGACCTCGACAGTTTCCTCCGGAAATGGATCATCGGCCAGATGATCAGTGCCGGCGTGCCTTCGGGGATCTCGCTCGCCTACAGCGCCCGTGAAAAGATGGTGCACTTTCTGCACACGCATTTCACCACCATCATGTCGAAGGTGAGCAACAGCCGTTCGATCTATTACCAGAACCAATTGTTCCGAACGTTTGCCCTGGACGCCCTGAATAGCAACCCCGCCATTAATTTCAAAAACCTTACCGTGAAGATCAGCGTCGACAACGCCATGTTGCGCGTGTTGGACGGCAACCTGAACGTGAAGGGAAGCGAAAACGAAAACTACGCCCGCGAATTGCTGGAGCTCTACTCCATCGGCCGCGGCCTCGAAGGCACCCTGCCGCCAACAACCGAGCAAGGCGACTACGGTGTTTATAAGGAAGACGATGTGAAGGCCGCAGCCAAAGTGTTGTCGGGCTGGGATGTGGATGAAGACTTTGCCAACCTCGACCCCGACACCAACCTGCCCCGGGGCAAAGTGAAAGGCTCGCCCACCAATGCCTCGTCGCATGACAATACCGTAAAACAATTCAGCGTGCACTTTGGAAATGCCACCGTCCAACCCAACCCCGCGTTGTTGAACGGCGGCAATCCCACGGAAGCAAGCGCCCTGGACGAAATCCGCCAGTGGATCGATCTGATCTATTCCAGTCCCCAAACGGCGAAGAACATTTGCTGGAAGATCTACCGCTTCTTTGTGTATGCACCGCATACGCCCGAAGAGAGCATCGTCATCGACGGCGCCATCATTGCCGAGATGGCCAATACATTTGCCGCCGGCGGCTTTAAACTGCAACCCGTGATCGAGAACTTGTTGCGCAGTCAACATTTTTATGAAGCTACTTCAGGCACGGTAACCGACGACAACTTCGGCGGCATCATCAAGTCGCCGCTTGACCTGATCATCCCAACCCTGCGCTTTTTCGACATCACGGTACCGGGCATCGCCGCCTCCACGACCGACTTTTATGCGGCCACCGGCGAGATCGAAACGCAGGTGACTACGCAGGCCATGAAATTCTATGAGCCCTCGGATATTGCCGGATATGAATCCTATTTCCAATTCCCCATCTATCACCGTTGGTGGATCACACCGAACACCTTGGCCAACCGTTACAACTTCATCCGCACGCTGATCACCAGCATGGAGCAAGGCATGTTCAAAGTGAACGTCTATGATTTTGTAAAGAACAACATCCCCGACGCCATCGCCGCCGATGCGCGATTGCTCACCATGGAACTGGCCAAGTACCTGCTCCCGGTGACAGACAATTTAACTTTCGACGATGCAGCCGATGATACTTCCGGCCTGACCGCCAAGCGTCTCAACTATTTCAAGGAACGCTTCCTGCAAACTTTTGACGAAGCCTATTGGACCACACGCTGGAACGCCAACGAACCCGATTTGCGCGACCAGTTGGAATACCTGTTCAACAGCATGCTGCAGTCGCCCGAATATCAACTTGCCTAAAGACAAAAGACATGAACAAATCGAGAAGAGACTTTTTAAAGAAGCTTCCGTTGGCGATGAGCATCCCCTTCGCGATCGGAGGCGTTCCCCTGCGTGTGTTGGGCGAAGGCAGCTCTTTGGCGCGCATGGCAGCGGCCAGCGGCAACGACCGCGTGCTGATCATTCTTCAATTAGCCGGCGGCAATGATGGATTGAATTGCCTTATCCCCGTTGAAAAATACGACGAGTACCACACCCGCCGCGCCAATATCGCCATCCCTGCAAAAAACAGTTTACGCAAATACATTCCACTGGACAGCACCTTGCCGTCAGACGCTCAAGTAGGGCTTCACCCCGACATGTTGGCGATGAAAGGCTTGTATGACCAGGGACGCGTTACCTTCGTGCAAGGCGTGTCGTACAAAAACAACAACGGCTCCCACTTCCGCGGCCGCGACATCTGGTTCATGGGCGGATCCGCCGATGACTATTATCAGTCAGGTTGGGTTGGACGTTATTTGGAGGGAGAATTTGCTCCAAAGAAATATCCCGAAGATTTCCCCAACCCAGAAATGAAAGACCCGCTAGCGATCGAAATGGGCAACGACGTGTCGCTCATTTTTCACCAGCAAGGAAACATCCCTACGTCGATCTCGATCAGCAATCCGGATGAATTCGCGCAACTGGTGGGCGAACTGGAAGGCTTCCTCGACGAAGCCGTCGATCCACGCGGTTTACCACCCGACTACTTGAATGGGTCTCCCTATTATAAAGAATTGGATTGGATCCTGAGCCTGGAAGATAAATCCAAGGACTATGCGCAACGGTTGGCCGAAGTGTATGAGGCCGGCGGCAAACCTTCCGTAACGTATCCCGAAAACTACCCTTTTAATGCACCGACGGGAAGCTTGAAAAACCCTTTGTCGAATCAACTGAGAGTGATTGCTCGATTGCTTGCCGGTGGATGTCAAACCAAGGTATTCCTGGTGAAGGTCGGCGGTTTCGACACGCATGCCGACCAGGTTGAAAAATACGACACCACCATGGGCGGCCATGCCGCGTTGATGTATCATATCTCGACGGCCATGAGCGCGTTCCAGGAAGACTTGCGTTCGCGCGCCCTGGAAGAGCGCGTGTTGAGCGTTACGACATCGGAATTCGGACGACGCATTCAATCCAACGGAAGCTATGGCACCGACCACGGTACCGGCGGCCCGTTGTTTATTTTTGGCCGCGGCGTCCAGCCTGGGATGGTCGGTAAGGTGCCGGACTTGTCGAAAGGCAACGTCGACATGCAATACGACTACCGGCTCGTCTATGGGAACATCATGAAAGACTGGATGCTGGTGGACGACACCCGTCTCAACGAGATCTTCCCCGGCCTGATGACTTCCACCGGAACTACGGATGGTGTGACCTTCCAGACATTACCGCTGGCACAGCAGATCATCACCGGCACGGAAGGATTTATCAGCAGCCGTTTCTCACTGGGCGAATGCTACCCGAATCCCGCCAAGGACAAAACTTCCCTGTCGTTTACATTGAACAGCACCAACCAGGTGAATGTGGACCTGATGGACAACCAGGGAAAAGTGGTGAAGGCCATGGTGAATGGCGTATATGAACCGGGTGAGCACAAAATCGATGTAGAGCTAACCGGTTTGCCTACCGGCCACTATATTTATCAGTTCAAGACCGGATCTTATAAAGAATCCAAGAAACTAGTGATCATAAAATAAAACCCTAAGACCCTTACCCGTGATGAAACGACGCTACCTGGTGCTGCTATTTTTTCTCATAGCCGCTACCGTCAACGCCCAGGAAAAAAAACGATCCGGTTCCGATAAAAAACGAAAATCGGCCGCCTACAACAAGAAGGCAAAAGAAGACGACAAATTTTTGGAGAAGCAATGGTGGCTTGGTTTCAAGGCCGGTCCCAACCTCTCGAAGGTATCGGTAGACAAAACCTATGCCGTGGTCTCCCCCACCAACTATGATGCGTCCAGCATCGGCAAGACCTACAAGAATTTCAGCCTGATGGGCTCACAAGCCACCCTCGAGGTGTCGTTCTACTTTAAAGGATTCCTGATCAGCTTCCAGCCTACGTATCAGCGTAGCCGGTTTGAGTACAGCAATCAATTCAACTGGACGGATACCATCCCCGAACACAACGTGACGTTGAACTACCACCAGGAACAAAAACTGAGTTATGCCGTTCTGCCGTTGTTGGTAAAATACGATTTCCTCCACGGCCGCCTGCGCCCTTACGTGCAACTGGGTATCTACTCCGCGCTGTTGTTGGATGCCACCACCATTGTCACCGTCAGTGGCGTGGATCAGGCCAGCGGGGGTGCCAACGAATTCAAAAACGAGCCGATCATCGTAGGCTCGAAAGATCAGTTTGCCAAATCGCATTGGGGGCTTCTGGGTGGCGTCGGATTGAACTATAACCTGGGCAATAACGTGCGTCTGAACTTCGATGTATCCTATAAGTATGGCATGAGCAACATCTCTTCCACCAAGAACCGGTACAGCAGCGACCGGCTTTCGGGCGTGGGCGATGCAATGGACGACCTCACCCTGGACAACGTGGCCGTTACCCTGGGATGTCTGTTCCCGTTGCGTTTCCTCTCCAGTGGTTTTAAAACATTAGATAAAAAATGATTTCTGTCATGCTAAAAAAATACTATTCGCTGCTGCTGTTTGTGTTGGGCGTATCGCTCTTGTCCGGATGTTCGGAAAAATCAAACCCCTCATTCGATCAGCAAAACTTCGCCTCGATCTTTGACAACAGCAAGTTCGACGCCTCCTACTTCCCTATCGACATGCGAGAGACTCCCGACGGCGGCTACATCGTGTTGTGTGGCCGACGTCTGAGTGAGAACTCCGATTTTGCCGGCATCTACTTGCTGAAAGCCGATCAGTACGGAAAATTTGTAAAAGAGATCGAAGTTCCTGCCTCCACCGGCGTTTATCCCGTGGGCAAGCTCGTGGAATACCAAACGAAGTATTATTTCTTCTGCATGGATGCCCAGACACTCCAGGCTCAGATCGCCAATGTGGATGCGTTGCTGGAAGCGATAGAGGTCAAGCCACTGGCGGGCATAACCTATCCGGCCTCGGCCTCGTTCGTCGACAACACCTTTGTGCTTTTGAGTTATGACAACGTTGCTAAACAATCGGTCATTTCGGTTTTAGATACGGATGGCAATATCCTCGACGCTAAAACGAAAGGGTTCGACATTGGCGTGGGATCTGACGACCAGATCATTACAGAGAAGTATGTCATAGAGCACTATTTAAGAACCGGAAGGCAATGGCCCTTCGACGTTGGAAAGATGGCAAACGGGACGTACTATTTTAATGGATTCTACAACTACACATTTTCCCTGGTCTTTGTCAATAACTTTAGCGAGGATGCCGGCCCTGCTAATGTTGTTCAAGGACAAAGTGATAAAGCCGGGTTAAGCGCTGTATCCTATTTAGGTGCAAGCAAATTCGCGCTGTCGCGATTCAGTTATGGAAGCAACTACCTCCTTCCCACCAAAGACGTTCCCGGCGGCGATCCGGCGAGTTCCGACTTTGGAGGATTTACCCTTCCCGAACTGGTGCCCGACGCGCCGGTGAAGATCCTGCAAGCCAAGACCGACACGAAGAATGCATTGGTCTATGCCAGCAACACAAAGTCGAAGCAGATCGGTTTGTATTTCTATGAACAGGAAACCGGAACGTTTATCAGCAGCCGCTACCTGGGATTTTCCAATCCTTATGAGATCTCCAGCCTCATCCAAACATCCGACGGCGGTCTGGCGGTGTGTGGCACCACCTATCTGGCGGGACGATTCCCCCGGATCTGCATCTTTAAAATTTCTAAAGACGAGTTGAACGGACAGCTCACCAAGTAGCATCCCTACTCGCCATCACGGGCATTACCCCGGGGTAAAGGACCAACCTATATCCCGGGGTAATTACTTTTTTATACCTTGCTGGTGAATTATTTGCGTATGAATGTCCAGGAAAACATAGCGTTACTCCCCTATAACACCTTTGGGATCAAGGCCAGGGCAAAATATTTTACGGCGATCCGGTCCATCGCCGACGTGCAGGCGTTGATCGCTTCCGATCTCTTCCGGAAAGAGAAGCACATCTTTTTAGGTGGCGGCAGCAATATTTTGCTCACCAAAGATTACGATGGACTGGTCGTGAAGGTGGAACTTCAAGGCAAGGAGATCGTTCAGGAAGACGACGATACGGTGACGTTGAAAGTCGGCGCGGGCGAAAACTGGCATGCTTTCGTCATGCATTGTGTGGCGCAGGATTGGGGTGGCGTGGAGAACCTTTCCCTCATCCCGGGCACCGTCGGAGCCGCTCCGATGCAAAATATCGGGGCTTACGGGGTAGAAATAAAAAAAAATATTTTGACCGTCGAAGGGGTGGAAATCGGCAGTGGAATGGTGACCTCGATGAGCAACGAAGCATGCCGTTTCGGGTATCGCGAAAGCGTCTTCAAGCATGAAGCAAAGGACAAGTTTTTAATCTCAAGTATTACTTTAACCCTCACCAAAAAAAATCACGCGTTCAACATCAGCTATGGCGCGATCGAAGAAACGTTGAAGCAAATGGGACGCGAAAAGTTGTCGGTAAAAAACATTAGCGATGCAGTTATCCACATTCGTCAAAGCAAATTACCGGACCCCGCGCGTGTTGGAAATGCCGGAAGTTTTTTTAAAAATCCTTCAATACACGCTGATTTACACGATTTTCTGAAGAAGCGTTATCCTTCTCTCCCATCTTTTCCATCGACCGATAGCCTTGTAAAAATTCCTGCAGCATGGTTGATCGAGCAATGTGGATGGAAAGGAAAAACATTCGGAGCCATCGGTGTTCATCCGCTTCAACCCCTGGTGTTGGTGAACTATGGAGGTGGTGAAGGTGAAAAAATATGGCAACTCGCCATGGACATTCAAGGCAGTGTGAAAGAAAAATTCGACATCATTCTTCAACCCGAAGTGAATGTTTTATGAGCGATGAAGGGATCAAAATCCGATCGATCATGCATCACTTGCACATGAAAAAAAATCTCGCTCAGAAAAAATTTTTCGCAAAAAATTTTTGTGTGTAAATATTTTGTTATAACTTTTCGTATCGTTTAACAAAAAAATTAAAACGCTATGGCAAAAACAGCGAAGAAAACAGCTAAAAAAGCAGCCAAGAAAACTGCTAAGAAAGCTGCTAAGAAGAAGAAGTAATTAGGCAAGGCCTAAGGAAACTTTGCGAAGGGAAGTAAATTAGATTTACTTCCCTTTCGTTTTTTATAACGGTCTTGTCGCCATCAACGGAGCATCAACATCTCGTCACGCCCGCTGTCATCCGCCCGTACCTCTCCCCTGCTCGCCCTCTTTTCAATTCCATGGTTGCTTGAAATATGTCGCGATGCAGGCCGGGTGTTAAACTTTTGCTTGAACTCGCCGCGTATTCATTCGGTTGCGTAAAATTTATAAATCAACTGCTTGTCTTCCCCGGCGAACGCACGTAACTTACTCACATCAAAACACTTTAACCCACTGGTCATGTCAAAAACACCCGCTAAAACTCCGGCGAAGACGCCCGCAAAGAAAGCTTCCACTCCTGCCAAACCGAAGGCCGCCGCGCCCAAAGCCGGCGTCGCCATCGACAAAGTTTGTGAAGAAGCCTTGAGCAAGTTGAAGGAACTCGGCATCGACACACAACTTCAGGCCGATCTCGAATGGTGTCTGGGAAGTTATAAGGCCGATAAAAATCCTGCAGGTCTCTTCGAAATGGCCGACCGCGCCCTGGCCGTCTTCAATACCGAGAAAGCCAAGAAGACCAAAGGCGTTACCGCCAAACTTACAGGCGATCTCGAAAAAGCACTGAAGAGCCGGTAAGCCGCACCCTTTGTTGGCGTTCATCACCAACAAACCTCACCCGATCACCCTCCTTTTGTTGGCACTCCCCAACAACCTAAATCACTCGCCCCAATCTTAAAACTTACCAAGCGATTCAAAAGAATGCCACATCACGTTTGTTGGTGTCCCACCAACAAAATCTCTCCCTTTGCAATCCCTTTTTTAGTTTGTCCACTGAACGATCACCGCTACTCCAATCGCCTCACCCTAAATCATATGGGTAACGTTCGACAGTTGTCCCTGATACCGATCGACCTGCACACCAAACCGCTTTAAAAAGTCTACTCCCTCATCCGAGGGTATTCCTTTATATTCAGCATACGACCGCAGGTAGATCACCCGCCGGATGCCCATCGAAAAAATGATACGGGAGCAAGCCAGGCATGGCGACAACGTGATATAGAGCGTGGCCCCTTCCACCGACGTTTTGTTTTTTACGGCATAGAGAATGGCATTTTGTTCAGCGTGTATGGCCAGCGAGCATCCCCCTTTCGAATCGCGGGGGCAGCCGGTCTCGGGCCATTGTTCGTCGCAGTTGTGGGTGCCCGAGGGCGGGCCATTGTAGCCGATGGAGATGATGCGCGTATCTTTGGTGAGCACGGCCCCTACGTGCCGCTTGATGCAGTGGGAACGCTTGGCCAGGTTCACGGCCAACTCCATATATATATCGTCGAATGCGGGGCGTGTCATAGTTGAAAATAAGTTTTTACAAAATCAGAATTCAGCATGGTTTATGCAAAGGAACACAAGGTTGTAGTCTAAATTACTATCTTTAAAACGCTATGTGGGGTAAACGACTTCTAATTTCCGCCATGTTCCTATCCCTCCTGGCCCTGGTCACCACCCGGGCGCAGGAAGCCGCCAAGCCTCGGCCCAGTCCCATGGCCGTGACCACGGTGAAATATAAGGACGCCTACATAAAGATCACCTATTCGCAGCCCCTGAAACGGGGACGTGAGATCTTTGGAAGCCTCGTGCCCTATGGTCAGGTGTGGCGCCTGGGGGCCAATGAAGCAACGGAGATCACCGCGACAAAAAATATTTCGCTGAACGGCTTCCTGCTCAAAGCCGGTACGTATTCCATGTTCGCCATCCCTCAAAAAGATAAATGGACCATCATCATCAACAGCGAGTTGGGTTTGTGGGGCGCCTATAATTACAATTACAGGCTCGATGTGCTCCGTTTCGATATCCCCGTTCAAACCACTACCGGCGCCATTTACGAACCATTCACCCTGCAATTTGACCAGCGAAACGACGTGGCCGACCTTTTGA
>CBIHQM010000025.1:0-28722 GCA_966211885.1 uncultured Chryseolinea sp.
CGGTATACCTCGACGTCGGAAACGATATGGTGCTTGAATTTAACGACCAGAAAAAGCGCCTGTTCGGGAAATATGCTTATGAAGAGAATACGGGAAAGCTGGGGGCTACGTGGCATTATCCCCCAACGTTCCATACACCGTTGCAGGCCAAGCTCACCTCGCAAAATGATAAGGAATTGATCCTTACGGGAACCCTGGGAGAGAACGCGATCACCATCGAGATGCACAAGGTTCGCGGAAGATAGGGGAGTCAACATGAGTAATGAACCCAACGGGCGGGTGGCGGAATCAGGCCACCCATCCGTCAATTAATGACCATCCTAAGCCTGAAATACGGACCAGATTTTGAAAAAAAACAGTTCCAATTTGGGCTTTCGACTGGGTTACCTGGTCGGGACTTTTTACATGAAAGGTTACAAATCCCGGTTTTTGAGCAAATTTAAAGGGTTACCTCGACCCCTCACTGAGGGTATATACGTAGGTATGTAATTTGATGTCCCCCCGTTAGATTAAGCGTTCCCTAACAACCTTTTCATTTTTATGAAAAACAAGATTTCTCTCCTGTTGACCACAGGGTTGATTGTGCTCGGATGTACCAAAGATCCGGTGCAACCCGTCAACCCGAACCCCGATCCCTCCAACCCGCACACACCGGGAGATACCACCCGCACAAACCCGGTAGATACGACGACCACCATTCCCGTTACCGACGACAAAGGCGTCCAGAAAGCCATGCCACGCGGTACGGATGATGCCCCTTACGGGTATTACGTCTACACGCCCGAAGCATACGCTACAGACACATTGAAGTACCCCTTGCTGATTTACCTGCACGGTTCCAACGACACCGGCGACAGCCAGGGCGCGCCTGCTGAACTGGAAAAAGTGTTGGGTTCCGGTCCCCCGAAGATGATCGACACCAAACACTGGGCGCCATCGCATGCCATGGTGGTGGTCTCGCCGCAATGTCATGAAGGATGGTGGGATCGCGAGCATGTGCGCACGTTCATCCGGTTCATCAGCACCACCTATCGCATCGACACCACCCGCATTTACCTCACCGGCATGAGTATGGGAGGCAACGCAACGGTCGATCAATTGAACTCGTTCGAAAACAATCAGATCGCGGCCGCCGTGCCGATCGCCGCCGGCGGTGTCATGAACGATTTGTTCACGCAACGTATGGCCAATGTGCCGATGTGGTTTTTCCATGGCGAACAAGATGAAACGGTGCTTCCGGAATATGTGATGGCCGTGGTACCCGCCATGAATGCCCTGTCGCCGACGGTCCGCGCCAAGCTCACTTTATACCCTGGGGTGGCCCATGAATGCGGGGAAATGACCTATACCGGTACCGGCAGAGGCAAGGAAGATCCTTCTTTCACCGCCTTCAACATGGACATCTATACGTGGATGTATCAATACACAAAGCCCAGTCATTAAGAAATCGTCGCGGATACTTTACGCGTCATCGAGTCGATGATGAGATGAATTCCGAACAAAGAACCCTGCGGAAGACCTGTTGAATTTGTGGTCTGGTTGGGTTCGTATAACACACAGGTGCCGGTCGTTCCGGCACCTTTTTCGTTTGCGACCGGCGGCACTCAACGGCCCAGCCCTGCGTTTAACGCGAAATTCCGGACTCCATCCCAGCCCAACGGCCGGGGCCGGTGTTCGCGGTATGCAATTTGATACCTTTGAGGTCGTAAAAAAGTTTGACCTCTCAACCTCGGTAAATCATGAAAAACACAATGGTAAACGTGCTGGCGGTGGCTTTGATTTTGCTGGGATGCTCGAAAGATCCCATACAACTTTCACCTGAGCCGGAAACGTCCAACCCGGTGGATACCACGACCACCAGTAAACCGACACCGGATACCGGCGGTACCCACAAAGCCATGCTGTTGGGTTCAGATGCTGCGCCCTATGGATACTATGTCTACACGCCATCCACGTATAAAAAAGACGGCCCGACATTTCCCCTGCTCATTTTTCTGCACGGCGCGGGCGAAACAGGGAACAGCAAGACTTCTCCGGTTGAATTGGATAAGGTGTTAGTGAACGGTCCGCCGAACATGATCAAAAACAAGACCTGGGCACCGACACATCCGATGATCGTTGTGTCGCCGCAGTGTCATGAAGGATGGTGGGACCGCGACCATGTGCGGCAGTTTATTAAATTCATCAGCACCACGTATCGCGTAGATCAAAAACGGATTTACCTCACGGGGTTGAGCATGGGGGGCTATGGCACATTTGATCAGCTGAACTCTTATGATGACAACCAGATCGCAGCCGCTGTACCCATCGCCGGCAGTGGCCTCATGAACGCCTTGTTCACACAACGAATTTCCAAAGTGCCGATCTGGGTTTTTCACGGAGGGGCCGACAAGATCGTGCCTCCGGATTTTTCAAAGGCCATTGTACCCGCGATAAATGCCCTGAATCCCAAGGTCCGTGCGAAGCTAACCCTGTACCCGGGCGTAGAACACAACAGTTGGAAAATGACCTACACAGGTTCGGGCATGGGCAAGGAAGATCCAGCCTATGATCCCTTCGCGATGGACATTTACAATTGGATGTATCAATACACGAAGCCTTAGTGTCAGTTTTATCTGAAAGGTTTAACGCTTTTGAAACGATGGCGCTAAAAAAGTCCTTCGCTTATTCATTGCGCAGAGCCTCCACCGGATTGCGAAGCGCCGCGCGAATAGATTCAAAGCTCACCGTGATCAGTGCGATGGCAAGTGCGATGGATCCGCCGGAAACAAAGACCATGATGTTTATCGAAGTCTTATAAGCAAATCCCTCCAGCCAAAGCACCATCCCATACCAAGCCAACGGGATGGCAATGATGATGGCGATGCAAACCAGCTTCGCAAATTCCGACGACATGAGCCGTACGATTTGTTGTACGGAAGCACCCATCACTTTGCGTACACCAATCTCCTTTACGCGGCGTTCGGCGGTGTAGGAAGACAATCCATATAGCCCGAGACAGCAAAGCACCAGGGCAATACAGGTGAAGGTAACGATGATGCTGGATGCTTTTTGATCTTCGCGATACAGTTTTCCAATGTTTTCATCGAGGAAGGAATAATCAAAGGGCGTGTCGCTAACAATTTTCTTCCAGCTCTTTTCCAGGTTTGCCATCACGTCAGGAAGCGCGCCGGGGCCAATGTCCACCACCAGGTTTTCGAAGGCCTCACCACGCTCGACCCTGGGGAGTTTCAGGAAGGCGGGCTCGATGGGTTCGTGCAAGGACATGCGATGAAAGTCCTGCATCACCCCAACGATCTCGAACCTCACCAGCGCGCCATCGGCCTGCTGAAAGAAACTTTGCTCCACTTGTTGGCCGATGGCCTGCGCGGGTGTGAACCCGAGGGCCTTTGCAGAGGCTTCGTTGATGATGATCTTGTTTTGATCACTGGCGAGGTTCGTGGTGAAGGACCGGCCGGCGACCAGCTTGATGTTCAGCACGTCGTTGAAGTCGTAGGCTACGTCGTTCATGAAATGACCGACGCCTTCTTCACGGGTTTTGCCGGGCCTGAAGAGCACGATGTCGTTCCAATACATGCCCGGGAGGTAATCGGCACCCGAAACCTTCCGTACGGCGGGCTGCTGCTGATAATTTTGCTTTAGGGCGGCGTATGCCTTGCGGGCGGACTCGGTGCGCAGCGGCACGACAAGTTTGGCTTTCGTGTCGAAGCCGAGATTCTTGTTGCGAATGAACGCCAATTGCTGCGACACCATGATCATGCCGCATACCAACACAATGGCGATCACAAATTGAAATACAACCAGGGCTTTGCGTAGTCCACCGGAGCCGCCGGTGGTGAACTTGTTTTTCAACACCGTTGCGGGTTGAAAGGCTGTGAGATAAAAGGCAGGGTAACTTCCTGCCAACAAACCCGTGAGCAGCGTGATGCCCAGCAAGGTGAACAAGAACGACAGCGAAGGCATGGTGTGCAAGGTGATGGATTTACCGACCAGGGTATTGAACCAGGGCAGGGCTACTTCGATCATGACCAGGCTGATGAGCACCGCCGTGATCACCACAAGCATAGCCTCACCGAGGATCTGGTGGATCAATACGCCCCGGAAGGCGCCCATCACTTTGCGTATACCGATCTCGGTCGCCCGGCGTGTAGCCCTGGCCGTTGTCAGGTTAATGAAATTAATGCAGGCGATCAGCAGAACGAAAGCGGCGATCGCGGCGACGACATACACGTACACGATGCGCGGATTTTTATCGACGGACGATCGCAAGTAGATATCTTTCACAGGTTCCAGGCTAAGGGTTTTACTAAAGCCAAAGGCTTTCATGGCTTCGGCACCGTGACGTGCCAGGACATCATTCATTTTTTTCTCTACGGCGGCAATTTGGCTTCCCGTCTGAAGCTTCACATACGAAGGCACAAAGTTTTGCCCGGCCCATTCAGGAGAGGTGCGGATAAATTCTGTCCAGCCGCCACGACTGGTCAGCGAAATAATAAAATTGGCTTTGATGTGGCTATGTTCCATCTCCTTGACAACGCCTGTGATCCTGTAGTCGCCGCTGGGGCCGCCTTGCGTGATGTTGATCACTTTATCGAGTGCGCTGGTTTGGCCAAAAAGCTTAGCGGCTATTTTTTCGGTGATGACCACCGTGTTGGGGCGGGTCAATGCGTTGCTTGGCGTGCCTTCTACAAAGGTGAAAGAAAAGAAATCAAACAGCGTGGAGTCGGCCATGTAGCCATCGGTTTCATAGAACGTTTGGTTCTCGAAGCGGATCAGGTTCTCCGTCACGCCTGGGCTGCTCACGAAACGCAGGGCTGTCTGCACTTCGGGGATCTCGTCGGCCATGGCCATGGCGGTCGGAGGTGAACAAACGCCAAGATCTTCACTTTGTGCATCGCGGGTGAGGTGGCTGACGATGCGGTAGAGCGATTGAACGTCTTTATGTTGTTGGTCATAACGCATTTCATCCTGGATGAAAAGCACCAGCAGCAGACAGCAGGCCACGCCCACCGAAAGACCAAAGATGGTGATGAACGAATAGGACTTGTGACGGACCAAATTCCGGAAGGCGAGGAGAAGATGATTTTTTAGCATATGCAGGAGATTGAATGCTGCCTTTCCAATTATGAGGCCAGGAAATTTCGCCCAGGAAAGGCCGGAATCAAAGTGTTATGTTTTCGATGTGATCAATAGCGGACGACCATTGTTCGGAAAAAAGCATTCGGAAACAGGACTCAGACAAAAAGAATTCGGCAAAACGCCGATAAATACCGGGTCCGCTCCACGAGCTTGCCCTTTGCTTAATTTAATTTAACAGCGATATTGTACCGCGTTAAAAAAACGCGTTCCAACATCAACCAAAAACCCGATCAAAACAATGCAAGGCGACGCATACATTTTAGGCATGGTAGGCCTCGGAACCATGGGCCGCAACCTGCTGCTGAACATGGCCGACCACGGTTTCAAAGTGGCAGGCTATGACAAAGATGCCACCAAAGTAGAGCTTCTGGGCAAAGAAGCCGTCAAAGGCGATGTGAAAGGATTCACTTCCCTGACCGACTTCATCCAAAACCTGCAGCGTCCCCGCGCGGTCATGCTGCTGGTGCCGGCCGGCAAAATCGTCGACAGCGCCATTGCCGACATCGCGCCATTGCTCGACAAGGGCGATCTCATCATCGACGGTGGCAATTCTCATTTTTCGGATACCAACCGCCGGGCGGACGAACTCAAAGCAAAAGGCCTTCACTTTTTCGGTATGGGTGTTTCCGGCGGCGAAGAGGGTGCACGTAAAGGACCCAGCATGATGCCGGGCGGCGACCCGCAAGCCTATAAAGTAGTGCAACCGATTTTTGAGGCCATTGCCGCCAACGTGAAGGGCGAACCCTGTGTGACCTATATCGGTCCCGGATCGGCCGGACATTTTGTGAAAATGGTGCACAACGGCATTGAATATGCGCTGATGCAATTGATTGCCGAAACCTATGAAGTGATGCAAAAGGGAATAGGCTTGTCCGGGGAAGAGATCCACGCCACGTTCAAGAAATGGAACGCCGGCCGTCTCCAGTCCTTTCTCATCGAGATTACCCGCGATATTTTTGCTTTCCGCGAGCCTGGGGTGGACCACCTGCTGCTCGAAGACATCAAAGACGAGGCGCGCTCCAAAGGCACGGGCAAGTGGACCTCGCAGGTGGCGATGGACCTGCAGCTTCCCATCCCCACCATCGACACCGCGGTGGCGATGCGCGACCTTTCCAAATACAAGACCATGCGTGTAGCGGCCTCGCGCATCTACAAAGACCCGAAACGCAACGAGGCACACATTCAAAAGAGCCTGACGGCGCTGGAGGAAGCCTTGTATTTCAGCACGGTGATCGCCTATGCGCAAGGCATGCATTTGCTGTCGCAGGCGTCGAAGGAATTCGGCTATGCGCTGCAGATGGAGAAGATCGCGTTGATCTGGCGTGGAGGTTGTATCATCCGCTCTACTTTCCTGGAAGACATCTACCAGGCCTATAAAAAGAACACCGCCCTGGAGCATTTGCTGCTGGACGCCGGCATCGCCAAAAAAGTGAACGCGGCCACGGCCGGTATGCGCAGCGTTGTTTCTTCCGCTGCCGCCGCGGGCATAGCCGCGCCAGCTTATGCAGCGTCGCTCAGCTATTTCGACACCTTCCGCAGCGCCCGCATGCCGTCCAACCTGATCCAGGCGCAACGCGACTACTTTGGGGCCCATACCTACGAGCGCAACGGCAAGGACGGTGTGTTTCACACCCAATGGTTCAAGAAGTAACACAATCCCTGTATTAAAGACCCAACCCATACTATTCGCATGAGTGCAACCTCCGATTCATCCAAAACGCATCCCACCATCTTCTTTATTTTCGGCGGCACGGGCGACCTCACGTCGCGCAAGCTGGTGCCGGCCCTGTTCAATCTTTTCCTCGACGGCTGGATGCCCAAACACCTCGCCATCGTGGCCATGGGGCGCACCGCATTCACCGACGAGCAATTCCGGGAAGAACTTCTGAAAGATATCAACCAATTCTCGCGCCGCGGCAAAGCCGACAAAGCGAAGTGGGATGTCTTTTCGAAGAGCGTATACTTCCAGGTTTCCGACATCAACAATACCGCTACCTACGAAGAGCAGGCGGCGCGCATTGCTAAATTTACACAAGACGCCGGCGAAGCACCCAATGTGATCTACTACCTGGCCGTGGCTCCGCGTTTCTTTGGCACGATCACGGAAAATCTTAACCGTCACAAACTGGCCGCCGACGCGGAGCGAACCCGCATCGTGATTGAGAAACCGTTCGGTCACGACCTGGCATCGGCAAAAGAATTGAACCGGCAACTTTGTAGCATTTTTTCCGAGCGGCAGATCTATCGCATCGATCATTACCTTGGAAAGGAAACCGTGCAAAATATTCTGGCCTTCCGCTTTGCCAACTCCATCTTCGAGCCGCTGTGGAACCGGAACAACATCGACCACGTGCAGATCTCCGTCACCGAACAACTGGGGGTGGGGAGCCGCGGCGGATATTATGACGAAGCTGGCGCCATGCGCGACATGATCCAGAACCATATCCTCCAACTGCTTTGCCTGGTGGCCATGGAACCCCCCGTCAGCTTTCAAGCTGACGAGGTACGAAACCGCAAAGTGGATGTCTTGAACTCCGTCCGGAAGTTTTCACCCGAAGACATTCAACGCAATACGGTGCGCGGACAGTATAGCAAAGGATGGATCGAGGGCAAGGAAGTGCCCGGCTATCGCGAAGAGCAGGGGGTGAACCCGCAATCCAATACCGAGACCTTTGCGGCGATCAAATTTTTTGTAGACAACTGGCGCTGGCATGGCGTGCCCTTCTATTTGCGGACGGGAAAGCGAATGCATCAGTCATCGTCGGTGATCACCATTCAGTTCAAGGACGTGCCCCACATGATCTTTCCGTCTGAAGCGGTGGAAGGATGGCAGCAGAACCGTCTCATCATTAGCATCCAACCCGAAATGAGTGTGCGGATGCAAGTGCAGGCCAAACGCCCGGGACTGGAGATGGCGTTGAACCCGGTCGATATGATCTTTGATTACAACGGTACGTATACCGGCGACACACCGGAAGCCTACGAAACCTTGTTGCTCGACACGATGCTGGGCGACCAGACCTTGTTCATGCGGGGCGACCAGGTGGAAGCTGCGTGGGATTTGCTGATGCCGATACTGAATGCCTGGTCGGGCAAAAAGAGTCTCAGCTTCCCGAACTATTCCGCCGACTCCTGGGGACCCGAAACAGCCGAAGCCCTCATCGCGCGGGATGGATTCCATTGGTTCACGCTGCCGTTGAAAAATAATGGTCATCATGGATAAGCATACGTTGCGGATCCAGAAGACCCCGGACCTGGTCATCCAGGCCCTGGCCGAGTTTGTCGTGGAAGAAGCGCGACGCGCCATTCGTGAACACGGCCGATTCTCACTGGTGTTGTCGGGAGGGAGCTCGCCAAAAAAACTTTTCGCTTTGCTGGCATCTGCAGCCTACCGCGACCGGTTGGAATGGGATAGATTATTTTTCTTTTTTGGAGACGAACGCTACGTTCCCGCCGACCATGCCGACAGCAACTATCGCATGGCGCGTGAAACCCTTTTCGATCCGATGAAGACCACCCCAGGCCAGGTATTCCGGATGAACACCGACCTCTCGCCCGAGGAGGCCGCGCTGGCCTATGAACGCGACTTGCGCGCCTATTTCGGTGATCGCCCCATGCGTTTCGACCTGGTGCTGCTGGGGCTGGGGGATGATGCGCACACCGCTTCCTTGTTCCCGCACACCAAGGTGTTGCACGAAAAAGAAGCCCTGGTGAAAGAAGTGTATGTCGAGAAAGTAAAGATGTTTCGTCTCACCCTGACGGCCCGCGCCATCAATTGTGCCACCAGCGTGGCCTTCCTGGTGTTTGGCGACAGCAAGGCCAACGCGTTGTATCATGTCATGAAAGGAGAACGGAATGTGGATGAATATCCTGCACAAAGCATCCATCCCGAGCAAGGCCGAATGTTTTGGTTTTTGGATGAGGCCGCCGCGGCCAGAATAAACGCTTGACATCGGTGGGGTCTTCTCAAGACAGCTGAATCGGTTACTTTTTTTGAACAATCTAATCTGTCCTTCTTTGCGATGTGGATGGATGACTTCCGGAATCATCATTTGTAAATATTTTCCAGATGAAAATGAAGAACGTCATAACGTTAACAACCCTCCTTTTTCTTTTGACTTTGACGGCGCATGATGCAGCGGCACAGCAGCTGCGACTTCGGAGTGAGATAGCGCGCATAACCGCCTCCATTTCAGCCAATGTAGGCGTGGCCGTGCTGAACCTGGATAACGGCGACACGCTGACTTGGCGTGGTCACGATCATTTTCCGATGCAGAGCGTTTTTAAATTTCCACTGGCCGTCATGGTTTTGCACGAGGTTGATAAAGGGACGTTGACACTCGACCAGAAGATCCACCTTCGAAAGGAGGACATGATGCTCAACACCTGGAGCCCCATGGCCACGAAATACCCCGACGGCAATGTGGATCTCGCGCTTTCGGAGATCCTTCGCTACACCGTTTCGCAAAGCGACAATAGTGGCTGCGACGTATTGTTTCGCCTGATGGGAGGGCCACGGAAGGTGAACGACTTTCTTCATGGCCTCGGGATCACACAGATCGCCATAGCGGCCACGGAAGCGGAAATGCACACGGCATGGCCGGTGCAATTCACCAACTGGTGTGAGCCGGCGGCGATGGCGGCGTTGTTAAAACAATTTGACCGGGGAAATATCTTGTTACCTTCGAGTCGCGAATTTCTTTGGAAGATCATGGTTGAAACTTCCACAGGCCCCAAGCGTATAAAGGGTTTGTTGCCTGAAGGAACGGTGGTGGCCCATAAAACGGGCACGGGAGATTTCAACGCGGAGGGTGTGTTGGGTGCCTTCAACGATGTGGGCATCGTTGTGCTCCCGGATGGATCGCACGTAGCCGTGGTCGTTTATATTTCGGGGACGAAAGAAAAAGATGCGGCCAAACTGGATTTGGTTATCGCCCAAATTTCGCGCGCCGTATACGATCAGTACACCAATCGATAAGATCACAAAGTCATGAACACACAACAAGCCTACAACCAGTGGGCCGCTCAATACGACACCAACCTAAACCGGACACGCGACCTGGAAGGGAAGGCCCTGCGCGAGATGTTGTCGCCGATCTCGATAGACCAGTGCCTGGAGATCGGGTGTGGCACCGGAAAGAATACGGAGTGGCTGATCAAAAAAGCAAAACACATCACCGCGGTCGACCTTTCTGAAAACATGCTGGCAAAAGCAAAGGAAAAGATAACGTCCGGCAACGTCCGGTTTTTGCAAGCCGACATCACCAAGCCGTGGAGCTTTGGGACGGGAACGTATGACCTGGTGACCTTCAGTCTCGTGTTGGAGCATATTCGCAACCTTGAACTTGTCTTTAAAGAAACAGCGGCCGTCTTGAAGCCTGGTGGATATGTGTATATCGGCGAGTTGCATCCCTTCAAACAATATTCCGGAAGCAAAGCGCGCTTTGAAACCGAACAGGGTTTGCAGGTGGTGGAATGCTTTAATCACCACGTCTCCGACTTCATTCAAGGCGCCAAACACTTCGGTCTCGCTACGGTGGAGATGAACGAGTATTTTGATGATGACAACCGGAATGAGGTGCCGAGAATCCTGACGCTTTTGTTAAAAAAGAACTGAGCCTGGCCGGAACCAGCCCGGCGTTTTCCTTGAACCCGGCTTCCGCTAAACTGACCGCAGGCGCACACCCCTGATCGCAATTGTGGACATGCTGTGAAGATCCAGCCCTTGAATTGGGTTGGGCGGCCGTTTTTTCCGGGTGGCATGCCGATTGTCATAGGTCTGCTGTTCAACACCCTAACGATCCGTTTACGCTTATGAAACTCCCCCTATCCCTGATCACAGCCGGTCTGTTTGCGGTCTCCGTTTGCACGGCGCAAGACCCTGAATATTCGTTCAAAGAAACGTACAAGGTGTCCACCCCAGCCCAACTCTCCATCTCTTCTTCCGATGGCAACATCGAAGTGTTGCCGTCGCAGGGAAATTCCATTGAAGTGTATTTCCAGGTGAAGAAAGGCAACAAAGTGCTCAACATCTCGAAATCGGAGTTGGGCAAAGAATTGAAACTGACGATCGAGACTACCGCCAACAGCGTCGCCATCGACGTGGAGTATCCCCCCAGCACCTGGACCTTTGGGTTCAACGATCGCATGCGGGTGAACTTCAGGGTATTGGTGCCCACACAAACCGCTTGTGACCTGCGTTCGTCAGACGGGAACATTGCATTGTCGGGCGTTACCGCCAATCAAAAATGCAAAACCAGCGACGGTGACATTCGGGTGAGCTCTATTAAAGGCGATGTGTTCGGAAGAACTTCCGACGGCAACATCCACGTGAGCCAGGTGAATGGCACGATCGATATGAAGACCAGCGATGGCAACATCCGCCTGGAAAACATCTCCGGCAACGCCACCGTGGGCACCAGCGACGGCAACATCGCGATCACCAAAGCCAAGGGCGAAATCTCCACCAGCACATCGGATGGCGACATTTCTTTCCGTGAGATCGCCGGCTCCTTTAGCGGCTCGACGTCCGACGGAAATGTGAAAGGGGATATGATCGAACTCCAGAAGAGCCTCACCGTGCGCACCAGCGACGGCAACATCGACATCAGCATCCCGGATCATCTCGGTCTTGATCTCGATGTGAAAGGCGAGTCATTGCATGTGCCGTTGACAAATTTCTCCGGAACATCCGATGAAAAAGTGATTCGGGGAAAATCTAACGGAGGGGGTATTGCCGTCAATCTGTCGTCAAACGGTGGAGTGTCGTTGACCTATCGATAAAAAATATTGACGAGGCGTACATGCCGTCGTTGATAGGCCGCTACGCTAAGTTTTACCTGCTACTCATCATACCCATTCAGCCTGTTGGTGTTTTCATCAACAGGTTTTTTTATTCGTCCACCGCCCCTGTTGGTGTTCTTCACCAACAGGTTTTCCGTCCACTACGCATCATACGCATTGTCATTAATTTCATGAATTACAGCGTCCAATTTTATTACCGCCCGCTTTAGACAATCGATGATCTCTTTTGCCTGCGTCCCGTCAAAGCCATCGTGCTCGATGAGATGAACAAGCCCGAGGATGGTTGCCACCGGGCCGCGCAGTTCGTGGCTGTTTTTGAAGGAGATGAGATCCAGTTTGCTCACCTGTCTGTCGATTCGCTCTTTTAGCGCAACCACTTCTTCCACATTCGTGGCAATGGAGAGTATGGTCTTTGGTTTTTTGAATTCGTCCAGCGCCAGAACGGCTAACCGGATCTGGACATGCTCGTAGACTCCGTTTTTCTTTAGCACACGGATCGTAAATTCCTGGAACGGCGCTTCGGGTTGTTCGAACACCGATTGATAAGCTTTCAGTTGAATCGGACGATCGTCGGGGTGCACGATCTTTTCAAACAGGTTATGACTCAAGGTAAAGAATTCTTCTTCGGTATAGCCCAATTGCTCCGTGGCCCATTCGCAGTTACAGATGAGCTCGCGATTTTTAATATCGACGACCCTGATACTGACCGGCGATACTTTGCAGATAGTCTGAAGCAACAGTTCGTCTTTCATACGGAAATGGATTATGGGGGTGGGATAACTTAAATTTAACTTATATTTTAAGACTTTGAACCGGCTCGCGGGCGATTATTTAATGTGTTTTTAAAAGTTATGAGAGACCTATTTTCTCCCCTTCGTGCCCTGAAAAAGACCTGGCGACGCGGGCTCCTCTTCGGATCATGGGCCCTGTTGTTGAGCCTCCCGGCGATCGGCCAGGTCAGACTTCCGCGGCTGATCGGCGAAAACATGGTGCTGCAACGCGACACCGAACTCACCTTGTGGGGATGGGCTGCCGGCAGTGAGGCCGTGACGGTGGTGTTTTCCGGCAAAAAATATCCAACCAAAGCCAGCACCGATGGGAAATGGACGGTAAAGCTGCCTCCGCAAAAAGCCGGCGGCCCTTTCACGATGGACATTCTGGCTTCCAACCAGATCACGCTGAAAAACATTCTGGTCGGTGATGTCTGGCTTTGTTCGGGCCAATCCAACATGGTCTTGCCCATGGAACGGGTGAAAGAGCGGTATGCAAAACAAATCGCCGAGGCGGGTAACCCGTTTATCCGGCAATTCCTCGTCCCCATCACCTTCGACTTCGTCCACCCGAAAGATGATCTCACCACCGGCTCCTGGCAGGCCGCAACGCCGGCAAACGTGTTAACGTTCTCGGCTACCGCGTATTTTTTTGCCCGCAGCCTCTATGAAAAATACCACGTGCCCATCGGGTTGATCAATGCGAGTGTAGGCGGGTCCCCGGCCGAGGCTTGGCTGAGCGGCGACGCATTGCGCGCTTTTCCGGAATACCGGCAACGCACACAAAAATTTCAAAACACAACCTACACCGACAGCATTCGGCAAACCGAAGCCGCCATGGTAAAGGCATGGTACAACGCCCTTCGAAAAAAAGATGAAGGCCTGAAACAGGTGCCGTGGTTTGCAGCGGATCTCGATGCCACCGCTTGGCCGGCGATGCAAATTCCCGGCTACTGGACCGACCAAGGATTAAAAAATGTGCACGGTGTTGTCTGGTTTCGGAAGGACATTGAGGTGCCGGCTTCCTTCACCGGCAAGCCCGCAAAACTCCTGCTGGGAAGAATTGTGGACAGCGACTCGGTGTACGTCAACGGAACGTTCATCGGCACTACCGGCTATCAATATCCACCCCGGAGATACACGCTTCCCGATGCGATCCTGAAGGCAGGGAAGAACACGATTGTTGTCCGTGTCATCAACACCTCCGAACGCGGGGGATTTATTACGGACAAGCCCTACACGCTTTCGGCTGGAGGAGAAACGCTGGATTTGAAAGGAACGTGGCATTACAAAGTCGGCGCGATGTCCGACACACTGCCCCCGGTAACATTTTTTCAATACACTCCCGGAGGATTGTTCAATGGTATGATCGCACCCGTAACCAACTTTGCCGTCAAAGGCGCCATCTGGTACCAGGGTGAATCCAATACGATGCAAGCGGCAAAATATCACGCCGTGTTCAGCGCGCTGATCACCGATTGGCGCAAGCAATGGAAGCAGGGTGACTTTCCATTTTTGTTTGTGCAGTTGGCAAATTATATCCCCGTGAAAACATCGGAAAAAGGATGGCCCGAGCTTCGCGAGGCCCAACGAAAAACGCTGAGCCTTCCCAACACCGGTATGGCCGTGACCATAGACATCGGCGAATGGAATGATCTGCATCCGTTAAACAAGGAAGACGTTGGAAAGCGACTGGCGCTGGCGGCGCAACACCTTGCCCATCACGATAAAAAAATAGTGTACACCGGGCCAACGTTTTTGTCGATGCGGGAAGAACGCAACAAGATCATACTCACGTTTGCCAATACGGGCAGCGGACTTTCGTCAAAAGGTGAAGTGCTAAAGCATTTCACGATTGCGGGAGCGGACAAGAATTTTGTCGAGGCGCAAGCCGTCATTCGTGGCCGCGAGGTGGTGGTGTGGAGCGATGGAGTATCGCATCCGGTTGCTGTGCGCTATGGATGGGAGGACAACCCGCAAGGAGGAAATTTATTCAACAACGAAGGTCTTCCTGCATCTCCTTTTCGAACCGATGATACACCATAAAAACAAAGTCCCGCTCCATAATAGATCTATGGAGCGGGACTTAATACGGAGTAGCAGATCAATGATCCAAGACAACCTTCACCAGGATATCTTCATTCTTTTTCTTATACGCTTCAAACACCAGGGTATAAGGTGCCGTAAACATAATGCGATCCGGATCGAATTGATGTACCTCCATACCTTGGATGTCGCGCGTATCCAAGAGGGATTTCTTTACGACGTCTCCCGTGTTATCATTTATGATATAGGCCGTGAGGAAGCCTCCCAGTCCGCTGATGTGTGCCGCAGGCACTTCGGTGAGCGGAAGATCGCGATTCTTCTCATTGTCCAGATAAAAGAAGTAATGATTCAGATTGCCTCTGACGTACCGGTATGACAAACCGAAATAACCAGCGGAGCCGCGTTGGCGTTTGGGCAATTTCTTCATCCAGGCCAATTTCCCCGAAGGATCGATCTTTGTAATCAGGACGTCGTTACTGTAATACGTGGTAGACTTGGTGCTTGAATGCGTGGTGGAGTTATAATGTGTAGTAGTTATGCTGTAGCGCTGTTCGCCCACCAGCAACATGCTTCCATCTTTCCCGTTGATCACCTCGCGCAAACTGAGGTTTTCAAATTCAGCTTTATCATCCTTGTCCTTTCGATTGTGCTGGCGTTTTTCTTTTGACGTGGCATACTGATTGAGAACGTCGGAAGGGATTTCATAAGCGTTGAAATCCGATAGTTTGCCGTCGGATCCGAGTTTGAAAAGGATTACGCCGTCGGCATCAGCATCGCGCTCTCCTTTATTATAATCACCACCGCCGACCATGTTGCCTTTAGCGTTCTCATAAAGCCAAATCGTTTTTACGAACTTATCGGCGACGTCCACTTTTGTTGTGGAAACCGTTCCGGAAGAGGCGGCTACCTTGAGGATCTCCAGGTGATAATTCGGCTCGTCCTCGCCGCGCTTTCTCTCGTTGGTGGTGTTATCGTCGAAGATTCGCGTAGCGATGTATACATTGCCCTTCGAATCGACCGTGTAGTCGAGGTTGTCCATTTTCTTTTCCGTGAAGGGCATTTCGACGTGCTTGCCCCATTTCTCACTCATGTTTTGATCGAATACGTGCAACCCGATCCGGTCAAAGTTTTTGGAATCCTTCCTAAATTCCGGCGCTACGCGATATTGTATCACCATGGAAGAGGAGTCGTATGAAAAGTAAAAATCGTACTTGTCCTGTGGGGCTATATGCTGAAAGAGGACCAGCGGTGGATCGGGAATTCTTTCATCGTTTGTAATTATTTTTTTTCCGGTGCCCACGAAGGAGCCGCCAGCAAAATCGATCTCCCGGCAGAAGAGTTGTTCATGCTTATCTTCATAGAGCGAATAGAAAAGAAAATACCGGTTTTTAAATTGCGTAATTTTTTCGATTGTAGTGCCCTTTGGAAAATCGTCATACAATTTGATTTTCTTGAACGTGAGATCGATGGAGTTCAGTTTTTGTATAGTGACATTTCGTTTTTGAACTTTTACGGTGAGAATTTCACCGCCCCGTGCGAAGTACAACTTGGTTGGCGCATCAATAACTTCGTATGGTTTTCCAACGGTCACTTTCGATTGTGCGAGACCTCCCAACGAATGAAGAATGATGAAAACGGCAATAAGACTTAAGTGCTTGATCATTTGGTATATAGGTTTAACAAACCGCTAGATACGTCTTGGAACAACCTGTTTATCTTCAATCATGATCCTTTTATTACATAAGCAACGGGGTAAAGAACAAGATGGATTTGTCCTTGGCTGATCCTATGACGTTATGTAATCATTTGTAAAACAGGGATATATGGAGATCTAATATCCCATGGTCTATGCGAAAATCACGTCAGCCCTATCCTAAAATTTGAATTTTTAGGATTTCTATACTTAGCAGAGCGGGTAGCTAAAGCTTTGCCAGGCTTAAATAGTGCTCGCGTCTCTTTTTGTCGAGGCGCTCGGTCGCATACCGGAGCGTGGTGCGGGGCATGGTGGAGGCGTATTTGTCCAGGAATTGAAAGAGCCTTGCCGGTGCTTTTCCACCGGCGGCGCGTAGCCATCCACCGGTAGCCTTCTGAACGAGGTCTTCTTTGTCCCGAAGCAGCATCTCAGCGATCTTGAACGTGTCGTCGACGTCGCCCTGGCGGATAAAAAAGAACGTGCTCACAATGGCAGTGCGTCGTTCCCACATATTTTTTGAACGGGCAAGTTTGTAGAGCACCTCGCGAGGCTTGTCATGCAAGTATCCCCCTACGACATAGGGAGCGGAGCGATCAACCAAATCCCAGTTGTTGATACAGTCGTGGCGATCGATATAAAGGTCATACAATTCCTTGCGCCGGCTTGGCGATGTTTTTTTCAAGCGGGCTTGAAAATCCATAATGCTCACAGCGCCGGCCCGTGCTTCATGGATGGGATTCTCCAGCAACTTTTCAATCTCCACGGGTTCCATGTCCATAAACGTTTTGGCGAGCGCAAACAATTGCCCCATGCGAACGCCTATAAATTTATCGCCCTCCCCATATTGACCTTCTCCCGATTTGAAATAGCGTTGTATTTTTCTCAATTCTTCATCCGACTGGAGGGTCATGAGTTGTTTTAAAAAATCTTTGGCCAGCAGGGGAGAAGGCGAAGCACCGGGCTTCGCTTTCTTTTGTGCAACGGTCTTCACGACGGTTTTGCTGGTTTTCTTTGCGGGGGTTCTTTTTGCCATGGTTTAGGTTGAGGCACGAATTTATTTTTGATCGTAGGCCTGCTTCAATTTCTGGATGTCGATCTTGTCCATCTGCATCATGGCTTGCATGACGCGTTGTGCCCGTTGTGGATCTTTGTCTTGCAACATTTCACCCAAGACAGGGGGGATGATCTGCCAGCTCACACCGAATTTGTCTTTCAGCCATCCACACCGTTCTTTTTTTCCTCCTGCCGAAAGCTTTTCCCACAACGTGTCGATCTCTTCCTGTGTTTCGCACTTTACAAAGAACGAGATCGCCGGCGAAAAAGTAAACATCGGACCACCATTTAAGGCCATGAATTCTTGTCCCTCCAAAATAAACGTGGCCGAGATCACGGTGCCCTTCGGTGCGGGCGCTCCTTCGCCATACCGGCTCATGTTCACCATGCGGGAGTTTTTTAATGTGGATGTGTAAAAGGTAACAGCTTCTTCTGCGTTGCCGTCGAACCAAAGAAAGGGAGTGATTTTTTGCATGTTGTTGATTTTAGGTTGATGTAGTTTAGGGTTGACGTATTGGATAGCGATTCAATTTTATTTTTACTGGAAGTACAAAGCCATTCCCTCATCTGCAGAGCGATGTTTTTTTGAAGATGACGAATTTTTTGATGGGTGCGGTCGGCCTTTGCCGCAAAGTGGGTTAGCGTCTCAAGGCTCCAGTGTGAAGTTTGCTTGAAGGGTATGTGGATTGAACGGAACGGAGCCGTGCTCGTGTACGATCTTCCATCTTCCCTGGATTTTTTTGAAGCCGGTGGTAGCGCGCATCCAGGTTTGTGCTGCCGGGTGATCTTTGTCGGTGGCGATCAAACGAAAGATGTAATGGGCTATCGCCACGTCGTTGCCGGCATGGATGACCAGGTCTTTGATCTCCACCTGAAAGGAAGGAGGGAAAAACGGCAGGCAAGCTTCCCAAATGTGCCGCCATGCGATGGCGCCGCGAACCTGGAGCGGCGGCTTCACATCAAACAGGACCGCATCCGGTGCGTAGTAGGCCACCATGCTTTTCACATCTTTGTTGCAAAGGGCTGCCATAAAATCGTCGATCGTTTTCCGGACCGCTGCTTTATTGTTCACCTTCTTTTTGGGGGCCGTTATTTTTTGTTCCATGCCGGTTGCTTTTTTGTCGTCAACAAAGATAGCACGACCGCGCGGCCACGCCCATAAAAAAGGAGCCAACTTTAGGGGCATTCCGGACAAAGACTTAAATTCGCTGGATACGCTCACCCCCATGAAACGCATCGGACTTTTGTTGCCATACGACTACCAGCTCTTCAGCGTCGCCACCATTCTCGACGTATTGGGCACGGCGAACCGTATTTGTGAGCGACAAAAGAAACAAGTCCCTTTTGTCGTCACGGTCGTGCAATTGCCCGAGCAGATCCTGCAGCAGGGTTCCGATTTTCACGGACATCCCGTGAAGTCGATACACGCTCGCGCTTCCTACGACATCGTACTCATCCCCGCATTCAGCCTGCACGACAAAGCCGTCACGATGCAAAAGAACACCGCGTATGTTCCGTGGCTTCAAAGACAGTTTAAGACGGGGGCTGAGATCGCGAGCTTTTGCACCGGTGCCAATTTGTTTGCCGCGACCGGTCTCCTTAACGGCAAGCTGGCCACGACACACATGGATGCGTGCCCTGACCTGATCATCGATTATCCGTCCGTGTATGTGAAGCCGGGAAGGACCATCACCATCGACGAACGTTGTTATACCAGCGGGGGCTCCACCTCATCGTTTCATTTGTTGATCTTTCTCATCCAAAAGTATGGTGGGAACGAGTTGGCCGTGCGCATCTCCAAGATCTTTTGCATCGATCTCAACCGCTCGCAACAAAGCTACTTCAGCACGTTCCGGCCCGACTATTCGCACAGCGACGAGTTGGTGAAAAAGATCCAGCGCAACATGGAAGAAAATTATTTGCACATCACCACCGTGGAGGAGATCACAAAAGACCTCCCGGCCAGCCGCAGAAATATCGTACGTCGTTTCAAGCAGGCCACGGGCGTGCCACCCATCGAGTATCTACAACACATTCGCATCGAGAAAGCCAAGCGACAACTGGAGCTTTCCAACCTCAACATCTCCGAGATTATCAACGAAACGGGCTATA
Organism: uncultured Chryseolinea sp.; assembly: GCA_966211885.1. Classification (GTDB taxonomy): domain Bacteria; phylum Bacteroidota; class Bacteroidia; order Cytophagales; family Cyclobacteriaceae; genus Chryseolinea. The sequence continues at coordinate 19,618 of CBIHQM010000025.1, forward strand.
CCGATCCCAAATCGTTCCGCAAGATCTTTGTGAAACTGGTGGGGATGACGGCCTCAGAATACCGCAATAAACTGGGTATTAAATAACCTATTCCCGTCTCCAGCCCAAAAGCCATTATCCTCTCTAAACGATTTGTCGCCCTACAGAACGGCTCATCGACGATATTGGTGCGTCCCTCTATTCCGGCATAAAAAATGACTCATTAGGTCGTTAGTACTCTTAAACCTCCGGGGCTTGAGTACATCTAAGTGCAAGGTTGCGTCGCACGAACCATGGAGGATTCTGCCGGCGACCCGCGAATTTGACTCTCTAAACAACAAAACGACATGCAGCGAACATTTGTAGCCCTCTTCATCGCCCTGGCAAGTGCGTCTTTTTTTAGCTGTTCCAGCAACGACAACCTCAGCAAGGCCGAGCGCATCCAAACCCAAGCTGTGGCACGTTCTTCCCAATATGTGTATCGAAGTGGACACGTTAACTGGTCGAAAGGCTACAACCCTGTGCCTCCCGCGAACCGAACGATTTGGGTGCCCGGCAAATGGTATAAAACTTCGCAAGGGAAAGTCTGGGTTCCCGGTTATCGGAAATGAGCTTCGCTCTGATTTTGATTCCCAACACTCCAAAAGAGAATTTCAGATCGGCTTGTGTCCAAGCGGCGATAGTGTGCATTTTTCTTCTTGCGTCCTGTTGAATGAAACCTAACGCATTTCGGGCTATACGTTTGGGCGAGAGGCCATCGTTTTTTAGCGCCGTGGAATTTTAAGACATAAGAAAAAATATTTTAAGCTATATTCGAAGGTCACTCCACGCTGCGGATGAGTGAACCTTGTCATGCACGAACGATATTCGACCTTCAGTACCTTTCCTCGCAACAGATCAACAGGACGGCACAGCCACGCTTCCATAATTTTCCTGGCGATCCTTCTTTGCATCTTTTTTTTCAACGCGGGCATCGCTGCGCAGGCCCAAGCCAATGACGTAACGCTTCCACTCGTTTCGGATCTGAAAATATATCAGGACATTCCGTCGCTGTCGTTGGCGGATTCTGTTCGTGCGAGAACGATGCGTGTAACGCTTGCCGCGGAAGATCCACGTTCTCCGGAGGTGGGCTACACCTTTGCCGCGACCTTCACGCCAGACCATGCGGGTGTTTGGAAACACCACAGGCCGGACTATGACACCTGGCTCCTAAAAATCAACTCGCCCGGAGCGTATGGCCTGGCTGCGCTGTTGACCGATGTGCATTTACTTCCGGGTGAAAAAATATACGTCTACAACCAGAACACTATGCGCACATTGGCCAGCGGCAACACACCAGACACCGTCATATGGATCACCAATTTTTTGAAGGGCGATGAGCTTGTCATCGAATTTGATGTGCCGGTGAGCAACGCCAAACGCAGCACCTTTACGATCGCCGGCATTTCGCATGCTTACCGCGACGTTTTTACGACGCCGTCCACCCCAGGCCTACCCGTTTCGCGCACACAGCAGGAAGGTACTTGTTATCCTTGCCTGGAAGGAACGTTCTGGCAGGACGATCGCCGGTCCGTTGTCCGCATACTGGTCTTTCGGAGCAATACAGCCGTGGTTTGTACAGGCGCCCTCGTCAACAATGCCGAACGCAACCAACGGCCCTTTGTGTTGACGGCGCAGCATTGCATCGGCAGTCAGTTCGATGCCAGCAGGTCCATTTTCACGTTCAACTATGAAGACTTGCTTTGCGATGGCCGTTCGGTCAGCGAGGACGATGCGTTGGTGGGAGCTTCCTATAGGGCTTCATTATATGAACATGATTTTTCATTGCTGGAATTACAGACCGTGCCGCCATTGGGTTTCAAGCCCTATTACGCGGGCTGGGACATCGCCGACAGGGGATTGGATCATGTGAGTTGCATTCATCATCCCCTGGGAACACCACGGAGAATTTCCCTTAGCAATGCCGCGGTTACGCCGGGTGATTTCGAGATACCCTCCGGACAACCCCGCGCATCCGATGGATTTTGGCGCGTGGGAAAATGGGACTTGGGCGTGACGACCGGAGGGTCGTCGGGCGCGCCGCTTTTTAATCTCGATCATCACATCATCGGCAGCCTGGCGGGAGGGGGCTCGACGTGTAACTATCCCTACAACGATTTCTTTCAGCGACTGTCGCAAAGCTGGACGCCTTCATCCGAACCGGACCAGCAGCTGAAATATTGGCTCGACCCGCGTTCATCGGGCATCCAAACGTTGGATGGGTTTGATCCTTATGAAGCACTCAACGTCAGCTGTGACACTGCTTCAAATTTTTCGAATACGGAGGCGATGGAGCTCATTCCATATCCTTCGGGCAAGGGCTATTTTTCGGGCTATAACTCCGATGGCATCGCCTCGTATGCCGAACGGATCCCGAACGATGGTAAAAAACTTTTGACCGGCATCACGCTCCTCACCAGCAGTCTCAATGTGCATGCTCCGGGTGGCGTGGTCGTGTCCGTTAATTCGGGTAAAAACGGTTTGCCGGAAGGCACAGATATTTTTCAAACCTACATCCCCTACATTCAAATGTCACCCGAAATGAATTATGTGGGGCTTCATCCCTACCTGGAAGTGGAGGGCGACTACTTTATTACGTACACGATGGCCTACTCCGAAAAAGACACGTTTGCACTTGCCCAGTCGCCGTGGCGTGCACCGGCAAGCAACACGGCATTCGTGAAACTTGGTTCGGGATGGGCGCCCATCACGCAAATTAGTCCGGGTGGCATGGGCGCATCCCTCGGCATCGAAGCGATGGTGTGTTCCGTATTGCCGTCGGGGCCACCGGCGGCCACCGCGACGGAGATTGATCTCTATCCCAATCCAACATCGGCGGCGATCATTGCCCGGCTCCCGCTGGGTGAGAATGTGCCGTTTGACGCGGCCGTTTATAACCCCCAGGGAACATTGGTCGCCACCTATACACAGTCGTTCGACAACAATCTGGTCATCTCCACCGAAGGCTGGTGCTCGGGGTTGTACATTCTCAGAGTGTCCACGTCATCTCAAACCTATTCGGCCCGGTTTGTAAAAAACTAGTGTCACGGACCAACGGATCGTCTACTGTTTTTTTCGCATGGTTAATGATACGCAAGAAAATTATCCAGGACCCTGTTGAAGGCTTCAGGTTGGTCCAGTTGTGTCCAATGGCCGGCGTGGTCGATCACCTTGAAATCCGCTGTCGGAAGTTGGGATTGCAGTGTGCCGGGTTGTTTGCTTTCGGCGCCGGAGACCACGAGCAGCAAAGGGCCTTTATATTTTTCAAGCCCGGGCAGCGGGTCAAACGCGAACAGGGCTTTGATGATGCTGATCGTTTCATCTTTCGGGATGGCCTTAAAGTCTTTGGTCACCGCTTCGGCAACTTCGGGTCGCGACTCGGTCAGCAGTTGTTGCATATAGTCATCCATCACTTTCTGATAGGCCGGCGACTCCAATGCGGTGGTCACCTGTTTGGAAATTTCCTCCGGCGTTTTGCCCGGGGTTCCCGATAGAAGTAATGCGGCAACACGATCGGGGTGTTGACTCGCATAGGCCACCGCGGCATGACCACCCATGCTGTGCGCCACGAGGATGAAGCGATCCAGTTGAAGAACATCGACCACCGCCGCGATGTCCTGGGCGAGGTCTTGGGGCGCATACTTCAGTTCACGGGGGAGTTCCGATTGACCATGGCCCCTAAAATCCAAGGCAATAGCGCGGTAATTTTTGCGAACATGGTCGAGTTGATTTCTCCAATGTTCGGTGCTGCCACCAAACGAATGAACGAATACGATGGGTGTTTCCCCTTTTCCGCCGTCGTCGATGTGCAATGTTCCTACAGGTCCCAGAAGCTGATGAACCGGTTGTGTGGTTTTTGTTTTCCGGACATTCTGCTCCTGATGTTTTGGGGTTGATTTATTTTTTCCGAGCGTCTGCATAAAATTTTATTTTGTCGTTTTGGAAGGAGTCAAACAAAGTTGTTCCATGCCGATTTTATGGATGGCATGAGTTCTTCCCGTGAAGGAATGCATGGGGCTTCATTTTTTTAACAGCGGTGCCGGCAAATTGTTCCGCACCCTCGGTACCCGGATATTGTCTATCCTATTCCATCTAGGGGGCCTTGTAGGCAACAATGTCAATACCCACCCCGTTGGGGTCTACCACGGCAAAATGGCGATCGCCCCAGGGTTCGTCGCGGAGTTCGATCGCGATGGGAATGCCGAGCGATTTGATCCGCCTGAACTCTGCGTCGACGTCCTTCACTTCAATGGTGAAGAACATACCCGCTCCCTGGAATGCCGGTTGAAAAACCGGTTGTTGGGTAGGGTGGTTCGGGAGCAGGAACGCGACCGCGGGGGTGTTGTCGGGGGCGTGCATCAGTATATAAAAATCGTTCTCAAAGGCGACGCTGTAGTTGAGTACGTTGGTGTAGAAATCCTTTGATTCCTTCAGCTTTGGCGTGATGATGCCGGCGTTCACTTTCATGGCGGTTTGGGGTTGGCCTTGCGTGGAGAGGGCGGCGAGCATTCCCAGGATTCCCACCAGCACGCCCACAATCAGAATCAGCTTTTTCATGGCAATGGATCTTTTTTATTCGATTTACTCCATAAAGAAACAAGGCCTGCCTGACAACGGTATGTCAGCAGTATTTCAGGAACGGAAATCTTTTTGATCTTTTTTCGAAAAAGGCCCTCCCGGGGTTGCCTCGGGCCTACCAACAACGCCTTGGCGATACAGACAAGACGGACCCGGTTGTTGAATTAAGCGCCTTCGCGCGACCGGCAATACAGAGGATTTCGCTATTTTAGACGTCTTTAAAAATGTGAACCTATGCCGCACATCGACCTGCCGAAAGAATATCCCGGGATCCGGAGTTTATTTGTTTTCCGTCCGGAAACCGCTGCTCCACTCAATGCACTCGTGCAAACCCTGCTTCACAATCCCCATCCCAGTCTGAGTCCGGGTGAGCGGGAGCTGATCGCTACCTACGTCTCCAGTTTGAACACCTGCAAATATTGCGCAACCGTACACGGCGCCATTGCCAAACATCACCTCAAGAACGCCGACATTGTTTCGGCGGTGAAGGTCGACCCTGATCAAGCCAACATCAGCAACAAATTAAAAGCACTGTTAAAGATCGCCGCCAAAGTTCAACTGGGCGGCAAGGAGGTCAAGCCCTCCGATGTTGAAGCGGCTCGGAAAGAAGGTGCGACAGACATCGAGATCCACGACACGGTTTTGATCGCCGCCGCCTTCTGCATGTTCAACCGCTATGTGGATGGCCTGGCCACATGGGCGCCCGACGATCCGGAGGTGTATGATCGCATGGGTAAGCAACGGGCTGAAGAAGGATACCTTACTCCTCCGTTCAAAGTCCAACCAAATTAATAGGTACCGATGTCTTCTCACGCAACCTCTATTCGCGCCTGGCGTAACCTGAGCCCTTACGGTTTATGAAACTGAACAACAGACTTCGTCGATACATCAACACAGCATTGATCATTGGGCCGATGACCCTGATCATGGCGTTTGTGGGGGTACTTAGAAATTACGGGTTGGTTTCGGGCTGGATCCTGAAAAGTTTTGTCACGTGGTTGACCATGTTCCCGATCGCTTACGTGTGCGCCTTTTTCATTATTCCCATCGCCAATAGGGTAACGTCCAAGATCAACTTCACCGATTGAAAATCGATTTTGGGGAGATGCAGATGAGAACGCCCGTTCTTTTGTGAGCAGGTGTTGACTTAAGCCTTGACCTTTTTTGCAATCCGGATCAGCAGGTCATGATTGGCCTTGAGGAAAGCGTTGTTTGCCTTCAACAGTTTGTTGTTCTCGGCCAGGTATCTGGCGTTGGCCTTTAGCACCTTGTTATTTTCCGCGATCAATGCTTTGTTCGCGTTGATGGAGCCCGCGTTCTTTTTGAGGAGGCCGTTGTTCGACGTCAACAGCTTGTGGTTTCTGTTCAGGATCTTGTTGTTTGCCGAGACGAGAGAGGATACTTCTGCCATAGGTATGAAAGTTTAGGGATGACTATTTAAATCGATTTGCAAACTACCCGTCACCGCTTTTCTTCGTTATATTGCATTTACAAAATCGAGCGTATTGAAATCTACTATAAAAACCGGGAGAAACATACCGGTTCTCTATTTTTTATTTTTGGTGATCGTGCTCGTGAGCTGGCTGATCTATGTTCAGGGGATTGACCTGATGTCGCTGTACGGACGACGATGGCCGGCAGCCCTCACGATGATCTTCGGATCATTCATCGCGGGCTCCAGTCCCGAAGGGAGTGCCGCTATTGCCTACCCGGTCTTCACGCTGCTGCTGGACATTGCCCCACCCATCGCGCGTAATTTTGCATTTGCTATTCAGAGCATCGGCATGACCTCCGCTTCATTGCTCATCCTGGGTCTGCGGATCAAAGTGGAGTGGAACTATATCCGCTATGTAACGCTCGGAGGCGTTTTTGGATTGGTCTTTGGAACCTACCAGATCGTGCCGTTGGTGTCGCCGGTGATGGCAAAGCTTTTCTTCGTGTCGCTGTGGCTCAGTTTTGGCGTAGCGCTGTGGCTCGAGAACCGACACCCCGCCCGCCAAGTGTTCGACAATATCCAAAACTTTAGCAGGAAAGATAAGATCAACCTGATCCTCTTCGGCTTTGTGGGGGGTATCATTTCCTCGCTCTTTGGAACGGGAATAAATATTTTCACGTATTGCCTCATGACGATCTACTACCGCGTGTCCGAGAAGGTAGCCACACCGTCGTCGGTGATCATCATGACCATTGAAACCCTTTTGGGATTTTTTATCCACGCTCAGGTCATCGGCGATTTTCAACCCGCCGCTTTCGAGATGTGGATTGCCTGTGTCCCCATCGTTGCCTTCTTTGCCCCGCTGGGAGCTTTTGTGATCAGCAAACTTCCCCGGAAGCGCATTGCACAGTTCCTGTACTGTATTCTCGTCGTCCAGTTTTTTGGCGCGATGCTGGTGATCAAACCTTCGCTGCTCCAACTCCTCATGTGTGGCATCGTGCTGGCGTCGGGCCTTATCATTTTTACCTACCTGGCGAAGCTGCGGAGAACGGTGAAAGTCTAGCGTTCGCTTCGTCCTATTCCAAATAAGACGTCAACCTGGATTAGCTTTCAAAATCATCCTGCATAAGGCCGTCTTCCTTTTGAGAAGGCTCTGCTTCTACTTAAAAAAATAATCCTATGCTATTGTGTAAGTACTTGCTTACATATATATTTGTAAGCAAGTACTTACATATTATATGGAAACCCGACGGGATGTTTTTCACGCCATTGCCGATCCTACGCGGCGCGAGATCATCAACCTCATAGCGGCCCGGTCGCTGAACCTGAATGCCATTGCCGGAAACTTCGACGTGAGTCGCCCGGCCATTTCACAGCACATCAAAGTGCTGGTGGAGTGCGGCCTGGTAGTAATCAGCCAGCAGGGGAGGGAGCGTTTTTGTGAAGCCCGGCTGGAAAGATTGAGCGAGATCGCCGAATGGGTGGAGCCCTATAAGAAATTCTGGAACGCGCGAATGGACAAGCTGGGATTTCTTTTGGACGAATTGGAGACAAAGCCCAGACGTAAACCAAAAAAACGATAACCTTAAATCATTCGCCTATGAATCTCTTGAAAAGCGCCGGCGCTATTCTTGCCGGATTTATCTTCGTCGTGATCATTTCCACCGTCACCGACCTGGCGCTGGAAAAAACAGGGATCATGAAACAGCCGTTCGATCTCAACCCGGTGTGGTTTATTCTTTTTGTGATTCTTTACCGGACGATCTATGGCGTTGTTGGAACCTATATCACGGCCAGTCTCGCACCGAACCATCCGATGCGCCATGCGATGATCGGCGGCTTCATTGGGTTGGCGCTCAGCCTCGCGGGAGCGATCGTGATGCGTGAGTATGGACCGGCTTGGTATGCGATTTCGCTTGTTGTGCTGGCTTTGCCCACGGCATGGTTGGGTGGCAAATTGAAAGTGATGAAAAACGCAAACTCTTGATAAAATGAAACAAGACATTGTTGTTACCCGCATCTACAATGCCCCGGTGGAAACCGTGTGGAGGGCTTGGGTGGAACCCGAACTGGTGAAACGCTGGTGGGGTCCGGACCGATTCACGTGTCCCAGTGCAAAGATGGATTTTCGCGAGGGTGGGGCGTCTGTTGTTTGCATGCGGGCGCCGAAGGAATTTGGTGGCCAGGATACCTATAGCGTATGGGTCTACACAAAGATCACACCGTTCGAACGCATCGAGTTCATTCAGAATCTTTCCAATGCGCAAGGCGTGAAGATGAATCCGGCCGACCTGGGCATGCCTCCCGATTTTCAAGAGGATGTGCGTACGGTGGTGACGTTTAAACGCCTCGGTGCGAATAAAACAGAGATGACGGTGACCGAATATGATTGGGAAGTGGGTGGACAAATGTCGGTATTCGCAAAGATGGGATTGGAACAGTGTATGGATAAGATGGGAGCGATCTTCGTGGAAGCATAGCCCTGTCTTCGCATGTCATAAGCCAGCTTGAAATAGAACGAACGGCCTCTTGAGAGAGGCTGTTTTTATTTTAGGGGTGTCACTGTTTCCGTTGACGTCCCACATAATGATCGTCCGCTTTTCCGTCGGAGTCAAAATCAAGCACACCGTCGAACTCGGCCAGGTTGTTTTTAACAGTGGTGTGAAGCTTGTAAGTGACACCGCCCGATTCGTTCATGACCAGTGTGTCGTTGGAAACATGCCATGTGCCGGCGGTCTTGCGGAACAAGCTATCGCTGAGGGTGTAGTATTCCGAACGGTAGGTCCCATCTTTATTAAAAAAAGTATGGATTGGCTTGATGTGAAGCATCGCCTCCCAGTTGGCGCTGTCGCACACGGTGGTCGCAGTGGAGTCGCTGTTGCCCACGGTGGGCATGGTGACGTTGAGATAGACATTTCTCCATTCCCCGACGAGGTCGTCGGCTAGGGTGCTCTTGGTTTCTTTTGATGCGCAGGAAGACCACACGAAGAGGCTGAGTAGGGTAAGACGGTTTAAAGCGCTCATAGGTTTTGACGGGTTTGATCCGAGATTTTCGATACTGAAAATACAAACTT
>CBIHQM010000026.1:0-28249 GCA_966211885.1 uncultured Chryseolinea sp.
ATTCTAAGGTCTCGATCGAAAAAATTATTGACAGTATCCGCGAATCCAGGGATAGCCTTATCTCGGGATTTCTGCTGGGTTCTACGCTTGTCCCTTTCCTGGAACAAAATTTCAATATCGCCACGCTAAGTGCCATCAAACTTGAATTCCTGAAACGGGACCTCAAGGAATTGCAAATTTCCACGTTGGACCTCGTACATTATTCTTCCCTGATCAAACAAATGAAGGATGCCAACACCTACCTTCCCGTGATCGACCATCCCCTGGTGTTACAGGAAATCCGTAGCGTCTTTCAAAAGTATTGTTCCTGATTCCTTTCCCTAAGATCTAACTCGCATCCGTTCTGCCCACGGCTAATAATCGGCTTCCACCGGTTCTTCGGCGGGCACCCTGTTTTCGTCTGCGTCGTGCAGGATCTCCTGTATCCCTTGTAGGGGGATGATCAGCCAATCGGGGCGGTTGTTCATTTCATAGTTCAATTCATAGATGGCTTTTTCCAAAAGAAAAGTGGTCATCAAGGTCTTCAGGTCTTCCGGGTTGGCCGGCACAAACGGCGCACCGTCTACGGCTTCCCGGTAGGCCTTCATAAAGAACCCGCTGATGTAGTGATACCATTGCTCCACATACGGGATGAGCAGCGCATGGTCTTCCTTGCGGATCTGGTTGTCGAGGAACAAGCTTCCATAGGCGGCATAGTGGAAAGACCGGATCATCCCGGCGACATCGCGCAGCGGCGACCGTTTCAGTCTTCGCTCGCCAAAGCTGCGGGCGGGCTCGCCTTCAAAGTCGGTGATCACGAAATCGCGACCGGTAAACAACACCTGACCCAGGTGGTAGTCGCCATGGATGCGGATCTTCATCACGTCGATCTTCTTTTTATAGATGTTGCGGAAGGTTTGCATGATCTCGCTCTTCCGAGCCAGCACCGCTTCGGCCTGTTGCCTGACCTCCGGCGACAACATAGCGAGGTGGCGCTGCTGGCTTTGGAACGTGGCGCGTACCAACGTCTGCAACCCCGAGAACAACGAACGCTGATAGTGTAGCGAATACGGCTCGGGTTTGAAATCGGGATCGGACGTTTCACGGGCCAATACCAGGTGCATTTCGGCGGTGCGCTTGCCCAACAGCCTCACGCGTTCGGCTAATGAGGCATCGATGAACTGCTGCATTTCCTTTGGTACTTCTTCATACGACACCGGGTGGTAAAGACTTCCTTCCAGGGGCGGCAGGAAGGTGCCTTCACTTTCCGTGAGCACCTTTTCATTGAAATCGTCGAGACGGTCCAGCATGTAGGCCCAGGCATCGCTGTTGCTTTCCACCATTTCCTGCATCATGGCCAGCACGATCGTCTCTTTACCGATGCGCCATTCGATCTTGCCCACAAAGGCGGGCACGTTCTTGAAATTCACGTTGCCGCCAAGGTATTGCGAAATTTCCACGTCGGGGTTGATGGCGCGGTCGACCTTGCGGTAAAGCTTCAGGAAAAAACGGTTGTCGTAGACGATGGAGGTATTGCTTTGCTCCACCCCCAGCACGCGGGGCTTCAGTTGGTTTAGGGTGGACGCGTACAGGTGCAGGGCGTCGTTGCCTGTGAACCGCAGCGCGCCCTCCTTCCACGACAGCGAATGGCTTGCCGCCAGGTTCTTAAAGATCACGTCCTGCCATTCCAGTCCGTAGATGGCGTCATACAAGATGCCTTCTTCGCCATGCACGGTGAGGGTGCAAATAACCGACTGCGGGCATCCGTCTTTTAGCTTTGCGGCAAAGGCTTCCTTACCAAAGGCTACCGGCAGTTGATACAACTCGGCAAGCCCGGATTGATAGGTCACCTCGATCAGCCACACGATGATGCCGTGTTCCTTTAACGGCACCGGGGCTTGATTCACGATCCGGAAGTTCTCGACGACGCGGGCTTTACCTCCAAACCAGCGCATCTTCTGGATATAGTCGGGCAACACTTTTTCGGAAAAGTATTCTTGCATGGGTCGGTGTGTGAGGTCGGTCCAGGCTTTCACTTTAACATGCGGCAAGGTGACCTTGCGGTCGATATTGGGATGGGCCAGTTCCAACGCATACCAGAGACAGGAATGCGCACCCATCGTGAAGAAATAGCTGCCGTCATCTTTTATGGAGGGAAATTTATTGTTGCTGAAAATTTCCTTTGGCACGTAGCCGCGGAAGTCCTGCAAGTCAAGTTCGGCCGGTTGGATGTAGCGCGAAAGGTTCACGATCACCAGGATCACTTCTTCCTGGTGCCGGCGGACAAACGCCAGTATTTTCGGGTTTTCGCAGTGGATGAATTTCAGATCGCCGTGGCTAAAGGCCTTGTATTGTTTTCGTTTGTTGATGAGGCGCTTCATCCACCACAACAGCGATGAAGTGTTCTTGCTTTGGATCTCGACATTCACCGACTCGTAGTGATAGTCCGGGTCGAGGATCACGGGCAGGTAAAGCTGGTGTGGGTTGGTCTCTGAAAAGCCGGCATTCCTTTCCGACGACCATTGCATGGGCGTGCGAACCCCGTCGCGGTCGCCCAGGTAGAAATTGTCGCCCATCCCGATCTCGTCGCCATAATAAATAACCGGGGTGCCGGGCAGGGAGAAGAGCAGGTAGTTCAACAGCTCGATCTTGCTCCGGTTGTTGGCCATCAGCGGGGCCAGGCGGTGGCGTATGCCGAGATTGATGCGGGCCTTGGGGTCTTTCACATAAACGCGATACATGTAGTCGCGCTCTTCGTCGGTCACCATCTCCAGGGTCAGCTCGTCGTGGTTGCGCAAGAAGACGGCCCACTGGCAGTTGTCGGGTATGGCGGGGGTTTGTTCGAAGATGTCGGTGATGGGATAGCGGTCTTCGGTTTGCAAGGCCATGAACATGCGGGGCATCAGGGGGAAGTGATAGTTCATCTGGCACTCGTCGCCGTCGCCAAAGTAAGAAGCCGAGTCTTCGGGCCACATGTTGGCTTCGGCCAGCAGCAGGGTGCCGGGATAATATTCATCCACATGGGCGCGGAGTTTTTTCAGGAAGTCGTGGGTCTCCTCCAGGTTCTCGCCGTTGGTGCCTTCGCGTTCAAAGAGGTAGGGCACGGCATCGAGACGGAAGCCATCAACGCCCATCCCACACCAATAGTCGATGATCCTGAACACTTCTTCCTGCACCCGCGGGTTGTCGTAGTTCAAATCGGGCTGGTGATAAAAGAAGCGGTGCCAATAGAACTGCTGTGCGGCCGGGTCCCACGTCCAGTTGGATACTTCGAAGTCCTGGAAAATGATGCGCACGTCTTTATACTGCGTAGGGTCGTCCGTCCAGACATAGTAGTCGCGGTGGGGCGAGCCTTTCGGAGCAAGACGCGCGCGTTGGAACCACGGGTGATGGTCGCTCGTGTGGTTGATGACCAGTTCGGTGATCACTTTCAGGTCGCGGTCATGCGCTTCTTTCAGGAAGAGTTTGAATTGATCCAGGTCGCCATAAGCGGGATTGATGCTGTAGTAGTCGGCGATGTCGTAGCCATCGTCCTTCAGCGGCGAGGGATAAAACGGAAGCACCCAGATGGCGGTGACGCCGAGGTCCTTGAGGTAGTCGAGTTTTTCCAACAGGCCGCCGAAGTCGCCAATGCCGTCGCCGTTGGTGTCGCGAAAAGCTTTGATGTGCAGTTCATAGATGATCGCATCTTTATACCAATGGATATTTTTGTCGCTTTCCATCTTCTTCTCTTCCATAATGTTGGTGTTTAGCGTTCACTTTCTTTTTTCCGGGCCATATTCTTCTCCCGCCAAAAAAGACAGTCCTCCCGGTTGAAGGGTGATGTCTATTTCGGTCGGCTCGTCCAGTGTAATGAAGGTGTCATCGACGTGGACGCGTTTTCCCTCCCATAATATTTTCAGTCGTTTTGCTTTGAGTATGCTGAAGAACACGGGCTCTTCCACGCCCCGGATCTTGCGTTGCAGGTATTCCGCAAACTGGTCGCGCTGCGATTCGGCGATGAGCACCACTTCAAATTCTCCGTCTCCGGGGTTGGCATAGGGCACCAGCCTGAGGTTGGGACCGATAGAGCTGATGTTCATGACTTCCACCAGGATGTAGGTGCCCGTGTAGCGCGCGTCGTCTATTTCGATGGTGCAAGGTCTTGCTTTGTAGGTGAGCACGATTTCGCGCAGCAACTCCAGGGCTGCACGCATATTCTCTTCCGGGGTGCCGTTGGTTTTGTTTTGGCTGTGGATCTCGTCCATCAACTTTGGAAACACGCCAAAGCCCAGGCCTTCCAGGAAGAAGGTTTGTTTTTTCAGACCTTCCAGCTTCCCCACGTCAAAAGAAACCGATTTGCTGTCTTTCCAGTGGCGGATGATGTTTCGGTAGCCGCCCCTGATGGCGAGGGTTTGCGCAATGTTGTTGGCCGTGCCCATGGGCAGGATGGCCAAAGGCAAGCGGCTGCCCAAAAGATAGGTGGCCGTTTTCCGGACGGTGCCGTCGCCACCGGCAATAACTACCAGGTCCACCTCCTTGGTGAATTTCTTGCCCTCCTCCAGCTCCGGTGTGGAAGAATAGCTACAGTCGTAGCCTTCCTCTTTCAAGAGCGCAACGATCTCGGTCATCGTATTTTCTCCTTCTCCGGCTTTTGGGTTGTGAATCAGCTCAACGAATTTCATGAATGGGGTTTGTTTGTCAAATTGTGGGAAGATAATTGCATGCCAATAGCGGTGTGGAAATGGTTTCACACAAAAAATGATCACGGCGTATGCGCATTTTAGTAACAAACGACGACGGCATTTACAGTCCTGGCATTGCGGCACTGGCGCGGATCGCCGCGCGTTTCGGCGAGGTTAGGGTGGTCGCTCCGGATGTGGAGCAGTCGTCCATGGGGCATGCCATTACGGCCTCCCGTCCGCTGTTCTATAAAAAGTCGCCCGTGAATTTCGAGGGGCTCGAGGCCTATCGCGTGAACGGAACGCCCGCCGACTGTGTGGCGCTGGGCTCGCACTTGTGGGCTCAAACCGACGTGGTGCTGTCGGGTATCAACATGGGGCTGAACCTGGGAAATTCCATGTGGCATTCGGGCACCCTGGCCGGCGCAAAACAGGCGGCTTTGCTGGGGATGAAGGGTATTGCGCTGAGCACACCCGTCGGCAAGACCGAACCCGATTTCAAAGCCCTGGAGCCTTATGTCGAGAAAGTCCTGGGCCTGCTGCTGGAGAACCCCAACCTAACCCTGGCAAACGTGAACTTCCCCCCCAACCCAACCGGCGTTCAATGGACACGCCAGGCCGTGCAACAATACGACGGCAAGATCGTGCCCGGCACCGACCCCATGGGCCGCAAACATTATTGGTTCACCGTGGTGCCCCTGGAAGACGCCGAAGAAGGCACCGATCGCTGGGCGATAGACAAAGGGTTGGTCTCCATCACACCCTTGCGGCTCGATCTCACGAACGAAAAAGAGTTGATGGCCGTCCTGCAGAAGACGCCGGTGCAATAGCCTCCCTTCAGTCCGTCACGCTCCAGGATTGTGGAGATTATTCTCCACAAATCAACAGATTGCTTATTTGATCTACGACCCATTGCATAAACACGTCTCTGATGTGCTGCATTCAATGTTCTAAGACCGGCATTTTTTTTTGCGGGGTAAGGCAAAGGAAATGTGAAAACTTAAAAAAATAACGCCATGAAAAAGCTAATGTTTTTGGGAGCTGGATTGCTCCTGGCGTCCGCCATCACCTACGCCCAGGTGGACACGACCAGCACGCCACAACGCAGTACGCCGCAGCAAAGCACGCCGCAAGTAGCGCCTCCGCAACAGGAAAGTCAGAACGCTATGGATCCGTCAACCAGCAAAATCGATACAAAGAACATGATCCACCTGGAGGCCTCCGAAGTCCCCGCATCGCTGAAACGTACTTTGCAAGGGCCGGAATATGAAGGTTGGGAAAGCGGAATGCTTTATAAAGACAAGAGCAACAACCATTACATCCTTCAAATCCAAAACGGTGGAAAAATGAGGACCTACCATTTCGGTTCCGATGGCAAACCTACCCGAAATTGATCTCAAATCTTTTGTGAAAAAAGATTTCGTAACGTCAATTCCCGGTGAGAGGGTTTAGATATTAGTTGGAACCGTTCACCGACGAATGGAAAGTTGTTTGAGGGTCTTTCCAGACGAGATGTCTGCAGCGAGATTTTCGAACAACTTTTTTTTGTTGTCTTGTTCAGCGTCTCCGCTTATAAATTCCGGTCAGCGGCAGTGTTTCCCATCCTTTCGTGGAGTAGAAGTCAGCCTTGAATTGTATCGAGAGGGTGTCTTCGGAAATCAGGCGGCCGCCTATTATTTCGCCATTCCCGAGATTTCCCTGGATCGATATCTGGCCGGTTGTTTCGTCGTATCGGTATCTTGCCAGTAAATTTGTGAAGCCGTATTTCACATCCAGAAAATTGCCGGATTCGTCTCTTAAAACGTTGGTGAAGGGAATCCACAGATCAATCTCTTGATCATAAAAAACAGGGTCTCGATCATGTATTTCAGTTTTGAATTCTACAAAGTAACGGGACATGTTGGCGGCTTCATGCGTTTCGGCCAACAGATCTTTGGTTAATATTCCATCACGGTCCAGATCGACGGGATAGTCGCATGCGATGCTGACAACGTCGTACACTCCATCGAGTTTCGTGGAAGGTGGAGGGTCAGGTGGTTTGGGCTCGTCGTTTCTACAAGCTGCAAACATCAGGACAATCGAAGCTGGCCATAAAAAATATTGCTTCATGGTTTTCGCTTATAAGTTCCATTCAATGGCAACGTTTCCCAGCCCTTGGTGGAATAAAAGTAAGCCTTGAATTGTATGAAGAGGGTGTCTTCGGAAATTAGACGGCCGCCCACGACTTCGCCGTTCCCGAGATTTCCCAGGATAGATATCTGGCCGGTTGTTTCGTCATATCGATATTTGGCTAATAAGTTTGTGAAGCCGTACCTTACGTCGAGAAAGTTGCCAGCTTGGTCTTTAAAAACGTGCGTAAAAGGGATCCATAGAAAAATTCTTTGATAGTAAAAATCGGGCTCCCAATGATATATCTCCGTATTGAATTCCACATAGTATTGGGACATGTTGGCGGCTTCATGCGTTTCGGCCAGCAGATCTTTGGTTAACATTCCATCACGGTCCAGATCGACGGGATAGTCGCATGCGATGCTGACAACGTCGTACATTCCGTCGAGTTTTGTGGATGGTGGAGGGTCCGGCGGCTTGGGCTCATCGTTTTTACAAGCCGTAAGCGTCAGGACCATTGAGGCTAGCCATAAAAAATATTGCTTCATGGTCTCCTCTTATAGGTTCCGTTCAATGGCAACTTTTCCCAGCCCTTGGTGGAATAAAAGTAAGCCTTGAATTGTATAAAGAGGGTGTCTTCGGTAATTAGACGGCCGCCCGCCACCTCGCCGTTTCCGAGATTTCTCAGAATCGCTACCTGGTTGCTTGTTTCGTCAAAATGGTAGACGGCAAGCAAGTTTGTGAAACTATATTGCACCTCCTGAAAATTACCTGCCTTGTCGTGGAAAACATATGTGAGGGGAACCCATACATCGACCTCTTGATCGTAATAATCCGGTTCCCAATGATATATCACCGTTTTGAATTCCGCATAATATCGAGACGCGTTCTTTATCTCGTGTGTTTCTTCCAGCAAATCAAATGATTGCTTACCATCTCTGTCCAAGTCGATTGGATAGTCACATGTAATGCTGACAACGTCGTACACGCCGTCAAGTTTAGTGGAAGGAGGAGGATCGGCTGATTTGACATCATCGTCCTTGCAGCCTGCACACATCAGGATTACCGAGGTTAGACATAAAAAGTATCGCATTATTCGCATGACCGTAGTTAGTGAACTTTGCGCGGTTCGATGCAAATGGAGAAAATATCATTGTCATATTCTCTGACAGCGTATCGAGTCATAAACGTGCCCAACAGAATCTTGTCTGCGAAATTTACGGTTACCTGACCTAACTGGTCGCTATCCACAGTTGTGGAGAACTCCACGGCACTCGTTACGGACTTCTTCATACTGCCGCCAAATTTCAACCCTATCTTTAGGATCGTTCCCTGAACATCAAAATTGCTGGCAAATTCATTCGTTTCTGTTAGGGTTCGTCTGATGACCTCCGTATTGTCAGCCTCCTCGACGTCTATCCTGAAAGTTGGAGCATACGATTCCAAATCCCAATTCACCAATGGCATATTGGTCAAGATTGGCTTTGCTGTCACGGATTCGATCTGGTAATAGTTATAACGAAAAGGCCAAATCCCTCTTCTGCTTACTTTATATTTGACATTAAAAAAGTTTGCCCCGGAGATAATGAACCTGTTCTCGATTTCGGGGCCAATCCCATTTTTTGCCTGGATGGCAATGGCGCACCTGATTTCAAAAAAACCATCGGTCCAGCCGGAAGATTTTGGACCGGATTTGATAAAAGGGTCGCCCGACTGTTCGGCCATCTTTTTATACGCCAAAAGCGCATCACCCATTATAGCAAAGGAGGTTATGTACTCCTTAAAATCATACGAAAATTGACCATTGGGACTGTTAGGGGTGATGCCATAGTAAATGTAATCCCGTTGCCACCCGTCTGTGTTCTTGTAGATTTTATACGCGTCTTGTATTTTTTGGTCAGGAAGGGCTATACGCTCCTGACTGTATGGCTGATCCTTCTTAGGTAGGTATCGATCAAAAATATCATCCACGAATTTATACGATAGTCCGTTGCCACCTTTTAGAATCCGTGTCGCTCTGCTATGCAGGTATCCCGACTGATGTTCTATGGTCAAACGTTCATTATTTTTTACAACAACGACGGGGTAGCCGGGTATGAGCGACGACTCGAGCACCATCTGCTCTCCTGTGGCCTTCACGATAGGAATTTCATTCGTTCCTCTCAATCGAATTGCCACGTCAGGGATTTGACTTTCTATGTCCCAACCATCGGCAGAAAAAAGGTTCTCTGGGAGTGTCGGGACGAAGATGGTGAGCAAAGGAAGTTTATCTTCGATCATTTTTAAGTCAGCTTCAGAAGAAAAATAAGACAGCAAGGTCTCCCGAAAAGTGTGGTTGTTGTCCAACGGGGCGTCCTTCACCAGGTGATAAACCACATCATAGTCTTCATCCATCATCTTTTGCGCTTCCGTTTTCAGAAAGCGCCTCACAGCAGGTTCCGAGGCTACGGCTTTGGCAAGCGACCTGGCAAACATGACTTTGAGATCGCCATCAGCATCCGACCGGGCGAGGTCCAGAGGTTGTGTTTCGTGGGGGTCACATGAAGCCAATAGGACAGCTGTGACCAGTGTGAAAGCAAAAATCTTTACCATGCTTTTCATAATACTTTTGGGGGTTAAGGATTAATGAAATGCTGGAAGGTCGTCAGCTGTACAATAATAGGTTCCCGCGCGGACAAAACTTGTCCGTCACGATTTAAGGCAGGAATATTTTTGATTTTTTGCGTCGTATTTGATCACAAAACCCTTATCGCGCAGGACGTTGATCATCCGGCGAACGGTTCGTTCAGAACACTCAAACTTCTTTCCTAAGGTGTGAGGGGAGGGAATTTTGTCTTTCCTGGCCAGATCGATCAGATATTCCAGCCTGGCGGCGTAGGTAATGAAATCCATAAGTGTTGTTTTAATCCCGGCTGAAGATTCAGTTTAAAAATCTTATCACTTCCCGTAGCAAACCGCTACCGGAAATTCAGAGGATCAAAAACTATCCATATGGATATAAGCGAAGATCATTAAATTCTTTATCAACCACAACGCCTGATTTTCCCCGCGAAAAGGACGGGATTTCGGGCCGCCCTCTGACGCATCCTCAACCACACTTGTGGCCGCTGGACGATAGACTTCCTGACCTGTTTCTTCTTTCGGTTACGATTTACACACCCCCTTGAGGTCCTGAAGTCAGGAAACGAGCCGATAGCCCTGGAATTCCTTTCCGGTGGATCAGGCCATTTAAGGCAACATTTGTTACCTTAGCGTTCCCTAAAAACAATCGAATGCGCTATTCCAAAATAGTCGGCCTCGGCCACCATGTCCCCGAAACCGTCATCACCAACCAATACCTTTCCACCGTTATGGACACCAACAACGAGTGGATCATTGAGCGCACGGGGATCCAGGAACGCCGGTGGATGGATCCCGCCAAGGACACCGTTGCCAACATGGCCGCCAAGGCCACCCGCATGGCCCTGACGCGCGCAAAACTCACCGAAAAGGATATCGACTTCATCGTCTTCGCCACCATCACCCCTGACTATTTCTTCCCCGGCAGCGGCGTGCTGCTGCAACGCGAGCTGGGTCTCGACGGCCGCATCGGCGCCCTCGACATACGCAACGCCTGCTCGGGATTCATTTATGCCCTTTCGGTAGCCGACCAGTTTATCAAGAGCGGCATGTACAAAACCATCCTGGTGATCGGAGCCGAAATTCAATCCACGGCCCTGGACATCACCACACGCGGACGCAACACGGCCGTGATCTTTGGCGACGGCGCTGGGGCGGCCATCCTGCAGCCCTCCGACAAGCCCGGCATCCTCTCCACCCACCTCCACAGCGACGGCAACTTTGCCGAGGAGTTGTATGTGAAAGACCCTGGCAGCAGCCGTCCCCACGCGGAGCGGCAGCCCGACCAGATCACCGACACGTCGACGTTCAAGGTGGTGATGAATGGCAACCAGGTGTTCAAACACGCCGTGGTGCGTTTCATGGAAGTGATCAACGAGGCCCTGGACGCCAATCACCTCAAAAAAGAAGATATCAACCTGCTGGTGCCCCACCAGGCCAACTTGCGCATCAGCCAATACATACAAGAAAAGCTGGCCCTGACCGACAGCCAGGTGTACAACAACATTATGCGCTACGGCAACACCACTGCCGCCTCCATCCCCATTGCCATGAGCGAGGCCTGGGCCGAAGGGAAAATCAAGGAAAATGACTTAATTTGTTTAGCTGCTTTTGGCAGCGGTTTCACCTGGGCTTCTGCGTTGCTCCGGTGGTGATGATTCCCTTACTGAACCAGGCATTGACCTAAAACTACCCGATTTAAAAATCATGAAGACCACCTCCTACAACCCCAGCCCGCTTGAAGTGGATTTTGCCAATGCACTCCACAGTCTTCAAAAGGAGCTGGAGAAACACCTCCAAGACAACCAGGTGATCCACGTGGAGAGCAACATCCGCCGCGACAACCCGATGGTGAAATTCAGCCTGCTGGACAAGGATGGCGATCCACACGAAGTGGTGGTCCGCATCATTCAGATACCGGACAAATTCTGATCCGCGCATTCATCCGGTTGCGCTACCGGTTCAATTGGATTTTTTCCTTACATTTCATTTGAAGTCCGAATCCTAATCTTTCCCTAAGACCGCACGTACATGTCCATACTGATCATCCTGTTTTGCATTGCGCTCCTGGTTCTTTTTATCACCCGTCTCAAGCTTAACGCATTCCTCGCTTTTCTGCTCATCGCGATCCTGGCGGGATTGCTGCTGGGGATCGAACCTGCAAAGATCACCGGGTCCATTCAGAAAGGGATGGGCGACATGCTGGGCTCCCTCATCATCGTGGTGGCGTGCGGCGCCATGCTGGGCAAACTCACGGCCGACAGCGGCGCGGCCCAACAGATCGCCACCGGACTCATGAAACTTTTTGGTGAGCGCTACATTCAATGGGCCCTCATGATCACCGGATTCATCATTGGCATCCCGCTGTTTTACAACGTCGGTTTTGTGTTGGTGATCCCGTTGATTTTTTCCGTAGCCGAAAAATACAAGTTGCCCGCCGTATACACCGGCTTGCCCATGTTGGCCGCCCTGTCGGTGACCCACGGCTTCCTGCCTCCTCACCCCTCGCCTGCCGCGCTGGTGGGCGCGTTTCATGCCGACATGGGGAAGACGTTGATGTATGGCGTGCTCATCGCCATCCCCACCGTGATCCTGGCCGGCCCTTTGTTTTCGAAAGCATTAAAAAATATCCACGCGCCCATGTTGCGCACCTTCAAATCGGAACCCTTACCCGACGACCAATTGCCCAGCCTGGGCGTTAGTATTTTCTCTTCCTTGCTTCCCGTTCTTCTGCTCGGACTCACCACCTTTGCCAGTGGCGCCGTGCCCGAAGGCGGCCCTTTGAAGGCCGTGATGGCATTCCTGAGCGATCCCGCCATCGTCATGATCCTTTCCCTGGCCGTGGCCACCTACACGCTGGGGCTGCGCATGCACATGTCGATGAAACGCATCATGGATATTTATGGCGAATCGATAAAAGACATCGCCATGCTGCTCCTCATCATGGGCGGCGCAGGCTCCCTGAAACAAATCCTCATCGACAGCGGCGTCAGCCAACAGATTGGAGACTTACTAAATGGCATAGACGTTCACCCGCTTGTTCTGGGATGGGCTATGGCGTGCCTCATTCGCGTATGCGTAGGTTCAGCAACGGTAGCCGGACTCACGGCCGTGGGCATCATCATGCCCGTCATGAGCCGGCCGGATGTGAACCCCGAACTGATGGTGCTCTCCATTGGAGCCGGTAGTCTCATGTTCTCGCACGTGAACGACGCAGGGTTCTGGCTCTTCAAAGAATACTTCGGGCTCAGCATCCGCGACACGATAAAATCATGGTCGATCATGGAAACGATTGTAGCCATCGCGGGATTGATTGGGGTGATGATTTTGAATGCGATAATTTGAATCAGGAGTCAGGAGCCAGAATCCAGGAGCCAGGAGTTTGGAGGCGGTATTCAGTAGCCAGTAGTCAGTATTCAGTAGCCAGTAGCCAGTAGTTTGGGAGTTGAGGGGCAATGGCAGGGTGGGCTGAACACGTCAAGAGTCAATTTGATGGGTGGGAGAAGAAGCAAGGGATTGGTCATGTTGATGTTCTTCACCGCAAGTCTGGACCGTTCGTCCGTAATGATGCTTCGCATCTTACGTTCCGCCATCGCCCTTGTTGGTGTCTCACCAACAAGTTTTTTGACCCGATACACAAACACAAAAACCGCATCCCACGCGCCCTCCTCATTAGTACCTGTCACGTTCGGATTTCACCACCATAAAATGGTCCCAACACACCTTCTCCACTTCCTAAATTGTTCCTGGATTCTCGCTTCTGATTTCACTACTTTTGGCCGAAACATTCTCTAACCGCGCATACTATGTCACCAACATCCCCGGATCAAAATTTCGAAAAACTCGGTCTCACCTTGCCTCCTGCCCCCACGCCATTGGGTGTCTACAAACCTTTTTTGATCGTGGGCAATTTTGTTTATGTCTCCGGCCACGGCACCGTGAAGGAAGATAAGAGTCTCATCATCGGCCGTATTGGCAAGGACATGACTATGGAGGAAGGCAAACTCGCTGCACAACAAGTGGGGCTTGCCATTCTGGCGACGCTGAAGCAGAATCTCGGCAGTTTCAATAAGATCAAACGCGTGATCAAAGTGTTGGGCATGGTGAATTGCACACCCGACTTTGAACGGCATCCATTCGTCATCAATGGCTGCAGCGAATTGTTCGCGAAGGTTTGGGGTGAGGAGAACGGCGTTGGCGTTCGGAGCGCTGTGGGGATGGGCTCGCTGCCGGATAACATTCCCGTCGAGATTGAGGCCATGTTTGAACTTGCTTAAGCTATGAAGACGGATTGGTTTACGCTTCAAAACGCGGACGTGTTGGATACGCCGGCAGTGGCCGTGTATACAAACCGTGTTAT
The DNA here is from genome assembly GCA_966211885.1 of uncultured Chryseolinea sp. GTDB lineage: Bacteria > Bacteroidota > Bacteroidia > Cytophagales > Cyclobacteriaceae > Chryseolinea. The sequence goes on from CBIHQM010000026.1 coordinate 13,729, forward strand.
CGATAATATCAAAACCCTCGTGAACAGCATCGACGACGTGACACGCTTACGGCCGCATGTGAAAACACACAAGTCGGCTGAGGTAACGGCAATGATGCTGGCGGCAGGGATAAAGAAGTTTAAGTGCGCAACGATCGCTGAAGCAGAGATGCTGGGCACGGTGGGTGCACCCGATGTGTTACTTGCCTACCAGCCCGTTGGCCCCAAGGCCGTGCGGCTGGCCGAGCTGGTTCAGCGATTTCCGAAAACGGCGTTCAGTTGTCTGATCGACAATGCCACTACAGCGAAACAGCTCTCCGATATTTTCCTGGAACGTAAGAAGACCACCCCAGTCTATATCGACCTCAACGTAGGCATGAACCGCACGGGGATTGCACCGGGCGATGCGCTCGCGCTTTTCAAAACCTGTGAGTCCTTTGAGAGCATCACCATCGTTGGCCTCCATGCCTACGACGGCCACCTGCGCGATACCGATATGTCGATGCGCACACAACGTTGTGATGAAGCATTTGCCTCGGTAGAGAAATTGCAAGCCGACATCCGGAAGGAAAGCGGCAGGACCCTCACCATCGTCGCCGGCGGCACACCGACCTATTCGATCCATTCAAAACGCAAGACGATCGAATGCAGTCCGGGAACTTATATCTATTGGGACAGCGGTTATGCCGGCACCCTCAAGGAACAAAACTATAAATTTGCTGCCCTGGTGGTGACCCGTGTCATTTCAAAACCGGCGCCCGGCATCATCTGCGTCGATCTGGGTCACAAATCCATTGCTTCCGAAAATCCGTTGACCAGCCGGGTAACCTTTCTCAATGGCGGCGCCCTGCAACCCACGGGCCACAGCGAAGAGCACATGGTGTTGAAAGTGGAAGATGGAAAAGAATATGCTGTGGGCGATGTCCTGTATGGCGTGCCGTATCACATCTGTCCCACCATCGCCCTACACGACCGCGTGGCTTTCGTAGAGGACCAACAGCTTAAAGGCTATTGGACCACTTTGTCGCGCAACCGCAAGATCACGGTTTGATCTGAGTAAAAAATTCAACCCAAATAACCACCCCATGTTTACGATCGACGCCCACCTGGACCTGAGTATGAATGCTATGGAATGGAACCGCGACTTGCGGAGACCCATTGCCGAAATGCGGACCCGCGAACAAGGCATGACCGACAAACCCGACCGCGGCAACAACGTGGTGAACTTCGAAGAACTCCGGAAGGGCGACATCGGCGTGGTGGTGGCTACCCAGATCGCGCGCTATGTTGCGCCGGGGAATACGCTTCCCGGCTGGAACTCTCCATCTCAAGCCTGGGCCCAGACCCAAGCGCAGCTGGCCTGGTACCTGGAGATGGAAGAAGCAGGCGAATTAAAACCGATCACCAACTGGAAGGAACTGGAAGAACATGTGGCCTATTGGAACGACAAGACTCCAAAAACCAACAAAGCCATCGGCTATATCCGCAGCCTGGAAGGCGCCGACTCCATCGTCACCCTCAAGCATTTGGAGCGGGCCTACGAGCAAGGGCTGCGCGCTGTCGGGCCAGCACACTACGGACCGGGACGCTATGCGCAAGGCACGAATGCCACCGGCGGCATGGGTGCACCCGGCAAGGCCCTGTTAAAAGAAATGGAACGCCTTAACATCATCCTGGACGCCACGCACCTTTGTGATGACAGCTTCCGCGAGGCGATGGATAATTTTAACGGGCATGTGTGGGCCAGTCATCACAACTGCCGGGCTATTGTGGATCACAACCGTCAGTTCAGCGACGATCAGTTAAAAGAGCTCATTGCCAGGGGCGCGGTGATCGGTGGTGTGATGGATGCCTGGATGATGGTGCCGAACTGGGTGCGCGGGGTTTCCACGCCACGGGGTACGAATTGTAATCTGGAGGTGCTCATCGATCATATGGATCATATCTGCCAGTTGGCGGGGAACGCAAATCACATTGGTATTGGGTCGGATTTGGATGGAGGCTACGGGAAAGAGCAAAGCCCTTATGATATTGAGACGATTGCGGATTTGCAGACCTTTCCAGCGCTACTGGCCAAACGGGGGTATTCGGCGGGAGATATTGAAAAAGTGATGCATGGGAACTGGCTGCGCTTTTTGAAGCGTGCGTGGAGTTGAAAGGCATTTTTTACCGCCTCACCTTCGCTAAAGCTTCGGTGAGGCGGTAAAAACCTTGACGTTATTGATTCGGTTTCTCCACGTTTATCTTTTGCACCTTCTCATACCCAAAAACCTCGTCAAGCGAAAGTTGTTTTACTTCGCCATAGGATTGCAGGTCTTTCAATTTGATCTTGTTTTTATCTCCGATCAGCACCACGTTAAAGTTCTTCCCCTTGATGTATTGTTGCTGAAATTTTGTTACATCGTCCAGGGTGAATTTGAGGGCCTGGTCGTAGACGTCTTTGCGGATGTCGTAGGTAAGGCCGCGTTTGCGGGCTTCTTCGTAGTTGAAGAGGATATCCCACTTGTTGATGCGTTCGCTTTCGATACGGCTCACGATGGCGTCGCGCGCTACATCAAAGCCGCTTTGCGTCTTGGGGAAGTCGGTCAATAGGTTACGCATCGCTTTCATGGCTTCCGTTTGCTTGTCGGCTTGTGTGCCGATGTAGGCATAGAACAGGTCGTTGTCACCAACTTTGTCGGCCGAGCCATAGTAGGCAAACGCCGAATAGGCGAGCCCTTGAGCCTCGCGCAACTCCTGGAAGATGGGCGAACTCATGTTGCCGCCAAAGTACTCGTCGAACATTTGGGTGATGGGCATTCGGCCCTTATCGAACTTCTCTCCTTTCGACAAGAACATGATCTCTTCCTGCACCATGTCATAGTCGACCCAATACACGGAAGGCTTCTTCACATCCGTCATGGCAAACTCGACGGCGGGCGGCAGCGGTTTCAATTGATCGGGCAACGTGTGCTCCTTATTCAGGAGTGCGACGAGTTCATCCGTCTTCTTCGGGCCATAGTACAGCACGCGGTGTTGCGTTTTCGTAAAGTCCTGGATCAACGACACCAATTCCGCTGACGTCACGGCACGCAGATCTTTGTTGCTGAGCACGTTGGTGAACGACGATTGGGGACCATATAGACCATAGCTCATCAGGCCTCCGAACATGATAGCACTCTTGTCTTTCTTCGTGTCTTCGCGTTGCTTGAAAATGCCTTCCACCAATTTCTTCAGGGCTTCGTCGTCAGGTTTAGGTTGAGCGAGCAATTTTTCGAAAAGCTGCAGGGCTTTGTCCATGTTTTCGTTTAGTCCGGTGAGATAGACATAGGTCCGGTCTTCGGCTGCGTATACACCAAAATTGCAGCCCAGTTTGAAGAATTCTTTTTGCACCTCTTCGGCGGGCAGGGTCTCCGTGCCCAGGTATTGCAAATACTCCACCGCCACTTTCATGCGCGGGTCGTTGTTGGTGCCCACATCCGACAGGAAGTAGAGCATGAACAAGTCGTTCTCCGTGTTGGGTGTGTAGAGTACCTCCACATCTTTGTTCATCTTCAGCTTCTGAATGTCTTTGTCATAATCCAAAAACACGGGCTGTAGCTTCTCCACTTTATTATTCATCAGCGCCACATGAAAGGGCGAACGGTCTTCCTTGTTCAGCGCCACCTTCGTGATGGAAGGCTTTTCTACTTTGCGCGCGTTCGGATCTTTGCCCGTGCGTTTGTATACCACGACATAATTGTTGGCATAATGCTCCTTTGCAAATTTCACGATGTCTTCCTTTGTGTATTTGCGCATGGCGTCGATCTCGCCCACGAAGTCTTGCCAGGGGATATCGTTTGTGAAGGCCAGCACCAGGTCGGCGGAGCGGGACCAATTTTGTTGAGAGGCTTCAATCTTTTCTTTCTTCAGATTGTTGATCGCCGCCTCGATCAGGTCGGTATCAAAGGCACCCTGCTTCACCAACTCGATCTGTTCCTGTACCAGCTTCTGTACGTTCTCCAGGGTCTGACCCTCACGGGGGCGGGCTGTGAATTCGTGCACGCAATAGTCGTTCAGGTAGTCCACGTAGGCTTGCGGCTCCAGCACGGTTTGTTTTTGTTTGAGGTTGATATCCATCAGGCCGGCCTGCCCATTGTTGAGGATCTTGTTGATGAGGGTCAGCATCCGGTAGTCGTCGCTGTTCCGGCCCTTGAAGCGATAGGCCAGCGTTACCCATTCGGCATCGGGGCCCAGCACTTCGCGCGTGACTGGTGTGGTGATGGGGTCTTCTTCGATCTTCTTCCATTCGGGAAGTTTATCGTTGGGTTTCCAACTGCCAAAATATTTGTCGATGGCGGCAATGGTCTTGTCATAGTCCAGGTCACCGCTCAGGCAGATGGCGACATTGTTGGGGCGGTAGTAGGCATCGAAATAGTCTTTGATGGCGGTGATGGACGGGTTCTTCAAATGGTCGATCGTGCCGATCACGGTTTGGGTGCCATAGGGATGTTTGGGAAAAATAGCGGCGTAGAGCGCTTCATAGGTTTTCCAGTAGTCGTTGTCCAGGCCGCGATTCTTTTCTTCGTATACGGCTTCCAGTTCCGTGTGAAAAAGGCGGGGCACGATCTTCTGGAAACGATTGGCTTCCAGTTGCAACCAATTGCCGAGTTGATTGGAGGGAATGTCGTTGATGTAGACCGTGCGGTCTTCGGTCGTGTAGGCATTGGTGCCCGTGGCCCCGAGTTCGCTCACCATTTTGTCGTACTCATTGGCGATGGCCAGCTTCGAGGCTTGGTTGGACACCTGGTCGATGAGTTTGTAATAGCCGATCCGTCCAACCGAATCCTGCAGTGTTCCGTAGTGATTGAACATATGCTCGATGCTGTCAAGGTAGACCTCCTCTGCTTTCCAGTTCATGGTACCGAAATCTGCGGTACCCTTGAACATGATGTGTTCCAAGTAGTGGGCCAGGCCGGTGTGCGACGTCGGGTCGTTTTTGCCACCGGCTTTTACGGCAATCTGGGTTTGAATGCGGGGTTCGGATGGATATTGGCTCAGGTATACTTTCAAACCGTTCTTTAGGGTGTAAATCCTTACTTTCAAAGGGTCGTCCAGCACGTAGGAATAGGTGAAGCCCTGGCTTTCGGCGGTTTTCAGTTCGAGGGTCTTTTCCTGGCGGCAGGCGCATAAAAACAGGGTGAGCATCGCGACGAGCAACGGAATTCTTTTCATGGGTCTTGTTTTTTCTGTGATTTTTAAAAATACCGAAAGAATAACATACATTCCTTCAATTTTTACCAATTAAATGCTGAATTTTCCCTCTCCGAAAACAGCATCAACCTGGTTTCCGGGTTTTACGTGTAGTAGATTTAGTTTGTGCCGCCTCCGTATGATAACGAAAAAAAGAATCATCATCCTCTCCATTCTCGCCGCCACCTGTTTTGCCCTGGCCTCCACGCGCCCAGCGGAACGGTACTTTGAGATCGCCAAAAACCTCGACATTTTTGCCACGCTTTTTAAGGAGGTCAATGCACTCTATGTCGACGAGATCAACCCGAACAAACTCGTGCGCACCGGCATCGACGCTATGCTCACGTCGCTGGATCCTTACACCAACTACATCCCCGAAGATGAAGTGGAAGACTTCCGCACCATCAACACCGGGCAATACGGCGGCATCGGCGCCATCACACGCGAGATCGGCAACAAGACCATCGTCACCATGCTCATGGAAGGCTATGGCGCGCAACGCGGCGGACTGAAGATCGGCGATGAAGTGGTGAAGATCGACGATGTCGAATTGTCAAAACTCTCCCGCGAAGAATCGGGTCAACTCATGAAAGGACAGGTGGGCACGCCCGTGAGCCTCACCGTGAAACGGATGGGCGCCGACAAACTCATCCGCCTCGAATTCAAACGCGAAAAGATCAAGCTGAACAACGTGCCCTACTATGGCATGGTGGGCAAAGACATCGGCTATATTCAATTGACCGACTTCACACCGGACGCCGCAAAAGAAGTGCGCAACGCCCTCATCATTTTGAAAGACCAGGGTGCCAAGGCCGCCATCCTCGACCTCCGCGGCAATCCCGGCGGTCTGCTCATCGAAGCGGTGAACATCACCAACCTCTTCCTCCCCAAAGGCAAGCTGGTGGTGAGCACGAAAGGAAAAATCCCCGAAAACAATTTGAACTATGAAACACTGAACGCCCCTGTCGATACCGAGATTCCCGTGGGCGTACTCATCAATCGCGGCAGTGCCTCAGCTTCCGAAATTGTGGCCGGCACGTTGCAAGATTATGACCGCGGCGTGATCATCGGCGAAAAATCTTATGGCAAAGGACTGGTGCAAGTGAGCCGCCCGCTCTCCTACAATTCACAATTGAAGGTGACCACGGCTAAATACTACACCCCTACCGGCCGCTGCATCCAGGTGCTGGATTATACACACCGTCGCGAAGACGGCAGCGTAGGCTCCATTCCTGACTCGCTGAAAAAATCATTCAAGACGGCCACCGGTCGCACGGTATTCGACGGCGGTGGCATCGATCCTGACGTCAAGACCGAAACTCACGAAGCACACGTGCTCACGCAAGTGCTCTTTGAAAAGGGTTTCATTTTCGACTTCGCCGCACAATACACCTTCAAACATGCCGAAGCCGTCGATCCTAAGACCTTTACCTTGTCGGACGAAGAGTACCAGCAGTTCGTCGTTTGGATGAAGGACAAAAACTACAGCTACAAGTCGTATCTGGAATACGAGCTTCAACAATTCACGGAAGAAGCACACAAAGAAAAGTATTACACCGACCTGAAACCACAGCTCGAACAAATCCAGGCGCGCATAGCCGACAGCAAAAAGAACGAACTCAACTTGTACAAGGACGAGATCAAAATGTTGTTGGAAGAAGAGATTGCATCCCACTATCACCTGGAAAAAGGCGGCATCGAAGCGGGCTTTAAATACGACGACGACATCCGCAAGGCGACGGAGCTCTTGCACAATACAGCCCAGTACAAAAAGCTTCTCAACTTGCAATAGTCATGGCCTTCGGCATTGGAAGGAAATTGCGCTGGTTCTTCCTGTTCCTGTTTGCAACAGTGATGATCGTGTCGCATTCGTGCATGACCTTCCGGATGAGCTCCAGCGAGATCGATACGTATTTTAAAGAGAAACACGTCTCCGCCAAACAGCTCACCTACAAAGCCGGCTTCCGCAACATGCACTATGTCTGCGCGGGCGACTCCCTGAAACCGCTGGTACTTTTTGTGCACGGATCACCGGGCTCCCTCAGCGCCTTCATCGATTTTCTAGCCGACACGTCCCTCCTGCATCGTGCTTTTTTAATTACCACCGACCGCCCTGGATTTGGATACTCCAATTTTGGAAACGGCGAAACGTCCCTGCAAAAACAAGGAGAGATCCTGAAGCCACTCCTGGAAGAATATAAAAAGAATCGCCCCATCATCCTGGTGGGTCACTCGTTGGGTGGGCCGCTCATTGCGCGGATGGCCATTGACTATCCTTCGCTAGTGGATGGACTCATCATTGTGGCCGGCTCCATCGATCCGGAATTGGAACCCAACGAAACCTGGTTCCGCGCACCGCTGGCCACCCCCTTCCTCAGTTGGATTCTGCCGCGTTCGTTCCGCGCCTCCAATGAAGAGATCTATCAATTGAAACCCGAGTTGGAAAAGATGCTGCCGCTGTGGTCCAACATCACTTGCCCGGTCATCGTGATCCAGGGAAAAAAAGATTCGCTGGTGCCCGCGGCCAATGCAGACTTTGCCAAAAAAATGTTGGTGAATGCCCCGGTGGAATTTGTATTCAAGGACGACATGGATCACTTCGTGCCCTGGAGCAACCCCGAACTCATCCACGACGCCATTTTAAAAATGGTTCAAAAAGATTCCTTGGCGCTAAAGGCTATGCGTTAACGCGCGCCATATAATTTCTTCCCCGCCTCTTCGTATTTATCGCCTTTGATCCACACCGGCAAAGCTTTGTCGTCGGCGATCCGAAACGTGGTCAGCGCGAAGGCTCTGAAAAATTTTTCGAGGTAGGTCATGTCCAATGAACTCACTTCATCCGGAGGCTGGTGATAATATTTCATCAACGCTTCATCAAACGCCTTCACTCCCGGCGACAGGTTGGCGGCGGGCACGCCCTTGATGGCAAAGTTGACATTGTCGGAGTGGTCGTACAGCGTCTGTTCCGGCGCCGGGTCTCCACCCAAGCCCAACCCAAACGCCGCACAAGCCTCCTGCATTTGTTTATCCACGGACGTGCGGTTCAGGGCGACAACGGTAGCGATACTCGTATCGTTGTAGCCGCCCCCGTCGGCGTTGAGATCAAACACCATTTTCTCCAGGGGCATCAGGGGGTGATTCACATACCATTCGCTTCCCAGGAGTCCCTTTTCCTCGGCCGTGAAAGCCAGGAACAACACCGATCGTTTCGGCGGATGCTGACTGAGAAAGCGCGCGGCCTCCAATAGCGACACCGTGCCAATGGCATTGTCGCGGGCGCCGTTGTAGATGGAGTCCGGTGTGTCGTTGCGTTTCACGCCCACGTGATCGTAGTGTGCGCTCACCACCACCCATTGCTGGCTTAGGGTGGCGTCTGTACCCCGGACGATGCCGGCCACGTTGCGTCCACGGATGAGTTTTGAGGAAATGCCCTTCACTTCCAGTGCACCTTTTGCCTGATGAGATTCCATAAATGCTTTTAACGCCGGCGATTCGCTGTTGCGTAACACAACATGCGAAAGCGGTTGCGACGGATCATTTTTCAGCACAATGCGGGTTGCCGAAAAATAGCTCTGCACGGCTGCCCAGGGCATCCCCTGCAGGGCCATCACCTCAACCAAGGCCAGCGCACCGTGCGCCGCGGCCAACTTGTTCTTCACCGGAGACTCGCGCAGCAGTGCGCGCAGGGGCCTTACCGTTTCGGGCGAGCCGGCCAGCGCCACCACAATTTTGCCGCGGACGTCATAGGTCTCGAAATCCTGGGGGGTTCCGTATCCCACAAAAACGACATCGCCTTGCAGGTTGGCCCCAACCCCATTCAAGGGCATCAGGTCCTCCTTCCAGGCGAACGATGTACCTCCCAATACAAAAGACCCCGCTACCGGCGGGATGATCTTTTCCATTGGGAAATCCTGAAAATAGCCGTTGCTGTTTCCTTCCACCGGGGCAATTCCATTTTGAATAAACTGCGTCTTCAGATAGTTGGCGGCCATGTCGATCTCGGGCGAGCCCGTGTCGCGGCCACGCATTTCGTCGGCGGCCAGAAACGTGAGGTGGGCCAGCGCGTCGGGGGCGGTGACGATCTTTTCAATATTCTTTTGGATCTTCTTCTGGGCGACGACAGCTCCGGCGAGGAGCATGCAGGCCAGGCAAAAAAGGAATTTCTGGATGTACATCAGGGTATTTTATTTTGCCCATCAAGGTATAGCGACAACCCCTAAAAAACAAAAAAACGGATCCGGGTAAGGGATCCGTTTTCAATCTACAGGTCTAGGTTTAGGTATGGAAAGTTATTCGAGTTCTAGCGGAGGAACAACAACTCTCTGTACTTCACCAATGGCCAATCTTCATTGTCCACCAGTAATTCCAGTTTATCCACGGCATCGCGAATCACCTCGAAGTATTTCTCCTTGATGTCGTCGCAGTAGCCGATGGCGCGTTTGTGCGTGTCGGTGATCTTGTTCACGCGCTTGCGTTCTTCGATCATGGCACGTACGTTGTTCTTGATGGTATCGATGTGTCCGGAAATTTCCTTGATCGTCTGAACCACCGTCTTGTTGTCCACGCCAAGTCCTTTCAAACCGTTGGCATTTTCGATGAGCTTGGTTTGGTAGTTGATGGCGGTGGGAACGATGTGGTTCATGGCCAGGTCGCCGATCACGCGGGCTTCAATTTGCACACGCTTGATATAGGATTCCAGTTTGATCTCCACGCGGGCTTCGTTTTCCTTGTGCGACATCACACCGTGTTTCTCAAACAAGTCGGCCGATTTCTTGGTCGTGTAAGCATCGAGTGCGTGAACCATGTTCTTCACGTTACCCAGTTTGCGCTTGGCCGCTTCTTTCACCCACTCTTCCGAATAGCCGTCGCCTTCGAAACGAACGTCTTTGGATTCCTTGATGTATTTGCGCAGCACGTTCACGATGGCCAGTCTCTTCTCTTCGCCTTTTTCGATTTCTTTCGTCACCGATTCGAAGAATTTCTCCAGTTGGTCGGCTACGATCGTGTTCAGGGCGGTCATGGCGGTACCGCAGTTGTCGCTTCCTCCTACGGCACGGAACTCGAACTTGTTTCCGGTGAAGGCAAACGGCGATGTACGGTTACGGTCTGTAGCGTCGAGGATGATCTCAGGGATCTGGTCGATGCCCAGTTTCATGTACATGTTGTCGCCCTTCTCGATCTTCACATTTCCTTTTTTCTCCAACTCATCCAACACAGCGGTCATTTGCGAACCGATGAATACGGACATGATGGCGGGAGGTGCTTCGTTGGCTCCGAGGCGGAAGTCGTTGCCCGGGGTGGCGATGCTGGCGCGCAGCAGGTCGGCGTGTTCGTGTACGGCCTTGATCGTGGTGATGAAGAACGTGAGGAACATGAGGTTGTCGCGGGCGCTGCTGGTGGGTGCATATAAGTTCACACCGGTGTCGGTGATGAGCGACCAGTTGTTGTGTTTACCGGATCCGTTGAGGCCGGCGAAAGGTTTTTCGTGGAAGAGGATCTTCAGGTTGTGCTTCTCGCCTACGCGGCTCATCACGTCCATCATCAATTGGTTGTGGTCGTTGGCCACGTTCACTTCCTCGAACAGGGGCGCTACTTCAAATTGGCTGGGAGCCACTTCGTTGTGACGCGTGCGCACGGGAATACCCAACTTCCAGGATTCGATCTCAAACTCTTTCATGAAATCGTAAACGCGGGGAGGGATCGATCCAAAATAGTGATCTTCCATTTGCTGACCGCGGGCGGGGGCGTGACCGAATACAGAACGGCCGGCCATCACCAGGTCGGGACGGGCATCGAACAAGGCTTTGTCTACGACAAAATATTCTTGCTCGGGACCGAGGGAAGCAACCACGTGTTGAATGTCTTTATCGAAGAGCTGGCAAACTTTTACCGCAGCCAGGTCAACCGCTTTCAATGCTTTTAAGAGAGGTGCTTTGGCATCCAGTGTTTCACCGGTGTAGGACACGAAGATGGTGGGGATACACAAAGTAGAGCCGTAGAGGAACATGGGCGACGTAGGATCCCAGGCCGTGTAGCCGCGGGCTTCGAACGTGCTGCGGATACCACCGCTGGGAAAGGAAGAAGCGTCGGGCTCTTGCTGAACCAGCTCGCTGCCTTTGAATTTCTCGATGCCGGAAAGCGCGTCGAAGAACGAATCGTGCTTCTCGGCCGTTCCGCCCGTCATGGGTTGGAACCAGTGGGTGAAGTGCGACGCACCCTTGGCCATAGCCCAGGATTTTGCAGCAGAGGCTACTGCGTCGGCGGTTGCTTCATCAATTTTTTCGTGGTTCTTAATGGCCTGGCTTACTTTTTTAAATACAGCAGGGGCCAGGGTTCCACGCATCTGCTCCGAGCCGAAAACAAGTTCTCCATAAAATTTGGAAACATTGGGGCTGGGCAGGTCTACATGTACAGGGGTACGTTCGCTCAGTTTCTTAAGAGCATCGAATCGTAAATGCGCCATAGGTGGTTGTAATTTTGATCTATTTGTTTCCAAATCTATCGGAATTTTCGAGACACCGTTAAAAACGCAACCACAATTTTAATTTTTTGTTAAGAACACGTTTGCGCTGGGGTTATTTTTTAAGGGCTGGGATGGTTTTTTTGGAGTTTCGAGGGTCAGGAGCCAGAATTCAGGAGCCAGGAGCCAGTAGCTTGTTCTCGGCATTCTAGGAGCCAGTATTCAGTAGCCAGTAGCCAGGGGTTCAAGAATTTAGGGGCCTGGAGTTGGAAATTATGGGGCGCCGTCGGTATGAGGAGTTTAATCAGTTCTAAGGGCGTTTGGCTGGCTACCGTCTATTATATTTTTGTTATGATCTGTTGCTGCATCCACACGTCAGACCTTCGACTGAGTTAAGGCCTTGGCAAACCTGTCTCCACAGATCATCCAAATCCATCACCGGATTACAACGCTATCACCAAGGGCCACTAAATCCGGCCGAAGCCCAACAGAATAAATGCACTGGCGCCGGCTGCTGAATTCTGACTACTGGCTACTGACTACTGGCTACTGGCTACTGACTACTGGCTACTGAATTTTGGCTCCTGACCCTACCCCCTACCTCTTCAAAGTGCTCATCATATTGCGCATGCAACGTCCCCATCCAACGGTCCCACCACAGAAAATAGAGTCCGTAGTTGCCTTGGAACGTCTGGTGGTGGAGGTTGTGGTTGACGGATGTGTTGATCCATTTTCCCATGATGCTTTTTGAGAATCCCTTTGGATAAAGCTCATAACCGAGGTGGCCGTATACATTATAGACCATCATAAACAACAGAAAAATGGCAATGGCCAGTGGATGTACGGGGAACAGGATCGCAATAAATGCAATGACACCCCCCTCGATGACCGACTCGATCGGGTGAAACGCCATGGCGGCCCACGGGGATGGGTTGGTCGATAAATGGTGGACACGGTGCACGATCTTGTAGACGCCTTTGCCATGCATCCAACGGTGGGTCCAGTAGAAATAGGCGTCGTGGAAGAGGATCATCAGGAAGATGCTGACGACAAAATAACCCGTGCCATAGTCGCCGATCTTCCAATAGGTCTGGGTGTATTTCACGAACGGCGTGCCAAACACGCCATAGCCGATGAGGGCAAAGACCACGGCCGTGATGAGGGAGTAGCCGATCTCTCTATAATAGTCGCGGTTGGCGGGAAGCTTGGTTTGGATTTTTTTGTAAAAGACCTTCTTCCGGAAGATCACATAGTAGAGCAGGAAGCCCAGCGAGGCCAGGAAAACATATCGGAAGAGGATCACCAGGAGGATGGTCCAGAAGTGTTTGTCGGCGGTGAAATAGGTGGAGCCCATACATAAAGGTAACGCTAACCTCCGGTCAGGAGATTAGCGTCAGGACATGGTTTTTTGAATATTTTCTAGCTCGACTTCTTCACAGAGCCACCGCTGCTGGAGTCGGTTATGGACTTGTTGGGGTTGCCGCGGTAGCGGATGCTGCCACCGCTGCTGGCCTTGGCGGTGAGGGCATCGCTGACGTTGATGCGGATGGATCCGGCACTGCTGGCCCCCGCGGTCACGTTCTCGGCTTCGAGGTCGTAGGCATCGATCTCCCCGGCGCTGCTGGCGTCGACGTTGAGGGACTTGGTTTTACCTTTTATTTCGGCCTCACCCGCGCTGGAGGCGCTGATGTCCACGCTTTCGGCATTCACGGCAACTTCCACGTTGCCGGCGCTGGAGGTGCTGATCTCCAGGGTCGAGGCTTGAATGGTGCCTTCGGAATATATGCTGCCGGCCGAGCTGGCCGATAGCTTGTCGATCTTGACATAGGTGACATACACTTTCACCGTGCCATGGTGGCCGTGGCTCTCGTCGCGCATGTGCACTTTGAGGTAGCTTCCCGAAACTTCGGTGATCACCTTGTCGGGCGCGATGCCGTCCGTCTCCACCCTGGCGCTTTCCTTGTCACCCTTGGTCAGGTAAACGTCGACCCCTTCGGCGACTTTCACGCCCGAGAAGCTGCCCAAGGCGCGGGTCTGCGATTGTGCCTGGATTAGGGTGGTCGACCCGACAAGTAAGATTATAGCCCATAAATTCTTCATATAGCAATGATATTTAACCTAAAGACCGGGCGCAAATATAAGGGTTGCATCCCGGCCAGATGTGGCAAATTATTTTGTCGATGTACGAAAACATCGTATTTTACAGTAAAAATGAATGTACATTTTCTAACATTTGTACTCCAAAAACAAACTGAGCCTCATGATTTTTGACAAGAAAGCAGAATTAAACGTTCTGATCAACCTCGCCGCCAGCGACAGCAACGTGGCCTCGCGCGAATCCAAACTGATCCATACCATCGGCAAAGCCAACGGCATCAGCAAAGAAGAAGTGGATGCCATGCTGGCAAGCCCCAAACCCATTGGCAGTATTGATACGTTAACCAACGACGAGAAGTTCGAACATCTTTACTACCTCATCCAACTCATGAAAATGGACGGACAGGTATTCCGCAGCGAGATCGTTTTCTGCGAACACATCGCCGAAAAACTCGGTTTCAAGAAAGGCGTCGTAGCGGAAGTTTCCCAACACGTTTACAGCGACCCCACCATTACCGCCGACCGCGATATGGTGAAGACCAAGGCCATGAAATTCTTGAAGGCGTAATTCGCTTTTTATATAAGCCATAAAAAAAGGAAGGTTAAAGCCTTCCTTTTTTTATGGCCTTCCGGCTGTCCTGGTTTCCTGGATTGGGGTGGGCATTGATTCTGCCCGGGGAGCACCGCTGCGCGTTGAGCGAACGCACGTCATTCCGCAGGCACAAGTTTCCTCGAGCTTCGCGTGTGGCCCAAGGAATCCCGTGGATAGCGCAC